>JABSRV010000081.1 GCA_013214905.1 Psychrobium sp. | reverse complement strand
GTCCCTTCTCAGATGGGCGCTATAATAGAGAGTTAATTTATTATTGCAACCAATAAATCCATTTAATTATCTATCTGCATCAACTTTAAGCGCCAGCGCAAACTTTCGTGTTAAAAGCCGCCAATACGGCTTAAAAACAGGCATTTCACAGGGCTAGGTGCAACAATCTATTCACGTCAAACTCGCCTTGCTGACCATATTGTACTCTTAATAAGTCTTTGGTTTTAACTACTGCTTTCTCAATAGCGCCAGATTTCGTTACTAAGCCGTGAAATACTAATAAATCGAGCTGCTTATTAATACTATCTTCTTTATTTGCTCGGAAATAAAACGCCAAACGGTGTTCATCAACCAATTCTGTTAATAAGCGCTTGGACATCACTTTAAGTTGTTGCTCAAATTGTGGCTGCAATTGATTTTTTGATTGCACTTGCATCGGATCTGCCGCCAAACCAATGGAAGGGTGCGCGCCATGACTAGTATCTTTAGAAGATACTTGCACATTAGCAGTGCGCATCACCCGATTGACGCTTAAAAATAACGACGCCGACAACGAATTAGTTTGATGGCGTAGCTGATATTCATAATCCGCATAAACAGGCACTTCAACTACCGCTGGTGTATGTGATAGTTCAGAAACCATTTCGTCCAATGCATGATGATTATCAGACAAGCGATGGCGCTGGCGATCGATACGCTGACTACTTTTACTTATTTGGCGCTGCACTTTAGATAATTGTGAACTAATAGTGGTGAGTTGTTGCCGCAACTGTTGCTGTTGGTCGCCTGGCAGGTTGCTCTTTAACGCTTGCGTTTCCAAATGATGTTTACGCGATACAAGGCGACGCTTTTGCTCTTGTTGGTGATGATACTTACTTGTTAACTTACCAAGTTCATGACGCATATGCTCTCTGTCTTCACGCTGCTCAATCATGTTATGACGTAATTTCGCCATTTGAGGGTTTTCAAGTAATTGCGTGCCTACTATATATTGAGTAATAGCGGTGGAACTCGATTGCTGTATTTCAAACACTGGGCTGGAAGAAGAAAAATCGAGCATTAGCGGTTTTTTTGTGGTCGCATTAAACTTAATGCCTTCTACCATGCTAATTTGTGCGCCAGAGACAGCCATAGAGTTTTTAGTCAATTTAGCGTGTATGACACTTTGCTGGCGAAGTTGCTGATAAATCTTTTTATATTGCGTTATCGCATGCCTACTATTAGTCACTTGCACTACTTTGCCATAAAGCAATAATGCTTTGCCAAGGTGTTGCTGCTTTCTGGCTTCATCGGCGCGCGCTTCTAATGCAACCGCCCAGCGATTGAGCTGCGTTTGTGCAGATTTAAGTTGCGATTGCGTTTGCAAGTCGTCTGGGCGTTCATGCAATGCTTGCGTAAATTCACTAATCGCTAATTCATAACGCTCGTTGGTAATGTGCTCTTTACCCGCATCCATAAAATTTTGATGGGCACAACCGCCAATCATCATAGAGAATACGACGATAAAAAATGCGTTTAATCCGTGTTTATTTTTAATTTTTTTTACTAAAGAAATTACCATGGTGGTTTGTAAGCCCCTCATAATCTTATTGATTTATTCCCACTATAATAAACGAAAAATGAATCGCTGCTGACTGTTATGTTTATGGCAATTTATCACACATCCAAATGTACATTTGGAAACACTTTTAGCAAGAAATTTATGTCACTTCGTGGTATAAAAGCGGGCTTAAAAAAATCGATATCGATTAATGCGGTTTAAATAGCCTTTAGTCACCGACCAAATGCTTAAAAACATGGATGTATATGCCGTATTAACGTCGTTATCACAAAATTAAAATAATAATTCCCCCTAATTATCAAGGCGAGAGATATGAACAAACTAGTTAGTGGTTTGTTGCTTAGCTTATCAATAGTGGTTTCTGCACCATTAATAGCTAAAGGCAAACCTTTTGAGGACAAGTTCCGTCAACTTGACGAGCTTCTACCTACTCCAAATGCTTACCGCACCGCTTCTGGCGCGCCAGGTCATGCATATTGGCAGCAACAAGCCGATTATAAAATCAATGTTAGATTAGACGATGCTACGCAAAGTCTTGCGGCAACTGAAACTATTACTTATATCAACAACTCGCCTGATACGCTTACCTACCTTTGGTTGCAACTTGACCAAAACCGTTTCAAGCGTGACTCTCTTGATAAAACGACTCGTACAAGTCGTTTGGCTAACAAAAGCAACCCTAAGACTACGTTCAAGTCTATGCGTGGTTTGATTAAGTCGACTAATCACGATGGTGGTTACAACATCACTGATGTGTCTGACAAAAATGGTAAAGATTTGCCATACATCATTAACAACACCATGATGCGTATTGATTTACCAACCGCGCTTAAGTCTGGTGAAACCTTTGAATTTAACATCGCTTGGGATTATCAAATTCGCGAACAAAAAGTATTGGGCGGCCGTGCTGGATTCGAATACTTTAAAGAAGATGATAACTACCTATACGAAGTAGCTCAGTGGTTCCCACGCATGGCTGCTTATTACGATGTATACGGTTGGCAGAACAAGCAATTCTTAGGTAACGGCGAGTTCACCTTAGAATTTGGTGACTACGATGTGAAAATCACCGTACCTGCGGATCATATCGTTGCTTCTACTGGTAAATTACAGAACGCTAACAAAGTATTGACTGCTACGCAGCGTAAACGTTTAGCCAAAGCAAAAACTGCTGACAAGCCAGTGATCATTGTTTCTCAAGAAGAAGCTATTGATAACGAAAAGACTAAGTCTAAGAAAATGACAACATGGCACTTTAAAGCCAAGAACGTTCGTGATTTCGCTTGGGCATCTTCTCGTAAATTCATTTGGGATGCACAAGGTTATAGCGAAGGCGACATCGATACGATGGCTATGTCTTACTACCCTAAAGAAGGTAATCCGCTTTGGGAGCGTTATTCTACTGAAGCAATCATGCATACCATTAAGCATTACAACAAATACAGCCTGCAATACCCTTACCCAGTAGCAATTTCGGTAAACGGTCCAGTTGGCGGTATGGAATACCCAATGATTTCTTTCAATGGACCACGTCCAACGAAAGACAAGAAAACCGGTAAACTAACTTATTCAAAGCGTACTAAATACGGTTTGATCGGCGTTATCATTCATGAAGTAGGTCATAACTACTACCCAATGATCATTAACTCTGATGAGCGTCAGTGGACTTGGATGGATGAAGGTCTAAACACTTTCGTACAATTCTTAGCTGAGCAAGCATGGGAAGAAAACTACCCTTCTCGTCGTGGACCAGCACGTAAAATCGTTAACTACATGAAAAGCTCTCACCAAGTGCCAATCATGACCAACAGTGAGTCTATCTTACAGTTTGGTAACAACGCTTACGGCAAGCCAGCAACAGCATTAAACATTCTTCGTGAAACTATCATGGGTCGTGAATTGTTTGATTTCGCTTTCAAAGAATATGCAGAACGTTGGAAATTCAAGCGTCCTACACCAGCTGACTTATTCCGTACGTTAGAAGATGCATCAGCGGTTGACCTTGATTGGTTCATTCGTGGTTGGTTCTACACAACAGATCATGTTGATATCTCATTAAACAAAGTGACTAAGTTGCACATTGGCAATCAAAACCCAGAAACTCAAAAGGGTTGGGATCGCGATCAGTTTAACAAAGAGCCTAGCGACATCTCTGACATGCGCAACAAAGGCATGGCAGTTCGCACTGACAGAAAACCTGAATTGTTAGATTTCTACAACGAACATGACAAATTCACGGTGACTAACAGCGATCGTAACAAGTTCAACAAGGGCCTGAAGAAGTTAGAAGATTGGCAGTTAGAAATGCTTAAGAACGGCAGCAACATCTACGTCATGGACTTTAGTAACGAAGGTGGCCTAGTAATGCCTATTATCTTAGGTATTAAGTACACCGATGGCACTGAAGACGTTAAGCGTTATTCTGCACAAATCTGGCGCAAGAACACCGAGAAAGTATCTAAGTTACTAATCACTGACAAAGTAATCAGCGAAATCGTATTAGACCCTTACTGGGAAACTGCTGATGTTGACGTTAGCAATAACTATTGGCCTGCACGCATCGTTGAGTCTCGTTTAGAGCTTTACAAGCGTAAGAAGAGCAAGAGCATGATGCAAAAGTATCAGCAAAAGCTTAAGACAGACAAAGACGATAAAGAAGATGAAGACGCTGACGACAAGAAAGCGGCGTAATTGGTGATGGTTAAATCATTCGTTATTACATTAATATGTAGCTTAGGAGTGGTCGCTAACGCGGCTGCTCACACCTTTTTTGTTGGCGCTACCGAAATCAGCGCCAACCAATACACCAATAGCATTGAGATCATTCATCGTTTTACCAGTCATGATCTTGAAGCAATGTTGTCTGACAAATATCAGCAACGCATCGATGCCGACAGTGAAGAGTACCTTAAATTGGTACAAGACTACGTTGAGCAACGATTTTCGTTAACTGATGCTAACGGACAGCGTTTAACGATTGAGTTTATTGGAGTTGAGGCAGGTATCAATGCTACCCACATCTATCAAGAAGTGGTTGGCAAGAAAACCATTAAAGGCCTTACGATTTATCATCAGCTATTAACAGACTACTTTCCAAAGCAGAAGAATCGACTTAATTTCGAATCCAACGCGATAAAAGGCAGTTTGTTATTTGATGACAAAACCAAAAGAGCATTAATGAAATAACGATTGTTTATTTAATCTCACCGATTGATCGACAAAGGCCCAGCTAATGTGAATTGGCTGGGCCTTTTTTATAATGTCAACCTGATATTATTGACTCAAACCTGGCAAACTTAAATCACCAGAGGCAATATCAAATACATCTTTAACACATAATAATGGTGCATGAACTTGACTATTTATGCGTAATCCAGCGGTTACCCCATCGAAAGAAAACCCTCCATTAAAGCCAATCGAAGATAGCGGTACTCGAACTAACACTTCAGAATTTTTAAGCGAAAAGTCAAAGCCCGGGCTATCGATAAAGATAGGGAGTTTAGGCCAAGTTATCGGCATTTTAGGACTTGTGCCTTTGGCGATATCTTTTACCTTTAACGAGCCCTTACCACAAGCATCATCTTTTACTAAAACAACCCAATGGCTATGCCATTTATCACCGTCGTTGGTTTTATTTCCATCGCCATCTTCATCATATAACGGAGTATCGTCAAAATCAGGGTGAATGGTCAATGCTAAAGCCAGAATACCTTGATCGGCTTCAAAGCCAACCGCGGAACTGTTCATTGATGTTGGCCACACATAACTAAACACATCAGAACCAGCTAACTTACCCACCGAGGTCGGTTTTTTAGCCCCAACCTTGCCCCTTACTACTTGCTGAAAAACTAAATGACTACCTATAGTGGTGACCTTCGCATGCACAATATCAAACGATGCAGCCACCGCTGGCGAGATAGGCGCTTTAATATGCCCATGATGTTTATTGCTATCAGCTAAACTAAAATTGGTTATTAACGTTGTGCTTATCACTGTGGCTAAAAGTGTTGAGCGTCTCATCTTACTCTCCTCGTTGAATGAATATAGTTTCGCATCGAAACCATATTCATTATTACGCTACAATATTGATCTTGTCAAATATGTTTTTGGTCGATACAATATATCTTCTAACTTGCTGTTTTTTCATTTCAATCAAGATCTTTCCCATGAATATAGACCTATTTAATTATCTCGAACGTATCGCAAATTTGATGCGCCAAGAAATACGCTTAGATGGGCAAAGTTTAGGATTGCAACCAGTGCAACAAGAGGCTTTACACTACTTATCTATTTGCAACCGATACTCAGACACTACGTTAGCAGTCACCGAGTTTTTAGGCCTAACAAAAGGTACAGTGTCACAATCTTTAAAGGTATTGCAAAACAAGGGACTTATTAGCAAAGTAAAAGACAAAACTGATAAAAGGATTACTCACCTACATTTAACGAGCGTAGGTCGAACATTTATAGATAAAACATACCCGCCCGCTAAATTCAGCACCGCCGTCGCTGGTTTATCTGTTGCAGATCAAGAGGCAACAAAGGAATTGCTGCAAACTGTACTGCGTAATTATCAACAGGCTGCTGGCAGGGTTGCCTTTGGGGTTTGTAAACATTGTAAGTTTAACCAGCCGAGCAGTGGTGGTATTCTTTGCGGTTTAACTAAGGAAACCTTATCAACTTATGATACAACACTCATTTGCCGAGAATTTCTCGACTAATATATAAACGCATCATTATTTACCGCCAGCAATATCGATGAATGAACCAGTCACGTAAGACGCTTCGTCTGACAACAGCCATGCGATAGCGTTGGCAACTTCAAGGGGCGTGCCGCCGCGTTGCAGTGGGATCTGCGGGCTTAAACGTGCAATGCGATCAGGCTCTCCGCCATCGGTGTGCATATCCGTATCAATAAAGCCTGGGCGCACGCCATTAACCCGAATGTTATCACCCGCCAGCTCTAACGATAAGCCTTTGGTTAACGAGTCCATAGCGCCTTTAGAGGCCGCGTAATCAATATATTCGAACGGCGCACCGCTTATTGATGCTTTTGATGAAACATTAACAATAGCCCCGCCACTTTTCATTTCTTTAATGGCTGCACGACAACACAAGAAACAAGAGGTCACGTTGCTTTGCATCACTTTGTTAAAACGTTCAACGTCAATATCGATTAAACGCGATTGGGTAAATAAAATACCGGCGTTATTGACCAAATGCGTTACCGCGCCCAGCTCTTTATTAGTTTGGCTAAATAATTGCTCCACCTCAGATTGCTCAGACACATCGGCCTGACACGCAAAAGCAATGCCGCCAGCCTGTTCTATTTGGCTCACTACTTGCTGCGCAGCGTCATGTTGTTTGAGGTAGTTCACACAAACCCGATAGCCTTTGCTGGCTAACAAAATTGCGGTTGCTGCGCCTATGCCACGACTGCCTCTGGTAACAATGACCACTTTATTCATTTGATATCCCTTTTATTTTTTAAATCAGATTAACCAAAGATGCTAGCTCGTGCAATGATTGGTATTGCGCTGTAGCGTGAAAATGTATTTTCTTACAGAAAACACATGCACAACAATTAAAAAGTCTTTATATTTATCAGCGTTGAAAAATAATTTAATTGGATTAAGGATTTACAATGAAAAAGTTTATTGGCGTCTGCCTATTTGCACTGAGCGCATTTAATGTGGCGCAAGCACACGAAGATAACCTGCGCCTATATACGCTAGATTGCGGTGACATTGCGGTATCAGACATGGACGTATTTTCATCTGCTGGTGATTACGCTAAAACAAGCGCCAAGTTAGGCAATACTTGTTATTTAATACGCCATAAAAACGGCGATTTATTGTGGGATACTGGTCTACCCGCCTCACTTGTTAATGCAAAACCTATGGTCAACGGCGTCTTTAGTCTTAGCATGAAAAAGACGTTGGTTGAACAACTAAAAGATATCAAGGTTACGCCAAGCGATATTGAATATTTGTCACTGTCACACAGCCACTTTGATCATGTAGGCCAAGCGTCATCGTTTGCGTCAGCGACCTGGCTAGGTAGCGACAAAGAGCAGAAGGCGATGTTTGCTAATGAAAAGTCATCGGCACAATTTGCTGCATTTAAAGACTTCAAACGCAAAATTTTTACCGGCGATTACGATGTGTTTGGTGATGGTTCGGTGATGATTTTAGATCTCGCTGGTCACACCGCTGGTCATAGCGCGTTGCAAGTAAACTTAAAAAACACCGGTACGGTTTTATTATCGGGCGATCTATATCATCAAGCAAAAAGCCGAGAGCTTAAACGTGTACCGCGTTTTAACCATGATGAGACAAATACACTTAAGTCGATGGCTCGTTTTGAAGAAATCGCTAAAGAAACCTCAGCACGCGTGGTTATTCAACATGAAACAGCAGATATCAATAAGTTACCTAAATTGCCTAACTATTTAGATTAATCTCAATACTTACACCAATCGGATTAAACGGTAAAGAGATCCTTAGCGGGATCTCTGTCAATAAGCCAACGGTTTAAGAACAATAAAATCTACCCGATTGTTATCTACCCCTTGGTGTTACCAAAATAGGTAAGTCGCTATCACGAAATAGCGAATTAGCGCGAGCTTTGGCAGTCAGTGTGACGAAATCAATTCACTGTACTTTTTCTAATGTCATTCGATCCAAATTTTTTTCTTTGAATTTATGCCTAAAACTAAATAGTGGGGGATTGTTGCGTGGCAAGATTGTTGGTGCTAGATTACGGTCTAAAATACGTTTGGCGATGAAACTCATTGAATATCTATTGTATTTTTGTGTCCCATATTTGTGTTTACCTTGTTTGATGAGGGTGTTGTAATGGATTTGAGAAACACAGTTAAGGGAATAGATAAAAGTGCTGTTGATGAGCGAAGTTAAGGACATTGAAATGGTTCTAAAGAAAAAATTTAGTGGCAAAGAAGTCATTAGAGCTGGAGAGCGGCTTATTGATGACAACCTATCAGGTAACCCGAAAGAATTCTCAAAAGTGATGGATGTGCTTTCTTATTGGCGATTTACACATGAGATGCCCTTAGAAAAAGCTCTTGAGATGGTTCAAGGTTATGCTAAGTCGCAAGATAAAAATTCTATTTGTGCTAAACGCTTGAAGAGACATGTTTCGATAGCTAATAAATTGCGCCGGTTCAAAGGCATGAAACTTAAGAATATGCAGGACATCGGTGGGTGTCGGGCTATTCTTTCGAGCGTTAAAAAGCTTCGGCAGGTTGAACGAGAGCTAAAAAAGAAGCCTGAATTTAGAATTAGAGATGGTTTGCCAAAATATAAGGATTATATAAATGAACCAAAGGATGATGGGTATCGTAGTCTTCATTTAATTGGTAAGTTCCCTGATGTGTATGGCACCTCGAAATATGTTGAAGTGCAGCTAAGAACTGTAACGCAGCACTATTGGGCTACCGCGTTAGAAATTGTTGATTTATTCACAAAACAATCTTTGAAGACGAATCAAGGACAAGACGTCTGGAAAAACTTCTTTATAGACATGGGGGCTATTTTTGAGATTATTGACGGTATCCATTTGTTTGATTCACTGCCTGATCAAGAACAGTTTAATAAGTTGTACGAAGCGATTTTACATGAAAAAAATCCGGTTAAAAAAAGAAAGGTTCTGGATTGCTGCAAGCGCATTGTTAGGTCATGTAAAAACCTCAGTATTTCCGATAAGTTGATTGCTTTTACCGGTTCATTAAAGATAATAGATGAAAGACTTGATGAAGAACCTGTTGATGGTTATGTACTTTTACAGGTTGATATGAAAAAGTCGATTGTATCATCAACACTTTTTGAGGTGCACGATGGTGAGAGTGCAGCTAAGGAGTATATCGCGGCAGAAAAGAATGCCGCTATTCGAGAGCATCTTGTCGTAGCGCTGGTATACAGTAATGCAGTTGGTGGGGTAAAAGCTGCTTACCCAAACTATTTTGCTGACTCAAAAGTATTTGTTAAATATCTATCCTATATTCGAAGGATTTATGGTTTTTCAAATGATGATAATAGCTTTGGCACCGGGTTAATTAGAAAGCTATTTGGGATTAAATAATGACTAATCGCGTACAAATGATTATCGACATGCTAAATACATTTTATGCGTGTCCATCTTTCATTAGGGGGTTAAAACTCTGTGAGGGTGTAAAAAGAATTGTGTAACTGCTCATTATCTATACCCTACAAAAAGGTAAATAATAATGAGCACGATAATGGATAATAAAAAACTGCAAGCTATGGCGGAAGAGTTGGCCAAAGACATTCGAACGCCTGATGATCTCAGTCAGCTTAGCGCATACCTCACTAAACTCACCGTTGAAGCTGCTTTGAAAGGCGAGATGAATCATCACCTCGGTTACGATAAAAACGACTCTACAGGCCATCACAGCGGAAATAGTCGCAATGGGTATTCATCTAAAAGACTGATTGGTGACCATGGGCATATTAATATCCAAACACCCAGGGATCGCAATGCAACCTTCGAACCTAAGTTGATTAAGAAGGGGCAATCACGTATTACGGGCATGGATGAGCAGATCTTGACCCTGTATGCGAAAGGTATGAGTACGCGAGATATTGTTGCCACATTTGATGAAATGTACGGTGCAGAAATCTCCGCTGGACTAGTTTCACAAGTGACTAACACCGTTATGGATATGGTTGTTGAATGGCAAAATAGGCCGTTGGATGCCGTCTACCCGATCGTTTACTTGGACTGTATCGTGCTTAAAATACGCCAAGATAAGCGTGTTATCAACAAAGCTATTTACTTAGTTTTAGGCATTAATGTCGAAGGGCATAAAGAATTACTAGGAATGTGGATCTCTGAAAATGAAGGCGCTAAATTTTGGCTTTCCGTACTAACTGATATACAAAACCGTGGTGTTAAGCATATGCTAATCACTTGTGTAGATGGCCTAAAAGGCTTTCCTGACGCAATCAATAGCACCTTCCCTGATGCTAAAATACAGCTCTGTATCGTCCACATGGTAAGAAATTCACTAAAATTTGTGCCTTGGAAAGATTACAAAGAGGTAGTCGCCGACTTAAAGAATATTTACCAATCAGTCACCGAGCAAGAAGCGAGTTTGGAGCTTGATAACTTTGCTGAAAAGTGGGACGAGAAATACCCACAAATCAGTAAGTCGTGGCGTTCACACTGGGAAAATTTAATTACTATTTTTGACTATCCAGCGGATATCCGAAAGGTGATTTACACGACTAACGCCATCGAGTCACTCAATAGCGTAATCCGTAAATCAGTAAAAACGCGCAAGGTATTTCCTAACGATGATGCAGCACTCAAAGTGATATATTTGGCAGTAGAGGCGGCGTCAAAAAAATGGACCATGCCAATAAGAAACTGGAAACCTGCGCTGAATCGTTTTATGATTGAGTTTGAAGAGCAGTTAGCTCCTCATATCTAAACGGGCAGTTACACAGCTGGTTTTACACCCTCAAAATAAAGGCTTTAATAACGAGAAAATAAAATTTCCGCTGACCGAGTTATTGCAAAACACTTAACTGCAAACAGCCTAGCTGTTACTCCCCTCAAAATCTGTACGCCATAAACAACAAAAGTTTTCCCTAGCGTGTCAAAGTCAGATTGCGCGGTAATATATGTATTTTCACATAACCGTCTAAAGACACATTTCAAACCTTTCACTAACATTATTGCCTTTTTTAACAGATCCACTAGCTCAATGCTTACCTGAACACGTATACTGCGTTTAAATTTATTTAGATTACAACCCTGATTAATTGTCATATCAATGTCAATGGGGGATCTAACTGTCCATCATGTTTAGGAAAATTCGTATGCACATGACCACCGCTGAGATTAGAAACGCATTTTTAGCTTATTACGAAAATAAGCAACACCAAATTGTACCGAGCAGCTCTTTAGTGCCAGGTAACGATGCCACGTTATTATTTACCAATGCTGGCATGGTGCCATTTAAAGATGTATTTATCGGTAGCGACAAGCGCGATTATAATCGTGCTACTTCGTCGCAACGTTGCGTTCGTGCCGGTGGTAAGCATAACGATTTAGAAAATGTAGGTTATACCGCGCGTCACCATACATTCTTTGAAATGTTAGGTAATTTTAGCTTTGGTGACTATTTTAAGCGTGAAGCGATTCAATTTGCTTGGGACTTTTTGACCAAAGAATTGAAACTGCCTGCAGAAAAATTATGGATTACCGTTTTTGAAGACGATAAAGAAGCAGAAGACATTTGGTTAAACGAAATCGGTGTTGATCCAGCGACATTATCGCGTATTGGCGCAAAAGATAACTTTTGGTCGATGGGTGATACTGGTCCGTGTGGTCCATGTTCTGAAATATTCTTTGATCACGGTGCCGATGTACCGGGCGGCCCTCCAGGCACGCCTGAAGAAGACGGCGATCGTTATATTGAAATTTGGAACTTAGTCTTCATGCAATACAACCGTCATAGCGATGGCACGATGGAAGATTTACCTAAACCATCGGTTGATACTGGCATGGGGTTAGAGCGTATAGCGGCGATTATGCAAGGTGTGCACTCAAACTATGAAATCGATATTTTCCAAGGTTTAATTAAAACCGCTGCACAAATCATTGGCACCAGCGATTTAAATAACAAATCGCTTCGAGTAATCGCTGATCATATTCGCTCTTGTTCATTCTTAATTGCTGATGGTGTTATGCCATCTAATGAAGGACGTGGTTATGTATTGCGCCGCATTATTAGACGCGCTGTTAGACACGGCAACAGCCTAGGCGCTAAAGGGTTGTTTTTCTATAAATTACTCGATGAACTTATTAAGCAAATGGGCGAAGCTTATCCTGAATTAGCTAAAAATCGAGCCATTATTAGCAAGATGCTTAAAGCAGAAGAAGAACAATTCGCGCGTACACTTGAGCGCGGTTTGTTAATTCTTGATGAAGCACTTGCTGGTATCAGCGGTAAAGTCATCGGTGGTGATATAGTATTTAAACTATATGATACTTATGGCTTCCCTGCTGACTTAACCGCAGACATTGCCCGCGAAAGAAACTTAGAGATTGATCAAGCAGGTTTTGAACAAGCCATGAGCGAACAACGTAAGCGTGCACAGCTAGCAAGTAATTTCGGCACTGATTATAACGAGAGTATTAAATTAGACGGTTGCACTGAGTTTGTTGGTTATGATTTACAATGTAATGACTCTGTTGTTGAAACCCTGCTTATTGACGGCGAAAAAACTAACATTGTCGAGCTTGATCAAAAAGCGATTTTAGTGCTCACTAGTTCGGCATTCTATGCAGAGTCTGGCGGACAGGCGGGTGATACAGGTACCATAACCACCAAAAACGGTGTGTTTAAAGTAGAAGACACCGTTAAAATTGGTAAGGTATTTGCACATCGTGGTGTGGTTATTTCGGGCAGCATAGGCTTGAACGATCAAGCACAGGCCGAAATCGATCACAAACGCCGTACTGACATTGCGCTTAACCACTCGGTGACCCACATTTTACATGCTGTTCTACGTCGTGAATTAGGCGACCATGTCACCCAAAAAGGCTCATTGGTAGAAGCGGATAAACTACGTTTTGATTTCGCCCATTTTGAAGGCATGACAAATGACCAACTGCAAGAAGTTGAACGTTTAGTCAATGACCATATCAGGCTTAATGTTGCTGTAGAAACCAATCTGATGAACCTTGAGCAAGCCAAAGATGCAGGTGCAATGGCATTGTTCGGCGAGAAATACGATAACGACGTGCGAGTTGTTAGCATGGGAGCGTTGTCTGTTGAGTTATGTGGTGGTACACACGTAACCAATACTGGTGATATTGGCATGTTCAAAATTATATCGGAATCTGGCATAGCGGCTGGTGTAAGACGTATGGAAGCGATTACTGGCAGTTATGCCATTGAATACGTGCAGATGCTTGAAACGAAGCTGGCAAGCACTGCTGCAGTATTAAAAGCCGATAGCGTCAATTTAATTGAGAAGACGCAGAGTATCGTTGATAAAAATCGTTTGCTAGAAAAGCAGCTTAGTGAACTTAAGTCACAATTAGCCAGTCAACAAGGGGCAAACTTGTTGGATAACGTTATTGATATCAACGGTATTAAAGTATTAATAGCGCAGCTTGAGGGGGTTGATAGCAAAACGTTACGTGGTTCTGTCGACGAGCTTAAGAATAAATTGGGCTCTGGTATAGTGATGGTAGCGGTCGCAGAAGGCAAAAAAGTGAGTTTAATCGCTGGGGTGACCAAAGACTTAACGGGTAAAGTGAAAGCGGGTGAACTTGTTAATATGGTCGCCATGCAAGTAGGTGGTAAAGGCGGCGGTCGTCCTGATATGGCTATGGCGGGGGGCTCGGATGTCGCAGCACTGCCTAGCGCATTAGCAAGCGTAGAAAGCTGGTTAACAGAGCGCCTATAAACCTTTAGCGAATAAAGTGTCAATCAATAGATTGGCATTTTTTTGTTTTGAAATTAGAGTAAACGTTCGACTTTATGATGCAATCGTACGTTTAACCATCTAAATGCGTTTTTTACACAAAAAAGTGATAAAAAAACAATAAAAAATAATCAAAAGTTTGAATCTAGTTATATAATCTACATAAGCGTCTAGGTATAATTCGCTGATATTTTAATACCGGGGTCAATCGGGATTTAGCTTAAGGAGCAAGACATGTTAATTTTAACTCGCCGCGTCGGTGAAACACTAATGGTAGGTGACGAAGTCACCGTTACAGTATTAGGCGTCAAAGGTAACCAAGTTCGCATCGGTGTTAACGCACCAAAAGAGGTTGCTGTTCACCGCGAAGAAATTTATCAGCGCATTCAGCAGGAAAAAGCTGCTAATGAAGGCAATGAACGTAGTGAAGGCAACGTTTAATTGTTGATAAGATAGAAAAGCGCCTTTTAGGCGCTTTTTTTGTTTTAAGACGTTTATATTTATAAACTAAAAATCTAATTTCCCAGCCTAAACACCCATAATCAATGAATATGCAGGTTTTGTAACGCTCTAAAATCCAATCTACTGCGTTGCGCTCAATCCCAATAGCCAGCTATTAGTCAATCGTGCGCCTTATATATCGTATTTCATACCACTTACAAATTTCCGCATTTCCAATGGCCACGTGTATAACCCCTAATAACGTCTTATCAACACCACATTTGTCGTTTTATTAATCTAGATGATTAAAAACGCCGCAAACAACAATAAACCTCATAAAAACTGTTTGACTTATTTTCGCTACCCTATATTATACGCCGCATACCGGAGAGGTGGCCGAGTGGCCGAAGGCGCTCCCCTGCTAAGG
>JABSRV010000080.1:6370-14952 GCA_013214905.1 Psychrobium sp. | reverse complement strand
TGTAAAACACGATAAATTGATTAAAAATCTAAATGTTAACGTATCAAAGTGAATAGATTAGAAGGGAAACTGATAGAATTAATCAGTCGTTAGCTGAATTTTAAATCAAAGAGTTAGTTATGGCTGTCCCTTTCCCCCTCTAGCTTGTATGTGCCACTGTACGCCTCTATTAGAGCATATTGTAATAGTACTAAGATTCTAGCTTGTACCTCATAAAGCTTAGTATTTTGATCTATAGGGCTAAATAGCTTGGGTTTAATCACACTAAGTCAATGATATTAGCCTATCCACACTGACAGCTTGGTGCGCAAAGCTGAGTAAAACCAGTCTGAATATCAAACGTCAACTTTACGATCATATAGCGGTCATAAACCTTTAAAAGGCAATTCACACTCTATTCGTAATGAAGGCATTACCTATTTATTTGGCTAATACCAATTTAGTGTGATGGTGATTCATGTTCAAAACACTGCTGTTTTAACCAGTTGCCTAATTTCACAATATCGGTTTGCTTGGCTCGCGTATTTTTGTAAACAAAATAGAAATTATCTCCAGTAAGAATCTCATGCATTGGGATACGGACAAAGTTATGCTGGCGGTCTTGATCTGTCATTAAGTAATTATCAATGAGGCAGATCCCTAAATCATAGCGGGCCGCTTCAGCGGCAAGTAATACATGACTAAAATGCCTTATTTTTACCTTTTCTGGCAATTCAAACCCGCCACGTTCACACCAACGCAACCAGTCTTCACCGAGCTGTTCATTCGAATCGGAATATTTTACTGATAACAATGGATGCTGCCATAGTGTCTCGGGAAGAGGTTTATCTTTGATCTGCTGCCAAAGCTTTTTCCCACAAACAGGATAGAGTTTTTCAGTATAGAGAAAGTGATTGACGAAGTTACGTTTCGGTGGATTCACTGTAATAAAACAATCGGCGACTTGATCGTTGCAATCCGGTTCCTCAGCTACCATGTTTAGCGTTAAATCAATTTCAGGGTATTGTTTGCGAAAATCCGCCAACCTCGGTATTAACCATTTGACCGCTAAAGAGCTGTATAACGCCAAACGAATGTTGCCGGATTTACCATGCCGAATAAGCTGACTGGCATTGGACAGGTTAGCCAATGAGCTGCTGACCTCTTCAAAATAACGCTCGCCGACCTCAGTCAACGAAAAAGCACGGCCCTGGCGGCTAAACATACTTTCACCTAAGTACTCTTCCAGTAATTTGACCTGATGACTGACGGCACTCTGGGTGACATTAAGATATTCAGCTGCTTTTGAAAAGCTGTTCATGCGCGCAACTGCTTCAAAACATTGCAGAGCGCGTAAAGGAGGTAATTTCATTATTAGTTCAGCTAATGCTAAAGGTATTTTAATCATTATACATCATGATAGGGATTGGAATATGCTAACCATCTCAGCATTTAGCTGACGAGGGATTGTTGATTGATCTCAATTGAAACTTTTTATAATGTAGCAGGAAAAATAAAATGCCAAAAATATCTGTCGGATTAGCAATGACGTTACTTATTATTGGCAATATGATTGCTGTCTTTTCTGATGCCTTGATAAAAACGCTGTCAGCAGATGGTGCGGTATATCAGTTTGTTTTTTTTCGTCAATTAAGCGCCGTGTTAATTTTACTACCATTTTGCCTCTTCAGTAATAAAAATGGCCTGTTCGATGGTCTAAAGTGGCACGTCCTACGCGGCCACATTTGGTTATTTGGCGCTATATTTATGGTCATTGCCCTCAATGCTATGCCGTTAGCCACCGCTAATGCTATTTTCTATGCGGCACCTTTACTTATGCTGCCACTAGCGATGATATTTTTTCAGGAAAAACTAACACGTCATACAATTGCTGTGGCAATTTTGGGTTTTATCGGCGTACTCATCGTGGTTAAACCGACACACATTAACTGGGCAGCGATTGCTGCGCTGATCGTAGCATTAACGATGGCGATGAATAATATATTGATTCGTAAATTGCCCAAACATCATAATGTCTTTCAAGTTTTACTGCTCACCAACCTCGTTGGTATCCCCGTAGCGCTTGGGTTAGCGTTATGGGAAGACAAACCTTGGCATTGGGCTTCGATGCTAACCGCTACAGGTTCCACTACTTTCATCTTAATTTATGCTGGTATATGCGTACTGGTGTACCGCGCTGTTGAAGCCAGTAAAATTGCCAGCGCCGAATACAGTGGCCTATTAGGTGCAGTTGCAGTGGGCATATTGTGGTTTGATGAAATGCCAGATTTGAGCATGGCAATCGGCACCGCATTTATTATTATTCCTCTGATTTGGTTTGCCAAGATAGAAGCAAAGAAAAAATAATTGGCAGAACAAATAAAGGGTAAGTATTCGTGAGCAGATGTTAGCTGAGATGAATTTTTTCATAAAAACTGACTCCTCACGCCCTGAGTCTTTTAGCCAACCTTTGTTACTTTTAAACCGTTATTATTCGAAAGATCTTATCGTTAACTGGGCCATTATATAGCGGTTTGGGGGCGAAATCGCCATAGAGTATATATCCTTAGGGCAGCTATCACTGAAGATAGCTGTTTAGAAAGTAATTATTATTTAAAATATCTTTTAAGTGATTTTTTGAGCGAAGGCAATCCATATTTTGAAGTGCCTTTTTTTGTTGTTTAAAATATTAAATTAACATGTTAACTACTTGATTGTAACCATTTGTTCTCTATCATATCTTTATTTATTTTTCTATTAAAAGGACATGTATGTCCCATGTTTCGCAGACTCGCCTAAAGAAAGTGGGCACCCCAATTTTGTACTTTACGAATATCAAAATAGTCGCGCGGGCTCGTGCCCCGTTAATTACTTGGGGGATTTTAACGGTTAATTACAGGTCGATGGCTATGTGGGCTATCACCAAGTTGACGCTACGCTTGTTGTTTGTATGGCGCACGCTCGCCGCAAATTTAAAGAAGCCGAACAATCTTAACCTAAATGGAAAACAGGAAAATCGAATTGGGCGCTGAACCATATTCAAAAGCTATATCGCATTGCAAGGGACTAAAGGGTAATCCGTTGATGAAAATCTCGCTGTGCGTTAAGAATATTCGGTGCCATTGCTCAAATAATTTAAGCATTGGCTAGATAAATCAGCAGAGCAAGTGCTACCAAAATCAGCGATTGGTAAAACCATAAACTATTGTCGGAACCAGTGGCACACGTTAATCGTATATGTTGAAGATGGTCACTTGGCTATCGACAATAACCGTGCCGAGCGAGCGGTAACGCCGTTTGTTATTGACCGCAAGAACTGGAAAACTAGGGTGGAAAACTAGGGGACACCCAAAACTAAAATATTGATTTAACAATGAGATAGTTTTTTCTGTGTGATTTATTCCCAATGCTCTCCTATAATCACTTCTGCTACAACAACGAGCAGAGGTGATGTATGACCCGCGCAAGATATTCTCAAATAGATTTAACCGCAACCAGCTTTTATCATGTGATTAACCGATGTGTTCGGCGCAGCTATTTATGCGGTGACGATAGGGGTAGTGGAAAAACTTTGACCATAGCCGCCAACAGAACGTAGAAATTACAACTAGCGAACAACCTGCATCGTCACTACCATTTGCTGGAGTCAGAGAGACAAGCGCTATTGCGTTTAGTTATGCAGATTACTTTGAATTAGTTGATTGGAGTGGTCGCGATATTGACCCTAAAAAAACGAGTTATAGTAAAGCCTGTGAGCGTAAGATATTGGCAATATTGGGTATAAATACAGATGACTGGTTAACGGCGGTAAAGAATTTTAGGCGACAATATGGCAGCTTCCCAGACACGGTCGAACATTTACGAGACTTTGCACATAGACATGGTAAAAGCTGGTGTAAACACCCCTGATTTTGATATTAAAAACGCAGATGGATTAATTACAGATACTTTTGATTCTTTGATATCAGAAATTGAAGATGATTTTTCTTCTATTTCCATCTATATAAACTTTGAAAGCGCTAAGAGAAGACGAAAATATGAACTCTACAAGCTCAGCGGAAGTATCGAACGATGTTATGAATTTCAGGAACGTGATGTTGAACTTTTTGAGGGTGAGCTTATTGATGGGGTGTTTGAAAGCCAACTTCTCGATATGAAGTTAGCTGTAGAAGGTGCATGTGATAATAATGAATACGAACTGACTGTTATTCACTTTAATTGGGCTGATGATGAAATTATGGATGGGGAATAGACCGTTTATTGAAAGAAAAGATGGGACATATGAAAATCTAACTGATATTCAATGACTTTCATCAGCAATTTATTTTGGACAGCCCAAGATGACTATCACTTGCTAAACCGAATGATACAAATTGCTATTTAGTTGAAGGGTTTGAAAAAATTCATTAACTCGTTATTTCTTAGCTTTATTTTTATGCGTGATGAGATGGACGCTCGCTAAACCGG
This sequence comes from Psychrobium sp., assembly GCA_013214905.1. Classification (GTDB taxonomy): domain Bacteria; phylum Pseudomonadota; class Gammaproteobacteria; order Enterobacterales; family Psychrobiaceae; genus Psychrobium. The sequence continues at coordinate 10,506 of JABSRV010000080.1, read as the reverse complement.
CGTCAGTGCGCCAAACTAGAATTTACAAACCACTAGTCAAGTAATCGATGGCTACATTAAATGATTAACGCTTCAGACTTGTCTCAATATTCTTACTAAGCGCTATTGGACTTGAGTATGGGGGTATATGAATAAAGTGTAGTGATCAGATAGTGGTTACGAATGGGATGTATTTATGTTTTTATTAAGTTACAATGTATTTTAAAGTCACGAATAGGTGATTCTCGATATGATGGGCGAAAATTAGCGCATGTTTAGCTTAGTAGATCTGAGATCAAAGGAAGAAATGAGACGCAATCAGAAAGGATTCACATTAATAGAGCTGATCGTGGTTATTATTATCTTGGGTATATTGTCTGTCACTGCAGCGCCGCGATTTATCGGGATATCCGAAGAGGCTGACCGGGTTGTTTTTTCGGCCACGGCCGCTGCTTTTAAGAGTGGTGTGCAGCAGATCCACATTGCTTGGTTAATCCGTGCTAATGGCAAAGAGGTCCAAAATTTTATTAAAATTGATAACCTTGGTAAGAATAATAGAGCTCGATATTTAAGTGTTAATAGTACCGGGTATCCAGCGGATATCACCGGTTTTAGTCTCACGACTAATAGTCAACTCGATTGCCAGGAGGTATGGTTAGCAGTACTCGATACGCAGGGAGGCATCACGGCCGATGATACTAACAGTGATTATGACGTAAAATATAAGGGCAGTTTCAGCTGTACTTATCGTTATAATAAGCTGCCCAGGCTTATAGTTCACTATGACTCGACTACGGGGAAAGTGACGACTAGTACGTAAGCCGAATCATTAAATAATGAACTGCCAATGCGCTGCTAAGTTAATGTACAGACAACTCAATACGGTTGCGGCCATTCTCTTTTGCCTGATATATCGCGCTATCGGCGCGGTTTAGCCGATCATTTAATGTCTCAAAACGGTCCCATTGTGCGACACCAAATGAGCAGCTTTGGCTCAACTCTGCGGGAAATTCATAAACGCAAATGGCATGTTGCAATAACTGAGCTATGCGTTGCGCCCCCGCGAGATCTGTGTCGGGGAAGAGCAACAGGAATTCCTCTCCGCCCCAGCGGCCCGCGGTGTCCTCTTGACGAATATGTGTCTTAAGTAAGGCAGCTAATCTTTTTAGTATCTCATCACCGATAATATGGCCATAGTTATCGTTGACCCGTTTAAAGTGGTCAATATCGAGCATCACAATCGACATATCTCATTGATGAAAATTGCTCTTATCAGTTATTGGCATTATTGCAGTTGGGTAAAGAGGATCTCGATTTAGTATCACCGTTTGATTATGCCGCCATACCCTCCGATACCGTTGCGCCGCTAAAAACCAAAGCATTGTTAAATACGCCGCAATATCGTCCAGCAATCGGTTCTAAGTTAATTCACTATGCGCAGTCGTTAAATGATCGAGAGATCGACGCAGCCAGTGACGCGATGCTTGGGAAATTCCCTGATGAGCAGTCGTTTAGCATTAATCAGCGAGCGGCAATTTTAGAGATGGCTTACGAATGGCTTAATTTCAAATATAAAGATGAGCACTTAGCGCGTCAGGAGATAGTGCCGCGGTTAACTAAATTGTTATATCAGCGCAGTAAACTAAAAGGGGCGGTTGGTTTTTCTAAGGTCGATCGTCCAATAAATTCTCCTGAAATGGGCCATCGCTCTGGCAGATTAGGACTCGGTTTAAGTCAGATAAAAAATCAATCGTCACCGTTAAATGTTAGTTGGCGCGCGGCTTATCACGACTTGTTTTATTTGTCTGCAGGCTATATTCCTGGCGCAAAAATTAGTTTTTTAGATACTCAGTTTTCTGTCACCCGTGATGGTGACACCAAACTTGAACGCCTATATTTTCTGGATGCAATGTCGTTAGCACCTAATAATCGAGTATTTAATAGTTGGTCATGGAACATGCGCGCGGGTTTCGACCGACAGCCCGCTTTGAACTATGACGGACGTTGGTTTGCTCAAGGTGAGTTTGGCCGCTCATGGGGAGACCCACACCACATTCATGGTTACCTATTAGGCTCGGCGGAAGTTAGTCGAGGTGAATTGACCAATGGCACCACACCCGGTGCAGGTCTTGAAGCGGGCTTGGTTTGGCAACTAAACCCGCAAAATAAAATAGGGGTGACTGGTTATCATGGCCCATTAATTCGTGGTGAGAGTGATAACAGAACCACCGCAAGTTTGATTTGGCATTGGGCGCCACAAACAACTTGGGGCATACGTTCGCAAATTGATTATAAGCATTGGGCTACTTCTCGTGTGACGGCAAGTATCAACGCATTTTATTATTATTAGATTGAGCGAGCCAGTAATCCAGGCAGTGTAACGAGTCCGCGATCTTTACTGGTGATTCTCCCTGTATTATCGACAAAGTAATAGCTCGGGTAAGCGTCTATTTTCCATTGGCGTTTTAACGATTGATTGCCTAGTAATATTGGGTGCTTGAATTGATGTTTTTGTTTGAAATTAGTGACGTCTATTGAAGCTTCCCAATCAAGCGCCACCATGATAATTTGCACATCGGGGTGTATATCAGCAAAAGCGGACAAAGAGGGCTGGCTTAACGCGCAAACCGTGCACCACGGCGCAAAAAAATACACCAGATGTTGCGGCGCTTGTGCCCAATCTTTGATTGCTTTTTGAGGTGCGCCAGAGGGCTGATTGCTTAAAGGCACTGCATTTTTATCATTGGCAAGATTTCCCATTACATGGTCGGTCTTTAGCATATCCCTTGCTAGAAATGTTGAAAGAGCAATAAAAAAGGCAATGAATAGGACCGCTTGGCCGATGTAATTGAGTGTTTTCGTTAAAGATTTGTTTAGCTTAAATGTCATGGTCGTCATTCTTTAAATGTTGATCGTAGTGCTAGCCGTAACGTTATCATATCGGTTGTAAGGATAGAAGGTGCGGTAAGTGTGGCTGCCCATGATTTCTGAGACAAGTCGTTCAACAGCACCTTATATTTAAATAACTAAAATTATATTGATATTTAAGGTCTTAATTAGTGTAATCACTACGTTAAATTACGATACATAGCCTCAATAAAATAGAGTTCAATGGCTACCATGCACTAATGCAGTCACAGATTCTTCAGTGATGTGTATGAATTTGAATTGGGCAAGTAGTATCAATGAATATGTCTTTAATTATTATGGTAGCGGTAAGAATCGTGGAAATTGTTTTATCTTTTTGGTATAAACAGCTTCCTCAATATGGACAAGTTTATAATCTTTTTAGATTAGCTAGCCAGTGAGCATTAAACGTTACTGCGTCGTTCATAAGTAATGCACACGATGGGATATTATGACTATGTAGTATTTTCTGACTTACAAAGCGCAGTTAAACACAAACGCGCAACTAGTGCTTCTTTGCTACCATTTGCAAAAAAAAACGTTTTAGTACATGTATTTTTAAGAAAAAGGAAAATCAGATGTTGAGTCAAAATAAGTTGGCGTATTTTTTAGTCGCATTAGTGCTATTGATGACACTGGTGCCGGTGGCAGCCTTCGCCCATGGCGTTGATGACAATACGCGACATTTTTTACAAAACAATACTGGAGTTCAGTTCATCGCGTTTATGTACATTGGCGCAAAACATATGGTGACTGGTTATGATCATCTACTGTTTTTGGTCGGGGTATTGTTCTTTTTACACCGCAGCAAAGATGTCTTGTTATATGTCAGCATGTTTACCATTGGTCATAGCTTGACGTTGATGACAGGTGTGCTGGCAAATATCCAAGTTAATGCTTTTATCATTGATGCGATTATTGGATTGTCGGTGCTTTATAAGGGCTTTGACAACCTTGGGGGATTTAAGCAGGTGTTTGGTCGGCAGCCTAATACAAAGCTAGCGGTGCTTATTTTTGGCTTGTTTCATGGTTTTGGACTAGCGACAAAAATTCAAGAGTTTGAACTACCCAGTGAAGGGCTCACGCAAAATTTAGTCGCCTTTAACCTCGGGGTCGAATTAGGGCAATTATTTGCCTTGATGTTTATTTTGCTAGTAATTAACTATTGGCGCCGCTTTGAAAGTTTCGTTAAGTTTTCCCAAACCACTAATACCGCGTTAATGAGTGCCGGCTTTATGTTGGTTGGTCTG
>JABSRV010000080.1:0-6360 GCA_013214905.1 Psychrobium sp. | reverse complement strand
AGTTAACCGGCTATTTTATCAATTAGAGACAAAAGAGAGATCGTGATGACATTAAACAAAAAAAAACAATCGTTATTGACATCAACCATCGTTGCATTGCTTATCGCAATTGTCGCGTTAGTGCTGTTTATTCTGCCTGCTGAATACAACATAGATCCAACAGGGGTAGGTGAAAAACTGGGGTTAACGGTCTTTAATGGGCAAGGCAAAGAGACTGTCGCTCCCAAAATAGACGTTGCTGATAGTCAACCTGGTAGCGTAACAATCACCGTGCCAGCAGGACGGGGCATTGAATATAAATTGGCCATGAAAAAACACGCCAGCGCTGGTTACGAGTGGACAACCGATGGCACAGCGGTTTATGTTGACCTACACGGGGAGCCTAAAGGGGATACGACGGGATATTTTAAGTCTTATGCAATAGCTACCAGTGATGAAATGAAAGGCAGCTTTATTGCACCTTTTGAGGGCTCTCATGGTTGGTATTGGAAAAACACTTCTGACCAAGACGTTAAAATCGAACTGATATTTCACGGTGAATATGTTATCGAAGGCATTAAATAACGAATATTGGGGGACGGTTTTTCGGCGCAATAAAATTGACGAAATTGGTGTTGTCGACACGATTAACTTTAAGAGTTGTGCTAATTTCACCAGCCGTTTTTTTAGGGCTTAGACCGATCTCACCATGTTGATTAAACGCCAACCACTGCTTAGTCGTCATATTATAAAACCTAAACTCATCACTAACAGCGGTTTTTTCAAACATCCATTCACTGGGTTTAATCAATAACTTTGAATCAGGTGAGTAGCTGACTTCAATATTTGATAATTGGCTGGGCGTATATTCAAGATGATGCCCTCCACTATAGACACCACTTCGTACTTTTTCGTCTGCTTTAAACAGTGACTTTTTCCTGTCGTTAAAAATAACGAAGGTGCCAAGATCTGTGGCAGTGATAAAACTGAGACCGCATTATTTTGGGCACTGTTAAATGAAAGGCGGCAGCTTTAGGGGTGTTAACACGGCAAAATATTTGTCTTGAGTACTAAGTTGATAACAACTATCAGCTAAGCCAAACGCTTGTTGGCTTAAGTCAAATTCGTCATGTTATTCACAACCTATCAATGTAGCCGTTGTTAAACACAAAAGTAACGTTTTAACGAAAACATGCATGGTTATCTGTCCTTTGTTGCCCAATAATAACGGATTGACTAATTGATTTGTAGGGTGAGTAATCACTGTTTAGAGCTTAGACCAAGATTACTTTTTGCGCTAGATAACCTTTAAATATTTGGGTTTTATTGTGCAGTTATAAAGGCTATGTATTAATGATTGAGTTGGTCGGTATTTTCTTCGGAAAGGTAATCGTAAATTGGCAGCCTTTATTGGGCTCACTTTCGCATTTTATTTTCCCTTTCAAGGACTTTGTGACGAGATTTAAGACGATATTAAGCCCTAAACCACTGCCTCCTTGGCTACGTTTGGTAGTAAAAAACTGATCAAATATTTTATCTTGGAGGTTGATGGCTATGCCCATCCCCGAGTCTTTATAGCATATAAATATGTTGTGGTTATCCTGGGTAATGGTGATGTCTATGGTGCCACTCGTTAAGCCCTCAAATCCGTGGGTGAGGGAGTTAGTGACCAAATTGGTGATGATTTGTGATAACGCGCCGGGTTCACCATAAATTAAAATATTGTCGGCGCAATTCAAATTGACGACAAACGCCGTCTCTGACATTTTTGGTTTGAGTGTCAGTAAGATCTCGTTAAGGTAGTTCTTTAAGTCATAATGTCTTAGGTGTTTGCTGCTTTGATCTACCGCCACATGTTTAAAGCTTTCGAGCAGCGCTGAGGCTTTATTTAAGTTGCTGCTAATTAGGTAAGACAAATCATTTGCTTGTTGCAAGAAAGAGGTTAAATCTTTTTTAGAAATGGTACCTAGCGCTAACTTTTGATGCATGTTTGCCGTGGCATCGGTTAAAAAAGAGGCGGCCGTGACCCCGATACCAAGTGGGGTATTAACTTCATGTGTTACACCAGCCACTAAACCGCCTAACGAGGCCATTTTTTCAGACTCTAGCAACTGACTACGAGTTGCATTAAGCGTCTCTATATTATCTTGTAAGCCCTTTATGGCGGAGTCTATCTTATGTCTCAATTGCTCGTTGTTATGTTTTAGTGCTTCTTTGGCTCGTGTTTCATTGGTAGTTTCCGAGGTCATCCCCATTAATTTGACCACTACACCTTGCGAGTTTCTCATCGGGATAAAACTAGAGGTGAAGGTTCTTGTTTCATCAGGGGATTGAACGCTAAATTCGAAGTTTGGGATCGCTTTACCCATGATTGCTTGTTCGAGTAATTTGTCAATACGCTGTTTGTTCTGTTTACCCACAAAACAGGTGTAGGGAGCGTCATAAATGTCTGCTTGCGTATCCTTGCCCATCATTGCTAATCCACTGCGATTCATCTTCTTAATACAACCGTCAACGCCAATCTCATGAATGCAAATGGGTGCATGTTCAACTAAATCTCGATAAGAGACAAGTTCATCTATATTTTCAACACTCATGTTTTTTTCTGACGTATATTTTTCTTTACTTGGATCTGACATTTGTCGTTCCGACTGTTAGTTTGGACCAAAGTAAGTAAAGTACAAAATCTCGGATTTCGCAAAAAAGCAATGCAACTATCATTGTCTTTAGTTAGATCGTTATATATATCGAATAGTCGAACAATCTAGTACAATGCACCCATTACAACTAGTTGATAACGAGTATAAATTGTTGGATTTTTTTATATGGGATATTGATCCTGTGCTTATTTCTTTTGCGGGTCTTAGTATTCATTGGTACGGCGCGTTATTTGCTTCTGCCATTTTGTGCGGTTTTCAAGTCATGAAGTGGATCTATGTGCGAGAAAATCAAAATGTGCAATCCCTTGATAACTTACTTGTCTACGCCGTAGTTGGCATTATTGTCGGCGCTAGATTAGCCCATTGCCTTTTTTACGATCCACAATACTATTTTGCCAACCCGTTAAAGGTTTTTGCGATATGGGAAGGTGGCTTGGCAAGCCATGGCGGCGGTTTAGGGGTGATATTGGCGGTTTACTTCTATCAAAAGAAATTCGAAATATCTTATCTTTGGTTGCTAGACCGTTTGGCGATTGCGACGGCCCTATTTGGTTTTTTCGTACGAGTCGCTAATTTTGTCAATTCAGAAATCGTCGGCCACCCAACAAACGTGCCTTGGGCCGTTGTGTTTGCCAAAGTCGATATGTTGCCCCGTCATCCAGCTCAATTATATGAAGCGATAAGTTACTTAGCGATCTTTATCTTGTTAGCGCTTTGTTATCGCTACAGCGATATTAAGCGTCATGCTGGCGCGTTGTTTGGGTTATTCTTATGCCTCATCTTTAGTGCAAGATTGGCAATAGAAGTGGTTAAGGTTAAACAAGCGGCTTATATCAATGAATCGTTATTGAGCACCGGGCAATTATTAAGCGTACCGTTTATGTTGGTTGGCGTATTTCTATTGGCAAGAGCCTACAAGAACAGAGATGCAACTAAGGCGTCAGTATGAGTGCTGTGACCATTAATTGCAGTGGCTGCAACAAAAGCAATCGAATCAACAGCGCTAATATTACTCAACAACAACGATGTCAGCATTGCAATAAAGGCATGCTTGATGGGGTAGTGATTGAGTTGCTGCCACATAATTATCAGGCATTGAGCGGTGCTAAATTACCTTTAATTGTATTTATGTCTGGGCCCAACTGTTCAATTTGTAAATCATTCAGCAAGATATTCGCTAGTGTTGCCAAGCAAAGTGAAGGAAAATATCGATTCGGTGAGGCGTATCTACCCAAAAATAGTGCATTGGCCAATAAGTTTCGCTTGCGTGGTGTGCCAGCTATTGCGGTGATAAAGGCTGGAAAAGTACGGGGTTTAGTCAACGGCGGGATGCGCCAGAAAGAACTATTAGACTTTATCGGCGAAAGTTTAAATTAAACCATACGCATTAAATAACTGATCACCTGTACTCGCTAAAATTAACAATAACGTCGTTGCTCTCAATCCCACTAGCTAGCTATTAGTCATTCGAGCGCCTTGTTCTAGTCAAATTTCTCGGCGCACAGCAAGATCACATCATTAATACGAATGGTATTAAACCCTAAAAGGCGCTTTATTGTTAACGCAGTTTGGGTATACTATGCAAAATTTTATTTCGGGGTCAAAAAGTTGGTTGATACGTCTTTTTATAACATAGTTTTTCCTATTTTGGCCTTAATGCCACTATGCGCAGTAGGGATCATTTGCTGTATTTTAAAATACGCACAATTGTGTCCGGGTCAACATAGCCGCATTCAAGGTGAGTTGATTACCATTTGGACTATCATGTTCGTGGCTATCATGATGGGCGCGGAATCCACCATTGCGACGTGGATTTTAGTGGTGGGCGGGGTAGGCGCAGGTTACGGGATTTTACTGAGTATTTGGCAGGGGAAATTACCCAACAAACGTGCGATACCTGATAAAGCTATTTACTTCTCTCTATTGCCAATTTCGGTGTTTTCGGTTGGTGTATTGTGGTCGCAATCGACTGTTTTTATCGTATTGCCGATGCTTACCGCTGGCTGTGCTTTGGCTCATTTACTTCTTGTAAAAGCTAAGCATCGATTGCAAGTATTTAACAAGATTCTACCGGTGACAGGTGTCATTGCATCAATCGTTTCATTGCTGTGGTTGTCGTTATTGATTGCAAACGGTCAGGAAGCCATGCTGACGAGTGACATCGTCAATAATCTATTCTGGTGCATCGGTTTCTTGGTCTTGGCCTTGGCACTTTGGTTATTGCCGCTGTTTTCAACCAATCCACAAAGCTATACGTTATTGGGCGTTGCTACCTTCCTTCTATTGTTGTCACAAGTTCTGATTTACGAAATAATTCTTATATATCAGTCTGTATAATCTAAAAGGCTTATTTATCACAATGTGATAAAACCGTGATAATTAAGCCATAAAATTGCGACGTTTACTTCCTATAGTTCATGACACCAACTTGAACTAGGAAGTAAACCAATGAACAAATTATCAAAAATCAGTATGTCTCTTCTCGCCGGTAGCTTTGCACTAGCAAGTACAAATGTAAGCGCTAGCGATCTCTCCATTGAAATTACCAACCTTACCCACGGCATTCACTTCACGCCATTTCTTGTTGCCAGTCACGACGGTGATACACATTTATTTAAATCTGGCACCATGGCATCAACCGCTTTGCAAATGATGGCGGAAGGTGGCGATATATCGGCACTGTCTGCATTAGTTACCGCTGCTGGTGGCCAAACTAGTGAAAATCCTGGCGCTGGGCTATTAGCCCCGGGGAAAATCATTAGTGCCTTTGATTTTGACACCAAAACTGACATGTATTTATCACTAACGGCGATGCTGCTGCCAACTAATGATGGATTTGCAGGACTTGATAGCTGGAAGATTCCGACGACCGCAGGCACTTACGTGGTGTTAGTTAATGCCTATGATGCTGGCACCGAAGGTAATAACGAACTCATTGTTGAAGGGGCTGGCGCGCCAAATGTGCTTGGTATCCCAGCCGATCCTAGTATGAAATCTGGGTCTGGTGGTAGTGGTTTAACCACGATGGATGAAAATACAATGATTCATATCCACCGCGGCGCGCTTGGCGATGACGATGCAACGGGTGGTAAAAGCGATCTTAACAATATGGTTCATCGCTGGTTAAACCCTGTGTTGAAAGTAACCATTGTCGTAAAATAAGGAAAGTATGATGAAAAATTTAACAAAATTGTCGGCGTTACTTGCCGCCACCCTGATGCTTAATGGGTGTTTTCACGACAGCGATGACAACGATAAACCGGAGCCAGCACCAGAGCCAACACCTGAGGTTACTTACCTTTATAAGGTCACAGTGCTTAACTTAACTAACAATCAGCCTTTATCTCCAATTGCCAGCATGATCCATGATGACAAATTTAAGGCATGGACTTTGGGCGCAGCATCAAGCGTGCCATTAGAGGTACTGGCAGAAAGCGGTGATAACGCCCAGTTGCTTGAAGATGCGCTACTATTAACAAGCACTAGTGGCGACGCGCCATTAATGCCAGGGAATAGCTATAGCAGCGAGCTAACCACTAAGTCAACCGATGTCATGTTGACGATAGTTTCAATGTTGGTGAATACAAATGACGCGTTTACCGGTCTTAATCAGCACGACCTCAGTGGTTATGAAGTAGGGGACTGGAAAACCGTTAATTTGTCGGTTTATGATTCAGGTACCGAAGCCAATAATGAAGTTGCTGATAGCATTCCAGGGCCT
>JABSRV010000008.1 GCA_013214905.1 Psychrobium sp. | reverse complement strand
ATTACATCGCAGGAGCGGATGTAAGACGGCTTTAGCCGGTCCGCAGGATGACTGACATGGATGTAGGCACATTACATCGCAGGAGCGGATGTAAGACGGCTTTAGCCGGTCCGCAGGATGACTGACATGGATGTCAGGCACAAAAAAAGCAGCCGAAGCTGCTTTTTTAACGTTTTTAGGACAATTACTTTTTAGAGCTGATTGAACCAAAACGTGACTTGAAGCGATCAACACGTCCACCGATATCGGCAGTCTTTTGCTTGCCAGTATAGAATGGGTGACACGCTGAACATACGTCAAGTGCTAAATCTTTACCAAGCGTTGAACCAACGTTGATTACGTTACCACAAGAACAAGTTGCTGTGATAGCGATGTATTCTGGGTGAATACCTGTTTTCATAAGAAAAACCTCAAATAGTTCGCATCGCCATCAAACCCGTAGTCTGACACCATACGAAGATTACAAAATAATAGGGCGCGAATTATATAGTAATGATCATGCCAATACTAGCCAAACGAGCAAATATCATGCAAAAGAAAAAGGCTTGAGCTGTATTTACACAACTCAAGCCCTTTGCATGCTGACTCTTTAGATACTTAATAGCACCTATATGCTCATATCATGATTTTAGAAGCTGTACGACACACCAACGTAGTAATAAGCACCGTTAAAGCCAAATGGTGCCGAGCGACGAGAGTAAGTAAATACGCCAGGGCTGCTGACTATTTGATTACCACTGCCATCGACAATAGTGCCGGTTCGTGAATTACCAATCTCATTTTCATCTGGGTAAACATCAAAAATGTTATTACCGCCAATGTTGACTGAGATGTCGTCATTAATTTGATACTTAACACGTAAGTCCGTTAATACCTCAGCGCCGTAGGTTTGGCGTCCACCATCGGTAATGGTGTATTCGCCATATCGGTTAAACGCTAGGTTTATGGTTAAGTCTTCAATGGTGTATAACGCACTTAGACTAATTCGACTTTCAGGCTGCCACTCTTCGATAATAGAAATGTCTTGAGTCGAGAAAATATCGTTTGGTGCTATGTTGCTCAATGCACTGTTGGGCGGAGTAAATATATCGGTCACTTCTGTTTCGGTGAAGTTAGCGGCGAAGGTTAAGTTAAGATCACCGTCAGCCACTTGTGTATTCCACGTCGCAATAATATCAACACCTTTAGTTTCGGTGTCTGCGCCATTTAAGAAGAACTGAGCACGACCAGCACCAGCTGCAGTTAATGCGTTATCGAGATTGTCATCTAACCCAAAACCAAGCTTATTACTAACCACAATGCGGTCTTTAATATCAATGGTGTAGAAATCAACCGTTAGGTTAATGTCATCGCTTACACGGATAACTGTACCAATGCTAAAGTTAGTCGACTCTTCTTCTTTTAACTGCGGAATGCCAATAGATTTAGCGAGCACACTGTCGTTACGGAATGTGCCTACTTGCACCGCAATTTGATCACCTTGAGGATCAGCTGGATTGTCGATGAACTGGGTACTGATATTATTAAAATATAGCTGCTGCATTGACGGTGCACGGAAACCTGTGCTCATGGCGCCACGAATCGCAAAATCATCGGTAATCGACCAGTTAGCCGCTATCTTGTAATTAGTACTATCACCAAAACCTTCGTAATCATCATAACGGATCGCACCGCTAACGATTAAGTCATCGGTAACTTCGGCTTCAACATCGACGTAAAACGAAATCACATCACGTGATTCATCCACCTCAGACACAGGTCCAATACCACCAAAACCTTGTGTACCAGCGCCAGTATCTGTCGCGTAAAGACTTACACCATTAACGGTATCGTAATCACGATAGGAATATTCATCACCAGCGTTTACGCGATATTCATCGGTACGTATTTCTGCGCCCATCGCTAATGCAAACAGGTCATACTGTTTGGTGTAGTCTAGATTAAGCGTTTGTAAACTCAGCTCTAACCCATAGGCAGCAGCTTGACGAGGCACTGCAGCACGAATTTGATCGGCGCTCAACGCTGACGTATAACGCAATGAGTTCGCGTAAGACGAGTTAATGGTATCGCTAGTGATATAACTAATCTTGTTTTGGCCATAGGTATAAGACAAATCAAGCGATGAATCATTATCAAACTCGGTTTGATAACCAAAATTATATGAAATATCGTTGATTGCCGAGTTAATTTTAGGTAAGAAGCCTGCCTTTATGGTTGCATCACCGTCTTGTAGCTGTGCGTTGCCGCCACCATTAGCATTATGACGGAAGAAAGCAGCCGATTGATTATCACGTTTTGAATAAGTCACAAAACCGTATAACTCACCATCGCCTAATTCATAGGCAGTATTGATAACTACACCAAATTGCTCAGAGTCAGCATCACCAATGCGAAAAGTATTACGTGTTGCCGTAGACTCTCGAGGATCGCTAGCAAGCTGCGCGCCATTGGCAGTATCGCTACAGCCTGAGAATTGACAAGAACCATGTAAACCAGCGCGGTTAGTGAAACCACGATCACGGAAATTAAAAGTCGTATTAAAATAACCTTTATCACCTAACGCAAAACCGTTTGAGATATCAATATTAGTACTGGCCCCATCACCTTCTGAGAACTCACCATAAGACACAACGACCTTGCCACCATCATCAGCATCGTTAAGCACGATGTTAATTACACCAGCAATAGCGTCTGAACCATATTGAGCAGCAGCGCCATCACGCAATACTTCAATGCGTTTGATTGCAGCGGCTGGGATTGCATTCATATCGGTGCCGGCGGTGCCACGACCAACGGAAGTATTGATGTGAATAAGACTGGCCTGATGACGGCGCTTACCATTGATTAATACAAGAGTTTGATCAGGCCCTAAGCCACGTAATGTGGCAGGACGCAGCGCATCAGTACCATCACTAATGGCCGAGGTTGAGAAGTTAAATGACGGTGCGATGGCTTGCAGCATACGTCCCACTTCAATTTGGCCAGTATTTTCTAACGCTTCAGCCGTGAGAATATCCACGGGTACCGGCAGGTCATCGGCCGAGCGACCAGCGACACGACTACCAATAACGCTAATGGCTTCTACTTTTTTCTCGACTTTTGTTTTGGTTTCTGCGGCGAGAGCAACGGGCGTCGCCGCGGCTAACAAGGCTGGCACTAAAATCGCTAATGTGGTCTTTTTCATTGTTGTTATCTTCCTATCATTTATATCAGCTTGAATGCTAAATTGACCAGAGTTATTAACAACAGCGATTAGACCGGACCCATCTAATAATTTTTGTAGTCCATATGTCACCGAAAAGTAACCTTTTATGCCACCGACTTGATGCTGCTTAGTTAAATCGAATGAAAACACAATGGTTTTATCTGCCGCTTTGGCAAACAAAATCAAGGCTTTATCGGCTCGTTGTTTATCAATATCAAAGCGAATCAAACCATTGGCTAGCGTGTAGGGTGCATGTAATAGCATCATCATGATGATGGGCACTAACATACGCCGCAGCTTGGCGGTGATTTGAGCCGGACGAAATGTCTTTCGTCGTCTACGCAATATTAATAAACAGTCCAGCAGGGGAAATCCTCTATCTTTATTTTACTTTTTTTGATTTTGTTACAAGTATGAGAAAATAGCCAGCACAATATAGTGAATATTGAACGGAAAAATAGAGGGAAATGTTACGAGAAATTATCTTTTAAAATCGGCCGTTGTATTAAGGGTTATCTAGCGGCGGTTAGCATAATAACATTATCATCACTATTGTTAGCGGTAATGCCAAAGTTACTATTTAATGAGGCTAGCAAGCCATCAATATCACCGGCTTTAAAATACCCTGCCACTTTTAAATTGGCAATTTGAGGATCTACAATTTCAAACTTGATAGCGGTATAACGCTCAACTTCGATTAACGCCTGCGATAATGGTTCGCCTTCAAAGATAAGCATGCCTTGTTGCCAAGCTAGATCACGTTGTATTTGTTCTAAGGGCACTTTTCTCACTGGCCTGTTGATATTTTTCTCAATCACCGCTTTTTCACCAGAGGTGACCAAAATACCTGGCAATTGCTCATCGCTTAGTTCGGATAAACTATTGTTAAGTTGCTGCAAACTCGCGCTGGCCTGAGTGATCAATACTCGCCCTTCGGTAACGACCAACTCCATCGCTTGATTATCATTTTTTTGCACATTAAACACAGTGCCTAATGCGGTAAACGATTGTTCTCCGGCAGTCACAGTGAATGGACGATTTTTGTCTTTAGCCACATCAAAACTAGCCTCACCACGCACCAAGGTTATCTGCCGGTGCTGCGGTGTGTAAGCCACATAGATCATACTGTTAGTATTGAGCTGAACGATACTGCCATCAGATAATGTCACGCTAGTTTGCTGACCGATACGTGTTATAAATGATTTTGATTGAACGCCAGTGAATATGTCCCAAGGACGCCAGCTATTGCTGACTAATAGGTTAGTGCCTACCAAAGAAACCAGTGCAAAGCTTGCAACCATAGCAAAGGCAGCGAAACTCATGCCTGATTTTTTAGGAGTGACTTCTAAAGGAAACAATGCGCTTAACTCATTAAGCACACTAAAATCGTCCCAATGAGCAGCCATATCTAATAACGCTGTATGGTGAGCCTTATTTTCATTGCACCACACGGTCAACTGCGACAGTTCCGTTGTCGATAAGCCACGATCTAATTTACTGACCCACAGACAAGCCTGTTCTTGTATATCGTGTTTATTGGAAATATGGCTAACGTTACTCATTTGCTTTTAAACTCTTTGACTATTGATTGCTGCTTAAAGCTTTTTTTAACCGATGGATTATCTTCGACGTCCATCTGCTGCATATATTGTACACTTTTAAGTAAACCCTTAGCGACGTGTTTTTCCACTGTACTCTCACTAATCTCAAGATACTTAGCAATTTCCTTTTGGCTTAATCCATAAACCTTCTTCAAGATAAAGCATTTACGCACCTGCCCCGATAATTGATCAGTCGCTTGGCAGAATAATAAAAAACGTTCTTTGCTTTCAAATTCATCTTCAAAATTCCCCGATACTAATTCGACAGGTGGTTCGACAAAATCCTCTATTGAATCGTTAAATTTAGAGGCGGATTTTGCAACGTGATTCAATGCCAAATTTCTTGCGGTTTTAAGCATATAACTTCGTGCATACTTTATTTCTTGCTTAAGTTCGGCTTCGTAACTGCGTACAAAAGTATCTTGCACAATGTCGTCAATATCTTCAGGGCGCACAATGCGACTAACTACTCGCCTTAATTTAGCGGTATAACTAACGAATATGCTTGATATATTGCTCTTTTTATCCAACGTAATTATCCCCCTGAACTAATTGATCGACCGAGTCATCATAGGGTGGATTCTCACCCCGCACAAGTTTATAGATTTTGAAATAACGATTGTCCTTGCCTGTGCAATAAGCGATAACATGACTCCGCTGGTTAACTAATATGTCATTTAACGCTCTAAGCCAGCATCTGTATTAAACGTCTTTGGAAAGTCATCGCCCTATTCATTTATTATTACCGCTAATATTACTTATATCAGGCTGCAGTAATACGTAACTCACCAAGATAGACAACGGTTTTATTAAAAACTATCAGCAACTAGAACTCGTTGAATATGAAGATGTACAACAAGTTATCGCTGGGTCTCACGAAAATTAACCCGAATAATCAAACCACTCAAACCCACATCATTTCACATTGAACCGGTTATTTATTTTCCCAGCCTAGAAACTAACAGCCAATTTCAAAGCGATGCAGCAGAAAGTTTGCGCTGTCGGTGATTACTTTACGATTACCAGAGAGAAGGCGTCAGGTGTATTTGTGATTAATCCAGCAATCACTCGCATGCGCATTTCATTAGAAGATTTTTCACCATTAGACGTTCTGCCTTTAAAAACGGTTATATCAGGTATGAATTATGCCTTTGGTGAACGAGAAAGAAATGTCGAAGTACGATTTAAAACTAACATTACCAATGCGAAAACCGGTGACCTATTAGTGAGCGCTGTTTTTCACGGCGACGCATTGCAGTTAGAAAACGACACCGAACAGCTAACTAAAGAACACGCTAAAAAGCTAATCGATAGCTGGGTTAAACAATGACGAAAATGCCTAAGTGATTATCATCAAAAATTGAAGTTGTAGCCTTATGCAAAGTGTCTGGTTAATTAAGCCACAGCATCTAAGGTATATAGTAAATTAACTTTTACTTGGTGAATTTAAAATCATGTTGAACAAATATTTAGTGACCTTTAAGTAGGGGGAATAATCGTAATGACTATGAGTAACATTACTAAAGCTTCCACCAATGACTCGGTAACTTATCGATGTAGCAGTGGCGATACAGGGCTGACACTAAACTGTTCTATTATTTATTGGGATCAAGCTTAGCAGCACAAAAAAATCGAGTATTGAGTCCAATTGAGCCAAACCCTTGTAGTTAGCCCCTACTAATTCAATCGAAACACATTATGCCGACCGCGTGATAGCCACAACTTGATTTAACTATAAACTTACATTAAAGACACACTCCCGCGACTCAACTCCATAACAACCCATTAACTTAAAAGACGAATAAATAAACATAAAATACAAAAATAACATTATAGTTACATTCAAACTAGCAACAAAGGACTAATAATACTATAATAATAGCCCGTTATAACTACTAGCGATATACGCGACAATTTCGATATAAGCATTAAATGTTACAATCCGTAACAGATGTTACAGTTATGTTGCGTAGGATTGAGAGAGACCTTAGCGACGCACTATTTAATTATCATTTCTACGATGCAGTAAAGTGGCAAGTCATCCGCTATCAATACTGCTATTGATCAAGTAGAGAGATAAAATTATTTACTCTTAAAGTGACGAAAGATCACTTTCGAGAATTTATTTAAAGGTAAAATATAATGTTTAAGAAAAAAGTATTAAGTTTATCGCTTGTTGTTGGTGCTACAGTCAGCGGGTTTGCAATCAATGAGTCGATGAATGACGTTGATTCTGTATTAGTTGTATCCGCAACTGAAGAAAATCGAACTGCCCGACAAAATCTACCCCCCTCAGCCGCTAATCACTTCAAGCAGCAAGAAATGATTGCCTCTGATAAAACCGAACAACAAGCATCCAATAAAGTCTTCAAAGAATCAGCGATACACGCACTAAAAAAACAAAAAGAAAAACTAGTGCATATCGATGAAACAGAGCAGAAAAACAGCTCAATGGTGGGTGTTACTCAATACGCAATTGATGATATTGAATCTCATCGACAGGCAGTATCTGTCATTAAAAATATTATTGCCGACAATAAGCGTTATAACGCAAACGGTAATGAAGACTTTCAGGTTAAACGACAATGGGTTGATTCTTTAGGTCAAAAGCATACTCAATTTGAACAAACGATTGATGGTATAAAAGTATATGGCGCTAATATCAGCATTCATTCTCAGTCTGAAGCCACCTCATTAAATGAACTTGCTCAAAACGGTGAAATCAATGATTTAGCCACATCAGATGTTGATCATGGAGTAACAGGTGTTTTAGCGATTTCTGTAGAGCAAGCAAACGCGTTAAGGGAAGACACGACGACCGGCGCTGAACAGTCTCAACTTCGCAAGCAAAGCCGTGACACAGTAATGTCATATGCATCGGCTATCGGTGATGTAAAAGGCGTGCCAGAATTAGCCTATGTTTATTTACCTAGCGAAGGTGAAACTAGATTGAGCTGGAAAATTGAAGTGGCTTATCATGATGATAGTGGCTTCCAAAGCGATGTTCAATTCTATGATGTTGGTAGTTTCTCTTTACTGACCGCTCACCCACAAGCATTTCATGCCAAATACTTAAAAACTTATGATTTAAACTATGCTGAGCAGCAAAAAACAAATCGTACCTTAAAGTGTCAAGGTTCAACAGGTAACGAAAGTTGTGGCATAACTCCAGCAACTAGAGCGCATAAAGGTGCAGCGACGGTTTATGATTATTATAAATCAAAATTTAACCGCGACAGTGTGGATAATGCTGGCCTACAATTAATCTCAAACGTAAGAATGGGTGAGGCTAACGGCCAAGGTGCTGATAATGCATATTGGTATTTAGGCAATATGTGGTACGGCGCAGGTAACAACCAGGGTGACTGGACTGCGGATTTCGATATTATTGGGCATGAACTAGCTCACGGCGTAACTCAAAATACGGCTGGTTTAATCTACAAAAATGAATCTGGCGCATTAAATGAAGCCTGGTCAGACATATTTGGTATTTCTGCAGAAGCCTATAAAAATGGTACAACTCAACCCAATTGGTCATTAGGTGGTGATGTTATTCCTGGTGGCTTACGCCAAATGAACGATCCAACTAAAGATGGTTCTTCTAAAGATTGGTACCCTAGCCGTTACACAGGTACTCAGGATAAAGGCGGAGTACATTGGAACTCAGGTATTGCTAATCTCGCTTATGTACTTTTAGTTGATGGTGGCAAACACCCAAGAGCGATGAGTACAGTACATGTACCAAAACTTGGTTTAGCTAAGTCAGAGCAAATATTTTATCGCGCTTTAAATACATACTTTAACGCATCTACTAATTTTGCAGGAGCCAGATCAGGTACTGCCAAATCCGCACAAGACTTATACGGCAGTGACGCAAAACTTGCTGTTGAAACCGCTTGGTGTGCCGTTGGTGTTGGTAGTTGTCCTACCGCTACAATCGCATTAACAAATAACGGTAAGTTAACGAATATCTCTGCTAATAAAGGCGTGGAATATTCTTATACGTTAGAAGTACCTGCCGGCGCTACTGATTTGGTATTTACGACGACAGGCTCTACTGGTGATGCCGATTTATTTGTTAAATTTGGCTCTGCTGCCAGTGCATCTGTTAACGATTGTAAGAGCACAACGGCGACAAGCAACGAAGTTTGTCGCATTGCAAACGCTCAAGCTGGTACCTACCATGTTATGTTACAAGCTTATAGCCAAATATCTGGTGTTAGTTTAGTTGGTAGCTATACAGAACAAGTTGTTAGCACGTTAAAGCCAATTGATGTTTCAGCGACTAACATTTCGGTGCCTAACAAAGCTTGGAAGCGCTTCACTTATGAGATCGAAGCGGGTTATGCCAACTTAACTATCGCCATTTCGGGTGGTACCGGTGATGTAGATTTATATGTTACGCACGGCAAGCAATCAACATTGACCTCTTCAGGTTGTGCCCCTTATTTACAAGGTAACAATGAGACTTGTCAATTTACTAACCCAGCAGCAGGTACGTGGTATATAGACATGTATGGTTATCAAGCGGCTTCTGGTGTTAAAATCTCACTCAAAGCGACGCCATAAATTGAGCATATAGTCGACTATTAAAAGTAAATATATCTAATAGGCAACTCTCATGAGTTGCCTATTTTTCATTACAACACCACAAATTTATCGCCTTTGTTATGCACCATAATATCAATCATCATTGATTTTGGTCTGCATCAATGACCTGCCTTTAATACACATTGTTATACCGAACCTCGTTGAAACTAGCTTCCCCTATGACTTGAACAATATAGCCATGACCATTGGAAATTCGGGAATGTGTAAATAATATAAGATTCGATATATAAGCCGCGCGATTGATTTCGACATAGATGTCGATAATAGAGCAACGCAGGAACACCTTACCGATCAAGAGCGGGCGTATGTGTTTGAGGAATTTGGGTTTTAGAGCGCTACAAAACCTGCATCTTCATTGATTATGGGTATATACTCAGGCTCTTGGTTTAATTGGCTTGTTGCGAACATTTAATGTCTCACCCTACTCTTATTGAAGTTGCTGTTCCTACGCCATTACGTAAGAATTTTAGTTACCTTTGCCCTCTTAATTTTTCCTTACCTGTTATTGGTGCACGCGTTACGGTGCCGTTTGCTGGACGTGAACTGGTTGGCTTAGTCACTGCGCATTTAGACAGCGTAGACGTTAAGTTAGACAAACTAAAATCACTGATTAATATATTAGACAATCATGCTTTACAACCACCAACCATGCGTAAAATGCTCAGTTGGGCGAGTAACTATTACCTATATTCTCTGGGTGAAATTTATCAACAAGCCATGCCTGCATTATTGCGCAAAGGGCATCAAGCAAAATTAATAGAGCAACTGCAATGGTCGTTAACCGAGCAAGGTCGAAACATTGAAGCAGACTCTTTGGCGCGCGCTAAGAAACAACAGCAACTGGTTGCGCTATTAAGCGATCATGGCACCAGAAATAATAGTCAACTAAAAGCCGCGGATATCTCAACCGCTACTATTAAAGCGGTAGCTGAAAAAGGCCTGATTGAGCAATTGGCCAGGTCTTTGCCGGAACCTTGTTTTTGGAACGACGATAATATTAATCATGACGATGCGCTAGTTCTTAACTCGGAGCAAGCCATCTGCGTCGCTGCTATTAATACCGAATTCGGTTTTAACACCAGTTTATTGCTTGGCATTACCGGCAGTGGCAAAACCGAGGTTTATTTACAAGCTATCGAACAGGTGATCAGCGCTGGCAAGCAAGCGTTGATTTTAGTGCCTGAAATTGGCCTGACGCCGCAAACCTTACAGCGCTTTCAAAGCCGTTTTAACGTGCCGATTGTCTTTTTGCATTCTGGCCTTAACGACAAAGAGCGCCTCGACGGTTGGTTAAAAGCAAAAATGGGCTTGGCAGCGATTGTGATAGGTACTCGCTCAGCCATATTCACCCCGCTATTAAAGCCTGGCATGATCATCGTCGATGAAGAGCATGATAGTTCGTTCAAGCAACAAGATACCTTTAGATATAATGCACGCGACTTAGCTGTGGTACGCGCTAGTTTAGAATGCATACCTTTGGTACTTGGCAGTGCAACGCCGTGTTTTGAAACCCTGCATAATGCGCAAAGCGGTAAATATCAATTATTAAACCTTACTAAACGCGCCGGCAATGCCAGTGAAGCAAGTCATCAAATTATCGACATTAAGGGCGTTAAACTGCAAAGCGGTATGTCTCCGCAGTTAATTGAATTGATGCGCCACCACTTAACCCGCGGCGATCAGGTGATGTTATTTTTAAACCGTCGGGGTTACGCGCCAACACTGCTTTGTCATGAATGTGGCTGGTTGGGCGATTGCCAGCGCTGCGACGCCCATTACACAGTGCATCAACGTTATCAATATATTCAATGTCATCATTGCGGCGCACAAGAAGCGATCCCTAGGCAATGTCCATGCTGTGGCAGCACACAGCTGGTTACCGCTGGCGTTGGCACCGAGCAATTAGAAGAAACGGTTAATCAACTATTCCCTACATTTAACAGCGTGCGCATTGATCGCGACAGCACGCGCAATAAAGGCGCGTTAGACAAATCACTTACTGGCATTACCAATAACGATTATCAAGTGCTTATTGGTACGCAAATGTTAGCCAAAGGGCATCACTTTCCTGACGTCACCTTGGTGGCGATTTTAGACGTTGATGGCGCGTTATTTAGTGGCGATTTCAGGGCCAATGAGAAATTAGCGCAATTATACCTACAAGTATCAGGACGCGCCGGACGCGCCAGCAAACCGGGGCAAGTGGTGTTGCAAACGCATCACCCGGAACACCAATTATTGCGCAGCCTAAACCGAGAAGGTTATCTTGCGTTTAGCGAAAATGCATTGATTGAGCGCAAGGTAGCGCAATTACCGCCTTACTGGCACATGGCGTTATTGCGCATTGAATCTCATGATAATCGTCACATTAACGATTTTAATCAGCAATTAGTCGAGATCAGCCATCAGTTATTGCAACAATTAAGCAGCAAAGAGACACCTCTTCGGCAAATCGGCCCAATGCCCGCCCCGATGGAGCGCCGTGCAGGTCGTTTTCGCTGGCAAGTGATTTTTGAATCGTCGACACGAGGTCAACTGCACAAATTTTTAGCGATGTTAATGCCGTTATTACTGAAAAACAAAAGCAGTCGTCAAGTGAGATGGTCGGTGGATGTCGACCCCATCGACATGGTTTAATACCAATCCTCGTTGAAGAGTGATCTTGTTATGCATAGAAAAAACTGGTGAAGACTAGGCGCTCGATTGAGCAATAGCTGGCTATTGGGATTGAGAGCAACGACGTATTCAACTGTTTTAGCCAGCATAAGTGGGCAGTCTTTAATGCGGATTGGTATAATAAGGGCCTGTTGATCTTTGTAGCTTGTTTTGCAGCGAGTTGTTTGTGTTTTGTACAAGGCAGAGTCTATGTGGTGTAGCTGCTCGATAACTGCTCCTGCGTTATCCTAATGCCACCATCCTTGTAGCAATACACGAATAGACGATAACGCCGTAGAAATCTCAAACAAACGCTGCCCAAATGGTTCAAAATTCAAGCGCAAAAGTTCAACAGGCCCTAACGTTTTCAAGCAACATTTTCCACATCACTTAGATGCAAATACCAAAAACTGCTTATTTTGTCGAATAAGCCGTAAAAACGGCTAGTGACTGCGGTTTTTTTGCGATAAACTCAAGCGCTATCACAGCGGCTAAATCGACGTATTTACCGCCATTATCGAAACCTGTATTATCCAGTGGTGAACAAACCTAATGAAAGACAATATCCTATTATTACTTGAACAAACTGTCGAAATTTTAAAGCAAAAAAACATTTTGCCTAGCGATGTAAAGCCTCGCATTCAAGTAGACCGAACCAAGGATAAGGCTTTTGGTGATTTCGCCACCAATTTGGCTTTAATGACCGCCAAGCCTGCTGGTAAAAACCCACGTGAATTGGCGCAATTAATTTGCCAACATTTACCCGCGTCAGACGTCATTACCAAAACAGAAATAGCCGGCCCTGGTTTTATTAATTTCTTTGTCGCTGACAATGCATTAATCAACCAACTTGAAGCCGCTTATCAAGACGCTAACCTCAATATTAAAAAAGTCGCCCAGCCGCAAATTATTGTTGCTGACTACAGCGCGCCAAATTTGGCTAAAGAAATGCATGTGGGCCATTTACGTTCAGCCATTATTGGTGACAGCGTGGTGCGCACACTAGAGTTCTTAGGTCACAAGGTGATTCGCCAAAATCACGTTGGCGATTGGGGTACTCAGTTTGGCATGTTGCTTACCTATATGGAACGCTTGCAACAACAAGATAGCGAAGTATCTATGGAGCTACATAACCTAGAGAAATTCTATCGTGCGGCTAAAAAATGCTTTGACGAAGACGAGAGTTTTTCAATCCGTGCACGTGAAATGGTGGTTAAGCTGCAATCAGGTGACGAGCAATGCAAGGTGCTATGGCAACAGTTTATCGACATTTCAATGGATCACTGCCAAGAAACTTATGATCGTTTAGGCGTGAGCTTGACCCGCAACGATGTTAAAGCTGAGAGCTCATACAACGACGAGTTACAAGGTGTTGTTGACTCCCTTACCGAACAAGGTTTGTTAGTTGAAAGTAATGGCGCGCAGTGTGTTTTCCTTGAACAGTTCAAGGGTAAAGATGACGAGCCGTTGCCAATCATCATTCAAAAGACCGGTGGCGGTTTCCTTTATGCCACTACCGACATGGCTGCTACTCGTTATCGTAATGATGTGTTACATGCAGATCGTGTTTTATATTTTGTCGATGCACGCCAAAGCCTGCACTTTCAACAGATTTTTGCGCTAGCTAAAAAAGCTAAATTTGCTCGCCCAGAGATGTCACTTGAGCATATGGCATTTGGCACTGTGATGGGTGAAGACGGCAAGCCATTTAAAACACGTTCAGGTGACGTGGCGAAATTGGCTGATTTACTGACTGAAGCACAGCAACGTGCGTTTGATTTGGTTAAATCAAAAAATCCTGACATGGCGGAAGACGAACTACGTTACATTGCCGATGTGGTTGGTATTTCTGCGGTTAAGTACGCTGATTTGTCAAAGACCCGCACCAGTGATTACACCTTTAGCTTCGACAATATGTTAAGTTTTGAAGGCAATACAGCGCCGTACATACTTTACGCTTATACGCGTGTATCAAGCATTTTTGCTAAAGCCGACGTAGCAGCAGACAAGCTAACTGGTGACATTAAGTTAGATAGCGAACAAGAGAAAGCGCTTGGCAAAAAGTTAATGCAGTTTAACGACGCATTAAACAACGTGGCCAACAAAGGTTTGCCGCATGTCATGTGTGGTTACTTGTTCGAACTTGCTGGCACTTTCTCTAGTTTCTATGAAGCTTGCCCAATTTTGATTCACGAAGATGAATCAGTCAAAGCAAGTCGCCTTAAGTTAGCTGCACTAACCGCTAAAACCCTAAAACAAGGCTTGTCTTTGCTGGGCATAAAAACCTTAGAGCGCATGTAATCGATGGCTGATTACGCAAAAAAAGGTCGACCGAAACAGCCTGTAAAAGCTCGTAGCGGTCGTGGTAAAAAAGCACAACCTCAGGGTACACCACGCCCAAGGTTGTGGTTTATGCTGTTTTTAGTGTTGCTGGTCGCTGGCGCGTTCGGCTATTTTTTACTGTACATTGAAGGCAGCGCGGCTAAACAGCCAAGCAAGCCTAAAGTGCTTATCGCGAAAAAAACACAAAAGCCCATTCCCAAAGCCAACATTAAAACTTGGCAATACGAAAAGCTAAATGAAAAAAGCGTCGACGTTGAATTTAAAGAGCAAAGCGCAGTAAAAAAACCTTATCGTTTGCAGTGTGCCAGTGTTCAGTCTTTACAGCATGCACAATCGTTAAAAGCTGAAATCGCCTTTCAAAATCAAGAAGCCTTTATTAAGAAAGTGACCAGTAAAAACAATAGCATTTGGTATCAAATCTATTTAGGCCCGTTTAAGCGTAAACGTGACGCAGAAGTCGTGCGCCATAAGTTACAACGTGCTAACTTTAATGATTGTAAAATATACTTCTGGCAAGGCTAATTTCAAAACATCGCCGCTCTTTGCCATTGCCGGAGCGAAGACAGAACCCTTATGCCAGCGGCATAAGGAAGTCCGTCGTAGCCGTGGATGGCGGTACTTAGTTTTTGTCTGGAACAAAAAACTGCCCGATAACTGCTCCTGCGTTATCCTAATGTGCACATTGCTTACATGGATGTAAGTACTTAGGTTTTGCTGGGAGCATAAAACCTGACAGTTCATCCTGAACATAAAAACCCAGTTCTTTGCATCGGGATTTTTTTTGGCCTTGAATTAATTCAACTCACCCCCATAAATATCTTATCCCACTTGAGAAGTTATATTTTCACTCAAGTTTTTTCCCATTTTATAGAGGACAGATAATGACTACGATAGTATCTGTACGCCGTAACGGCAAAGTTGTAATAGCGGGTGATGGTCAAGTATCACTAGGCAATACCGTCATGAAAGGCAACGCACGTAAAGTACGCCGTTTATATCACAACAAAGTGTTGGCAGGTTTTGCTGGCGGCACCGCCGATGCCTTTACCTTGTTTGAACGCTTTGAAGCAAAGTTAGAAATGCACCAAGGACATCTAACCAAAGCAGCGGTTGAACTGGCCAAAGACTGGCGCACCGACCGTGGGCTTCGTAAACTAGAAGCACTGCTAGCCGTGGCGGATCATACAGCGTCATTAATCATCACCGGCAACGGCGACGTCATTCAACCTGAAAATGATTTAATTGCCATTGGCTCTGGCGGTCCATTTGCCCAAGCAGCGGCTACCGCCCTGCTCAACAATACCGATTTAGACGCGCATGAAATTGCGACCAAAGCGTTAACCATCGCTGGTGACATTTGTGTCTTTACCAATGGTAATCATACGGTTGAAACACTTGATATTAGCGATTTGACGGAGCAGGAAAAATAACATGTCACAAATGACCCCAAGAGAAATTGTCTCTGAGTTAGACGCCCATATCATTGGCCAAAATAATGCTAAACGCGCCGTGGCTATCGCCCTGCGTAATCGCTGGCGTCGTATGCAGCTTAACGATGAGCTGCGCCAAGAAGTAACGCCTAAAAACATTCTAATGATCGGCCCAACCGGTGTTGGTAAAACTGAAATCGCACGCCGTTTGGCTAAATTAGCTAACTCTCCTTTTATTAAGGTTGAGGCGACAAAATTCACCGAAGTGGGTTATGTCGGTAAAGAAGTCGACCAAATTATTCGTGATTTAGTTGATGTGGCATTAAAAATCACCCGCGAGCAGCAAATGGTTAAGGTACGTTTTGCCGCTGAAGAAGCCGCTGAAGAGCGTGTTTTAGACGCGTTATTACCACCTGCTCAAGGCAGCTTTGAAAACGAACCGTCAAATACCGATGGTAAAACACGCCAAATATTCCGTAAGAAATTACGTGAAGGTCAGCTCGACGACAAAGAAATAGAAATTGACGTGGCAGCGCCGCAAATGGGCGTTGAGATCATGGCACCTCCGGGCATGGAAGAAATGACCAACCAATTGCAAGGCATGTTCCAAAATATGAATAGTGCGCCAAGTAAAAAGCGCAAGATGAATATTAAGGACGCGTTGAAAATGCTGCAAGAAGAAGAAGCGGCCAAGTTAGTAAATCAAGACGACCTGAAAGAGCAAGCGATTGAGATGGCCGAACAACACGGCATTGTTTTCATTGACGAAATCGACAAAATTTGTAAACGTGGTGAAGCATCGGGTCCAGACGTTTCACGCGAAGGTGTACAACGTGACTTATTGCCGCTGATCGAAGGTTGCACCGTGTCGACCAAACACGGCATGGTAAAAACTGATCACATTCTGTTTATTACCTCGGGTGCATTCCAAGTATGCAAGCCGTCTGACTTGATCCCAGAATTGCAGGGTCGTTTACCGATCCGTGTTGAGCTAAGTGCGTTAACAAGTGATGATTTCATTCGCATTCTTACCGAACCAAACGCCTCATTAACCGAACAGCATAGAGCATTATTAGCGACCGAAGGCGTGACACTTGAGTTTACCAAAGATGGCATTAAACGCATTGCTGAAGCTGCATGGCAAGTGAACGAGCGCACAGAAAACATTGGTGCACGTCGTTTGCACACAGTGTTAGAGCGTTTAATGGAAGAAGTGTCTTATCACGCGTCAGATCGCAGTGGCGACCATGTATGTGTTGACGAAGCTTACGTCAACAAATACCTAGGCGATTTAATTGAAAATGAAGATCTATCGCGCTTTATTCTTTAATTAAAGGTAACTATTGAGCGTCTTGCCATGCTTAATAGTTACAATGAAAGAAATGGCTGTCGCATATTTGCTGCGACAGCCAGTTTAGTTAGTTTTTTGTGGTTTGTTTTTCTCGGCGCATTTGCAATAAGTAATACACATTTGCAATTGAAATAAATACATTCAAAAATAATACTGGCATGGCTTCAATTATGCCCCCATAAACCGCAAACATTGAGGCACCCAGCAGGTTCCAGTAGCGCAGTTTAACCAAATCTTTTTGCATTAACGAAAATGCAACAATAACCGAAGCCATAAAACCAAACCAATCTACACTCGTCATTTCAGCCATAAGTGACTCCTATTTACATTGCGTAAGATATTAGCAAATACAAATCAGTAACATAGCTTAGTTGATAAAAAATGAGCGACGCTTCAAAGTAAATTTTCAATAAACGAGAGCAAGGCAGAAATAATGCTGCACTAATACACTAGTTAGGCTAGAATTTAGATTCCAATACCTTCAATATTTTGATGGAGCTCACCATGCAATACAATACTTCAGAACTGTGTGATATGTACCTAGATAGTGTCGATGTCGTAGAACCGATGTTTGCTAATTTTGGCGGGCGCAGCTCATTTGGCGGGGAAGTTATCACCATCAAATGTCATGAAGCCAATGGCCAAATTCGCGATGTATTGCAACGTAACGGTGAAAGCAAAGTATTAGTCATTGATGGCGGCGGTTCATTACGCCGTGCGTTAGTCGACTTTGAACTCGCGCAAATCGCATTAGATAACGATTGGGAAGGCATTATTGTCTTTGGTTGTGTACGCGATGTTGATCAAATAGACGAGTTAGATATCGGCATTCAAGCGCTTGCTTCAATTCCGGTGTTAGCCAACGATAACAACGATGGAGATGTCGATACGCCAGTTAACTTTGGCGGTGTTACGTTCTTACCAGAAGATCATGTTTATGCCGACTCAACGGGCATTATCTTGTCACCCGAACCACTAGATATCGAATAATAGCCATTCCATTAATTATGTGATCTTGATGTGCGAAGAAAAAATTAACTAGAACAAGGCGCTCGATTGACTAATAGCTGGCTATTAGGATTGAGAGCAACGATGTAATCGTTGATTTTAGCAAGCACAGATGGTCCATTAACCTAACTTTATGAAGTACCTATGAATCATCTGACATTAGCCGACGCCCAATATCTTGCTGCCTATTTTACCCCGCGTGACGGTGAGACGAAAATAGCACAGCATCTAAAATTTGTGAATGGCGCCGATACCGACCTACTTTTGGCCTTGCAACGTATTAAAGAAAACGGCGTACGCTTTGTTTTATTAGGCGTGCCAGAAGATATTGGCCCGCGTGCCAACTTAGGCCGCGGTGGCAGTAACCATGGTTGGTCTTCTTTTTTATCTCGCTTTGCAAATTTGCAGCAAAACAGTTTTATTAAAGGTAATGAAATTGCCTTGCTTGGTCACATTAATGTTGATGATTTGCAGCAACAGAGCGAAAGGCTAGACAGTAGCAAGAGCGAACAACTAACTAGCTTACGCCAACTTGTCAGCGAGATTGATTCACGACTAACACCAGTAATTAAAGCCATTGCTGAGGCAGGATTAATGCCGATTGTCATTGGCGGTGGACATAACAACGCATTGCCAATTATTGCAGGCATCAGTCAAGCGTTTGGCACGCCAATCAGTGCGATTAATTTAGACCCTCACAGTGACTTTAGAGCGTTAGAAGGACGGCACAGCGGCAACGGTTTTCACTATGCCAGTGATGCGGGTTTTCTTAGCCATTATTTTTGCCTCGGCCTGCATGAACTCAAAAACTCAGCCGCTAGCATTAGCAGTCTAAATCAACGTCACTTTCCTTTTGTCAGTTACCAGCAAATTTATGTGCGCCGTGAAATGACCTTGGCTCAAGCACTACAAGACGCTAGTTGTTATCTAAGCGATAGTAATCGCCCGATTGGTGTTGAGCTCGATTTAGACAGCGTTTCATTTATGCCTGCCAGTGCGTATACCAACGCTGGAGTTGACCTGAGTGATGCGCAATATTACGTGCACACCATTGCTACGCTGCCTAACAGCTGTTATTTGCATTTAACGGAAGGAGCGCCATGCCAGCATCCCTCAGGTATGACCGCAGGTGTCAGCGATGTAGGGCAAGGTTATGCGGCGTTAGTGTGCAGTTTCATACAAGCTAAGCAAGAGATTGGTGAATAGTCTAACGAGGGGGAGTATGCTGATGTTTGTGATCGGGGTTATCATCATAAATACGCCATAGTTTTTTCAAACGAGTTAGCTCTCCCGACGTTTCTAATTGACGAAAAGCCGCCTGAAATGATGCGACCAAAGCTGGATCACTGCCGAGGCTAAAGGCTATCTCTAAATCATGATGTAGCTCGACCACTTCAAATAATTTAATCAATCGGTCACCATCTAACTGCAGTGTGTTGACTAAACTTGCTAACACGAGTTCTGAGCTCAGTAATATTTCACTGCGCCCCTTGAACAACATACCAACATTTTGCTTAGCACGAGTGGTTAAATTGATTTTATTAAAATTGTTTTCTTTGACGAAAATGGCCGAGTTATAGCCCTTGGAGACACTGATGCGATAATTTTTTGCTTGTTCAAGCGAGGTGAATTCATCAGAAAATTTCTCTCGCATGCCCCAGATAAAGAACCGTTCATTCTTGACCTTGCCCAGCCATATGAATTTCTTGTCACGCGGCTTTGTATGCGCGATAGAATAAATTAACACATTGGGCTTTTTCAGGCCTATGCGATAGGCCCGCGCCCAAGGTAACACTCTAATATCAGCAACATGACCAGTCAGTGAGAATAAGCGATGAACGATTGCGGTAGAAAAACCGCCTAAGGTACCGTCATGGTTTCTGACTTGAAAAGGGCTTAAGTATTCGGTCACCACTTCAATTTTGTGCGCTGAAAATACCTGACTAGTGCATATCAATGCCATCATAAGCAAACTAAACAGTATTTTAATTTCTTTATAATAATGCATAGGCTACCAACTTTTTAAGCAATAGAAGTTACATTATAGCTCTATTTTTAGCCGACCATATACGTTCCGGTGCCAAATGCGATGTGGTCTCCATTTTCGTTATGCAATTCCATGCGCGCGACTGCTACTTTATTGCCCGCACGAATTACTGTAGCGGTCGCTGTAAAAACGTTGCCGCGCCCGGGCCGTAAATAGTCGATGCGTAAATCGATGGTGCCTAAGTTTTGCAATCTAGCCATGACCGTATCGTGGGTCACCAGCTCCATATTTTCTAACACTTGAGCAAATACCATCATGCCACCGGCCACATCCAACATGGTAGCTGTAACACCACCGTGTAAAATGCCATGCACAATATTACCAACCAATTCGGGTTTCATTTTTATTTGCAGTTCGATAGTGTCTTTCTCATAACTAATGACATCAAGGCCAATAAAGTTATGAAAAGGCATCTGTGTATTGAAAAATTGCGCAATTAATTCGCGTACCTCTTTTGTATTAACGGGAGTAGTCATCTCAATTGCCTTAGGTTAAATAATGCGATAAATCAGTCTAAATAATACACTTAATTTAAACAAGCATTTTAATGAGACAATCATTGCCCACTGCATTAAACTAATGCAGCAATTATCGCTCGTGACATTAACTGAGTACACCATGACAGCACCCGAACAAATATTGAACCAAGTCTTTGGCTACAGCGAATTTCGTGAAGGCCAATTAGATATCATCAATCACGCCACGAATCAGCGCGATTGCTTGGTGATTATGCCAACGGGTGGCGGCAAGTCACTGTGTTTCCAAATTCCTGCGCTTGTTTTACCGGGACTCACCATCGTAGTTTCACCTTTAATTTCGTTGATGAAAGATCAGGTAGACTCCTTGCAAGCCAATGGTGTTGCCGCCGCTTATCTCAACTCGTCGCAATCAAGAGAAGAGTCGATGAGCATTCTCAATGCCATGCAATACGGTGAATTAAAGCTAATTTACGTGGCGCCTGAACGCTTGATGCAGCCTAATTTTTTAGAGCGTATTAGCCAATTGCAAATATCGTTAATTGCTATCGACGAAGCACATTGTATTTCGCAATGGGGGCATGATTTTAGACCTGAATATGCACTGCTTGGGCAAATTAAGTCCTTATTTCCACATGCGCCGGTGATGGCACTAACGGCCACGGCTGACGATGCAACACGCCAAGAAATAGTCACTCGATTAAAGCTTGATAATCATTTTTATCATCAAGCGAGTTTTGACAGACCTAATATTCGCTATACCTTGTATGAAAAATTCAAACCGTTCAGCCAATTATTGCAATACCTAAAAACTCAGGGTGATAATTCGGGCATCATTTATTGCACCACGCGTAAGCAAGTGGAAGAAATAGCCTTTAAGTTACAGCAGCAAAACTACAGCATATTGGCCTATCATGGCGGCATGGAACACAGCATAAGACAAAGCGTGCAAGAGAGCTTTATACGTGGCAATACCGACATCGTTGTAGCCACCGTAGCCTTTGGAATGGGCATCGACAAACCCGACGTGCGATTTGTGGTGCATTACAATATTCCAAAAAACATCGAATCTTATTATCAGGAAACTGGACGCGCCGGACGTGACGGCATGAACGCGGAAGCGGTGATGCTGTACGATCCAAGTGATATTGGCAAGGTGCGTTTTTTAATTGAACAAGGCAACAACCCCGCCCAGCAACAGGTTGAGCATCAAAAACTAACCGCGATGGCAGCATTTGCCGAGGCACAAACCTGTCGTCGTCAGGTGTTACTGCATTATTTTGGTGAGTACGGCACCATAAAATGTGGCAACTGTGATATCTGTCTTGACCCACCTAAGCACTTTGACGGCACTTTAGCCGCACAAAAGGCATTGTCGTGTGTTTATCGCTTAAAACAAAGCTTCGGTGTTGCTTATGTGATTGACGTATTACGAGGCTCTAAAAATCAGCGTATTATGGAATACGGCCACGAGAAACTGAGTACTTATGGCATTGGTGTAGAGCATAGCAATGAATATTGGCTTAGCATTTTTCGCCAACTTATTCATCGTGGTTACATGCGTCAAGACATCACTCGAAGCTCAATATTAGTGCTAAACCCTGAAGCTCGTGCGGCGCTAAAAGGTGAAAACATCATTGAATTAGCGGTGCCAAGAATTCAGGCAATAACTAAAAGTAGCACTGGCAGCACGCGTTCTCGTAAAGATGATTATGACTATGACGAAGTCTTGTTTGCAAAGCTGCGCACCCTACGAAAGACTATTGCCGACAAACAAGGCGTGCCGCCTTATGTGGTATTTAATGACGCAAGCCTAGCTGAGATGGCCGAACAGCAACCGCAAACCCCGTTTGAACTTCTGAAAGTTAATGGCGTAGGCGAGCGTAAATTAGAAAAGTTCGGTGACGACTTCTTAGCCATCATTCGCAGTTATCAATACGATTAACTCAAATGGTATTATGAGCGGTTCGAATGCAATTTCGACCGCTATTTTTAGCCAAATAAAGCGCCTCATCGCTTTGTATCACCAACTCTGTAGCTATATTTTTAGGCGTAGGTAAGGTAACCGCAATGCCAGCACTAACCGTTAGCAATGAACTGACTGAACTAAAATTATGCTCTATCGCCAGCTGCTCAATATTATATAATATACGCTGCGCGACCTTCTGCGCACCACGTTGATCTACGCCCGTCAAAATTAACACAAACTCCTCACCGCCATAACGATAAATAATATCCGACGGTCTCAATAATGAACCTTGCATACATTGCGCCACTAAATGCAGTGCCTCATCGCCCTTAACGTGACCGTAATTGTCGTTATAATTTTTGAAATGATCGATATCAATTAATATCACCGCGAGTGTTTTTCGCTGTAACAACGAACATTGCCATTGCTTGGCCAATTCTTGATCAAAGCACCGTCGATTGGCGATACCAGTTAGTGCGTCTGTTAATGAAATATCCAATAAATGCTGTTGCACTAACTTACCGCTCTTTATTTTTTGTTGCAACTCGCCATTAAGTACGGCAGCCTTTGAACTAGAACGTTGGGCACGTTGTAGCTTATATTTTAGTCGATTGACAATAATAATAATTGCGATGGAAGTGGCTAGACAAATTCCCAACAAACCAATAAAGGTCTCTTTTAACAAGCGGCTAAACTCTTTAGTCGTTTTATCGACTGGCAATATAACTTCTAACACCCCTCGAACATCGCCTAACTTCCATTGGTTAAACGGCGTTTGAGGATGATTGTTATGGCAATTAAGACAGCTTTGTCGCATCACATCAGCACTGGCATAACGCAATGATTGAACGCCATTTACTTGTTCAAATTTATAATAATCTTGCGTTGGATTTTTATTGAGAGCTTGCCAAGCTTGCTCGCCGAATTGATCTTGAGTCCCTATATTTTTTACACGCCAAGGAAAGGGAAACGGACTATAGAGTCGACTGCGTACGCCAGGAATATTCAAATTATTACCTAACAACATACTAAAGGTCGCTGGTAAAGGGATGGCGTTGTCGTGATTTTGGTAATCATGGGTTATTTTAAGACCGTTTGCTTTTGCCGTATTCACCACTTCAGAGGTATATAACGACCTAACCTTGGTTAGGGTTGAGATATACATCTTTGCATTTTCAATAGCAAACTTTTGAATTTGTTGTTTTGACAATCGCTCAAGATAAAAAAAAGCCACAGTGACAGCTAAGCTAATGGCAAGTAATGTAACGGTTATACCTTGTTGAATTTTTGGTTTGAAAATTTTATTGTTTTTTAACAATGTGTCTTCTCATCATTGACGATAATTAGCGTAAAAAAACGATACTTAAGACACTAAGCCAAAGAGATTAAAAAGTAAACATAGATATCACTTTTGTTTGAGCACAAAAAAACGCGTTAAGCCCTAGCCTAACGCGTCTTAACAGTAAATTTCGCGATTAGTCTTCAATGCCATTCATCGACAAAGCCATTGCTTCAGCTACTTTAATGCCGTCGATAGCAGCTGACAAGATACCGCCAGCGTAACCAGCACCCTCGCCCGCAGGAAATAATCCTTTGGTATTAATGCTTTGCAAGTTGGTGTAATCACGTTTTATGCATATTGGCGAAGAAGTACGTGTTTCAACAGCGGTTAACATCGCGTCATCCATCGCAAAACCATGAATTTTACGGTTAAATGCTGGGATAGCTTCACGTAATGCCACGTTACAGTATTCAGGTAACAAGCTGCTTAAGTCGGTGAACTTAACGCCAGGCTTATACGATGGCTCAACACTGCCGACAGCTGTTGACGCTTTTCCGTTAAGGAAATCGCCTACCAACTGTACTGGCGCTTCGTAGCTTTCGCCGCCC
This sequence comes from Psychrobium sp., assembly GCA_013214905.1. Lineage (GTDB taxonomy): Bacteria > Pseudomonadota > Gammaproteobacteria > Enterobacterales > Psychrobiaceae > Psychrobium. Next base: position 26,456 of record JABSRV010000008.1, on the reverse strand, counting down.
AATACATAAGCTGCGCTTTCTAGCTGACGTTGTAATTCCATACCGGCTAGTGGATCACCAGGGAAGTCAGAAGGCTCAATACCAACCACAATCGCGCTATTAGCATTCATTTCGTTACGTGAGTATTGGCTCATACCATTAGTAACAACGCGGCCTTCTTCTGACGTCGCCGCAACAACGGTGCCGCCAGGGCACATACAAAAACTGTACACCGAACGTCCATTACGACAATGATGTACCAATTTGTAATCCGCCGACCCTAGGATAGGATTGCCAGCGCTTTTACCAAAACAAGCTTCGTCGATAAGCGCTTGCTTGTGCTCTACTCGGAAACCAATTGAGAAAGGCTTTGCTTCGATATAAACACCTTTATCATGCAACATTTGAAAGGTATCACGTGCACTATGCCCGATAGCTAGTGCTACGTGCTTAGATTTTATTTGTGAACCGTCACTCAAGGTTAAACCTGTAATTTGACCGTCTTCAAGGTGCAAGTCATCAACGCGTGCGCTAAAGCGAATTTCACCGCCAAGACGAATAATCTCAGCACGCATTTTTTCGACCATCGTCACTAATTTAAAAGTACCAATGTGCGGCTTACTAACATAAAGAATTTCTTCTGGCGCGCCGGCTAAAACGAACTCGTTTAATACCTTGCGACCGTAATGCTTTTTGTCTTTGACCTGTGAATACAATTTACCGTCAGAGAAGGTACCTGCACCGCCTTCACCAAACTGCACGTTTGATTCGGTATTAAGGGTTTTCTTGCGCCAAAAGCCAAAGGTATCTTTAGTACGTTCACGTACTTCTTTACCACGATCCAAAATAATTGGGTTGTAACCCATTTGTGCCAACACTAAACCAGTGAAAATACCACAAGGACCAAAACCAACAACAACCGGACGTTCACCCAAATCTTCTGGCGCTTGCGCCACAAATTTATAGGTCATGTCTGGTGTGGCTTTAATTGAGTCATTTCGCTCAAACTTAGCTAATAACGCTTCGTCATCGGTAGTTTTTACATCTACTGTGTATAACAAGATGATTTGGCGCTTTTTACGCGCGTCTATGCCACGGCGAAAAACTGTCACATTAACCAGCTGTTCGGCTCTAATTTTTAAGGTGAACATCACCAAGTTATCTAGGTCTTCTTGGCTATGCTCTAAGCTGAGTTTAAGGTTGGTTAATCTAATCATTGGTAATGTCCTGTGCAAAGTTACTTAGTTATAGTAAAAATGATAGTAAAAGCTATTAATTGGGCGCTATTGTACGCCAATTTACGAATATAAGTAGCCGTGAAATAGGATACAATTAACACTATTACCAATTAGCGAAGTTGGTCATTGAAATAACTCCAACAACAGGTATCATCGGCGCTGAAAAATTTAACCTTGGAGAGTAACCATGGCATTCGTTGTCACCGACAACTGCATACAATGTAAATATACTGACTGTGTAGCCGTTTGCCCTGCCGACGCTTTTCATGAAGGGCCTAATTTTCTGACCATTAACCCAGATGATTGCATTGACTGTGATTTATGTGTGCCTGAATGCCCCGCCAATGCCATTTACCAAGAAGATGACTTGCCTAGCGACCAAAAAGAATTTTTAGCGCTAAATGCCGAGCTAAGCGAGATTTGGCCAAAAATCACCGAAGTGATTGCCCCGCCCAAAGATGCCGATAAGTTTAACGGTGTTAGCAATAAATTAGCCAATCTAATCATTGAATAAACCTTAAGGTTGTTATGCCATATTTATCAGCAATTACCCTCTTGTGGGCCTTTTCATTTAGCCTTATCGGGGTCTATTTAGCAGGCCAGGTTGACCCATGGTTTAGCGCCATGAGCCGCATCGGACTTGCAGCGTTGCTATTTTTACCTTTATTACGTCTTAAGGGAGTTAGCATTAAGGTAGCGGTAAGTTTTGCTGCCATCGGCGCGATTCAACTGGGCATGATGTATTGCTTTTATTACCAATCTTTTTTGTATCTAAGCGTGCCTGAAGTGCTGTTATTTACAGTGCTTACTCCTATCTATGTCACGCTATTTTATGATGCGAGCAAACGTCAATTTTCACCGCTATTTTTACTCAGCGCGACTATTGCGGTTATTGGCGCAATGACCATTAAATATCAAGGCATCAATGCGGGCTTCGTTAGTGGCTTCTTATTGGTGCAAGGCGCTAATTTTTGCTTTGCTTTAGGGCAAGTTGCCTACAAAAGATTGATCGAAAATCAGCAAACGCCTCTTAAGCAATCGAGTATTTTTGCTTTATTTTACCTTGGCGCGTTTGCCATCGCGCTGCCGATGTATTTACTTTTTGGCGATAGTAACAAGTTGCCAACTACCAATACACAATGGGGCATCTTGATGTATTTGGGTATTGTCGCCTCCGGCCTTGGTTATTTTATTTGGAACAAAGGCGCTACCCTCGTCAATTCTGGCACGCTAGCGGTCATGAATAACGCGTTAGTCCCTGCTGGACTTATCGTCAACATTGTGATTTGGAATCGCGATGCAGACATAATACGTCTAGTTATTGGCGGCATGATCATTGCCTTTTCCTTATGGCTAAACGGACGTTGGCAACAAAGATAGCGCAAGTATTGCGCTTGCTGGCGTAATACTTGCTGAATAAACTTATAAGTGTGCATTGTTTAAACAAGTCATAAATTACTTGTTATTCATCGCCGCTGCAGCGACTATAAATTAAACAACATAATAAAGGTGTGTGATAAATGAGAGCTCCTCAACGCGAACTTACCCTGCGCTTTCTGGCCGAACCACAAGATGTGAACTTTGGTGGCAAGGTGCATGGCGGCGCCGTCATGAAATGGATCGATTTAGCAGCCTACGCCACAGCCGCTGGTTGGAGTGGCCGTTATTGCATTACCGCTTATGCAGGTGGCATCCGTTTTATTGCACCCATTCATGTGGGCAGCTTGGTCGAAGTTAAAGGCAAGGTTATTTACACAGGTACATCATCGATGCATATCGCCTTAGAGGTGAATGCTTGCGATCCTAAATCCCTTAACAAGCGTCTAACTACGCATTGCATCGTGATCATGGTAGCCGTGGATGAAACAGGTCAAAAGATTGAAGTACCTAGCTGGGAGCCTGTTTCCGATGAAGATAAGCAGCAACACGCGGCGGCGATAAAGTTAATGGAAATGCGTAAACAAATAGGCGAAGAAATGCAGATATTTGTTGACTAGTATGATACCCGTGCTACTTGAAAATGCAGGTTTCAGAGCACTTCCAGGTAGCACGGGTATAGTAGCGCCTCGATGCTCTTATTTGAGGTGCTTTTCCCCCAAATAGGTAAGTATTACCTATTTCCCATCTTTAAAATCTTCAGCAATTGCTATAAATTCCATCTCACAAGCCTCAAACGCCTCAACTATTCTCGGATCAAAATGACTGCCTCGTCCTTTGAGAATAATCTCTTTTACTTGCTCATGGCTAAAGGCGGGTTTGTAAACACGCTTACTGAGCAGCGCATCATAAACATCGGCTAGTGCCATTAAACGCCCGGATAAGGGAATATCATCGCCAGCCAATTTATTAGGGTAACCACTACCATCCCACTTTTCATGGTGACTAAGTGCTATCTCGCGTGCATAACGTAAAAATGAATTACTGCCCATTTGCTTTTCAGCCACTAACAAAGCGTCGGCGCCAATTTGCGCATGCGTTTTCATGATAACAAACTCATCATCTGTTAACTTGCCGGGCTTTAATAAAATGCTATCAACAATACCCACCTTGCCAACATCATGCAGCGGCGCAGACTTGTAATATAACTCAATGGTTTCATCATCAAGTTGCTGGCTAAAATCTTGATGCTTGCGTAGCTGTAATGCCAATGTTTTAACGTAACGCTGGGTTCTTAATATATGGGCGCCAGTTTCATTGTCACGTGTTTCAGCCAATGATGCTAAGGCCAATATAGACGCATCGCGAGTTACTTTTAGTTCATTTTGATAACTCAAAAGGCTATTGATCATCGCATTAGTGCCGTGAGCCATTTGACCAAATTCATCACTGCTAACCACCGGCACACGCTGCGCTAAATCACCGTTAGCGACAGCGTCAAGCACGCGTGTTTCATGACCTAAATACAGTGCTAAATTACCCGTATAAGACAAAATAATACGAATGGTATATGCGAGAATAATACCGACTACAATCGCTATTTCGGCCAAAATAATCAACTTTGCAGTTTGCGGATCATAAGCAGTCGCTTCTTCAAGCAACCAGGTTAAATCTTTGCTAACCACCATAAATAAAACAACGCCGATAGCAACGACAACGAAAATGGCCATCGCTGCGAATTTTTGCGAAAACGAGATAAATCGTGCACTAGAAAATTCACCAGAGAATCTCTCATCATTAATGCGTAAGCGCTCGCTAGCCAACGCTAAGTCTGTTGCAACGAACAGCCCTAGCAAACTCATTCCCACTAATACTTTACCGCTGCTGTGCCACGGTGCGTCGTAGGTCATGATATTAAACGTGGTGAGTAAAATTGCGGTCACAACAAACAACAATAAATCTAACTTAAACTGCGTCGATATAGACATCGACTGTTTAGCGAAAAATTGCTTAATCAACAAAACCCTTACCGGATACATCAACATTAAAGGAAGCAGCAAATTTACCGGTGAAATTGACGCTAATACAGGGCAAACTTCGATGCCATATAGCGTAAAGATAACGGTGGCAAACATGTAATGCAGCAATGGCAATAGCTTATTTCGCGTGATAGTAGGCTCGTTTTCAACAACGACAGGCTGTTGCGTCATCGCGTATTGTTTGTTCATGGCATCGCCCTCAGTGAGTAATATAAAAGAATGGAATTTCGACTAGGGATAGGTAGACAGGACTATTGGCAATTAAATTTCAATACTTTGTTTTTTTTGTCAAAAAAAAAGGAGTTCCGATTGCTCGGAACTCCTTCTTATGGGGATAAATAGAGTTATCTATTTTGGTCCGCCACGGTTTGCGCGTTTACGTTCGTTTTCAGTAAGAAGTCTCTTACGAATACGAATGCTTATTGGTGTTACTTCAACCAACTCGTCATCATCGATAAACTCTAGAGCTTGCTCTAGGGTGTAGATGATTGGCGTAGTAAGTACTTGTGCTTCATCAGTACCAGAAGAACGAACGTTAGTTAACTGCTTACCTTTAAGCGCGTTAACTGTTAAATCGTTGTCACGGGCATGAATACCTAGAACTTGACCTTCGTAAACTTCTTCAGCATGTTGGGTAAATAAACGACCACGTTGCTGTAAGTTAAACAATGAGTAAGTTAGTGCTTTACCAGTAGCGTTTGAAATCAAAACACCGTTAGAACGTTGACCGATGTTGCCACCTTTGTGAGGTGCATATTCTTCGAACGTATGGTAAATCAAACCAGAACCAGAAGTCATAGACATGAATTCAGTTTGGAAACCGATTAGACCACGTGAAGGCATATCGAAATCAAGACGAACACGACCTTTTCCGTCAAGCTGCATGTTGTTCATTACTGCTTTACGTATACCAAGTTTTTCCATTACTGTGCCTTGATGTTGTTCTTCAACATCAACAGTAACTTTTTCCATTGGCTCCATTAATACACCATCAATTTCTTTGATGATTACTTCAGGACGAGAAATAGCAAGCTCGAAACCTTCACGACGCATGGTTTCAATTAAGATGCCTAGGTGAAGTTCACCACGACCAGACACTTTAAACTTATCAGAGTCAGAACCTGGCTCAACACGTAATGCTACGTTATGTACCAATTCTTGTTGTAGACGCTCAGCAATGTTACGAGAAGTAACGAATTTACCTTCTTTACCAGCAAACGGAGAGTTGTTTACTTGGAAAGTCATGGTAACCGTTGGCTCATCAACGCTCAATTGAGGTAATGGCTCAATGCAATCTACGGCACAAATAGTGTCAGAGATTTTAAGTTCGCCTAAACCAGTAATAGCAACTAAGTTGCCAGCCCAAGCTTCATCAACTTCATTACGCTCTAGACCCAAGTAACCCATTACTACGCCAACTTTAGCCTTACGTGTAGAACCATCGCTCATAGAAACGATAACCTGCTGGTTTGGACCAATTTTACCACGGGTAATACGACCAACACCGATAACGCCAACGTAAGAGTTGTAATCAAGCTGAGAGATCTGAACCTGCAATGAACCTTCAGGATCAACGTCTGGTGCTTCAACGTTATCAAGGATTGCTTGGAACAATGGTTCCATGTTATCAGACTCTTCTGCAAGGTCTAATGTTGCCCAGCCGTTAAGAGCTGATGCGTAAATCACTTTAAAGTCTAACTGCTCATCGGTCGCGCCAAGGTTGTCGAACAAATCAAAGATTTGATCCATAACCCAATCAGGACGTGCGCCAGGACGGTCAATTTTGTTGATAACAACAATAGGCTTAAGACCTTGTGCGAATGCTTTTTGCGTCACGAAACGTGTTTGCGGCATCGGGCCGTCAACAGCATCTACTAATAGCAATACAGAATCTACCATCGACATGATACGCTCAACTTCACCACCGAAATCGGCGTGTCCTGGAGTATCTACGATGTTGATGCGGTGACCTTTCCAATCAATCGCTGTAGGTTTTGCTAAAATGGTTATTCCACGTTCTTTTTCAAGATCGTTTGAATCCATAACACGTTCTTCGGCTTCGCCGCGAGTTTCAACCGTACCAGATTGTGATAACAGTTTGTCAACAAGGGTAGTTTTACCGTGGTCAACGTGAGCAATGATTGCGATATTACGCAACTTGCTGATATCAGTGATAGTCTTTGACATTCTTTTCGCCTAAACAGGAACAACAAGCCATTCGCTATGTTATTCATAATGTATGAGCACCGCCCAACAAGCCAAAATTTAACGTTTTCTATGGAATAGTTTACCGTTAAATAAGTCGTGGTCGGTACAAAAATTAGGCGGCAAATTCTACAGGCTTGTGCAAGTAAAAGCTATCTATTTGTGTGAGCAAGTCGTTATATTGTGCAAATAATTAGCAATAGTTAGATCTCGGTGCACAATTGACTAGGTGCAAGCCTGCACCAAGATTAAACGCGTCGCACCAACTTGGTGCTTATGCGGATCTTATTGGTGCGAAATTCGCTTTCGTTGGTCGACATTAAAAGTAAGATCAAAGTAATTTCAACTAGTTAACTAAATGGCACAATTCTGGCTTAGTCAATTGCATAATTTCAATAGCCCCTCTATTTTGAAGGAAAGATCAGATGCCAGTAGCAAATGTTTTTAATTTAATTAAAGAAAACGACGTTAAGTTTATCGATTTACGCTTTACCGACACTAAAGGTAAAGAGCAACACTTCAGCATTCCTGCTCATCAAGTAAATGAAGACTTTTTCGAAGACGGCAAAATGTTCGACGGTTCTTCTATTGCGGGCTGGAAATCAATTGATAATTCAGACATGGTCATGATGCCTGATGCAAAAACAGCCGTGATGGACCCTTTCACTGCCGTGCCTACATTAAACATTCGTTGTGACATTCTTGAACCTGACACAATGCAAGGTTACGATCGTGACCCACGCTCTATTGCAAAACGTGCTGAAGACTACATGCGCAGCGGTGGTTTTGCTGAAGATGTATTATTTGGCCCTGAGCCAGAGTTCTTCTTGTTCGATAGCGTTCGTTACAAAAATGAAATGAACGGCGCGTCATATGAAATTGACGCAAAAGAAGCCGCTTGGAATTCAAATACTGAATATGAAGATGGCAATACTGGACACCGTCCAGGTATTAAGGGCGGTTACTTCCCAGTATCACCTGTAGATTCGTCACAAGACATTCGTAGCGCTATGTGTTTGTTAATGGATGAAATGGGCTTAGTTGTTGAAGCTCATCACCATGAAGTAGCAACTGCAGGTCAAAATGAAATCGCTTGTCGTTTCAATACTATTGTTGAAAAAGCCGATGAGATTCAAATCTACAAGTACGTTGTGCACAACGTAGCACACGAATTTGGTCAAACCGCGACCTTTATGCCAAAGCCACTTGTTGGTGATAACGGTTCTGGCATGCATTGTCATATGTCGTTAGCTAAAGGCGGCGAAAACTTATTTGCTGGTGATAAATATGGCGGCCTGTCTGAAATGGCACTGTTTTACATCGGCGGCATCATCAAGCATGCTAAAGCGTTAAATGCATTCACCAATGCGTCTACGAACTCTTACAAGCGTCTAATTCCTGGATTTGAAGCACCTGTTATGCTTGCATACTCTGCACGTAACCGTAGCGCGTCTATCCGTATTCCTGTCGTGCCATCACCAAAAGCACGTCGCATCGAAGTACGTTTCCCTGATCCAACGGCTAACCCATACTTGGCATTCGCGGCACTATTAATGGCTGGCCTAGACGGTATTAAAAACAAGATCCATCCTGGCGATGCGATGGACAAAGATCTATATGACCTTCCTCCTGAAGAAGCGGCAGAAATCCCACAGGTTGCTGGTTCACTAGGCGAAGCACTAGAAGCTCTTAGCGCAGACCGTGAGTTCCTAACGATTGGCGGCGTATTCTCTGACGAAAGTATTGATGCTTACATCAAGCTGAAGAACGAAGAAGTTGAGCGTCTAAACATGGCCGTTCATCCTGTAGAGTTTGAAATGTATTACAGCTGTTAATTACCTGTAAACTGAACGCGCTGCTCCATGGCACCACAGCATACCGTTCGTCCTGAACATAAACCCGCTACGGCGGGTTTTTTATTGTCTAAAGCAAAAAATAACGCCATAGTAATAACTCTTTCATACACCTTTGATGGCACGTTATGTTCAAATCATCTTTGCTTCTTATTGCCCTAATCACCTTACTCTTAAGCGTTAGCTCACAGGCAGGTACTGTGTATAAAAAAATAAATAAGGACGGCAGCGTTGAATATTCCGACAAACCTTTTAAAGGCGCAAAAGCGGTCGTTATCCGCAATCAACAGCAAAGCCAACTGCCTAGCCTCGCTCCGGTGATCATTCCAACGTACAAACACAGCGATAAAACAAACACTTCTAATAAGATTACCATCACCATGCCCAAACACGGCGCAACCATTAGAAACAACAATGGTAATTTCACCATCATGGTGCAAAAGTTTACGAAGACAAAGCAACAACCTCACACTCAAATTTTCATTAATGGCAAGGCCTACAAAAAATCATCTCAAGGCAATGTTTTTAAAGTGAAAAATATTGATAGGGGTGAGGTAACCATCCAAGCCAAATTACTCAACAATAGTGGCAATGTTCTTGCAACGTCTTTAGAAACAGTCATTTATTTGCATCGTGTTTCCAATATTAAGGTCAAATAGGCGTTACTAAACGTCTTTTTAAGCGAGATTAGGAACATGAGCAGAGTGCGCGCACCAATTTGGTGCGTGTGTTATAGTGGCTATGCATGACCATTGGAAATGCGTTTATACTGACTTGGGAGCATGGCGTGGCATCTCTGCAAAAAAACAATATTTTAGACAATATGGTCACCAGCATCATCATGCTCGACCAACAGATGAACGTTTGTTATAACAATCTCGCGGCCGAGCAATTATTCAAGCTTAGTGCAAAGCGCATGAATGGCAGTCAACTATCAAGCTTGTATCATCATTTGAGTTCATCTAAGACATTGTTTGAGCAGGTCATTGCAACCAAGCAAGGTTTTACCGATAACTTAGCCACGTTAATCTGCTTGGATCGACGCAGTGTGACCGTAGACTTAAGCGTAACCCCACTGGCGCAAGAAACTAGCGATAATCAACAGTCCGAAGGTGTCTTATTATTAGAAATACGCCAGGTTGACCAACAGCAACGAATATCCGCTGAAATGCAGCAAATAACCCAACAGCAACTGGCTAAAGATTTAGTGAAAGGGCTGGCGCACGAGATTAAAAACCCACTGGGTGGATTACGCGGCGCGGCGCAGCTTCTACATCGACGGCTTGACGACGAGTCAAAAGAATATACACAAATGATCATGGAACAAGCCGATCGCTTGAACAATTTGGTCGAGCGTTTGTTGGGGCCAAACAAACACCATCAGCATGCAAAACATAACATCCATCAGGTATTAGAAAAAATAGTGCAATTGGTGTCCATCGACTTGCCGCCGCACATAATCATTAAAAGGGATTATGATCCTAGTATTCCGGACATCACCATAGATCCTGAACAAATACAGCAAGCGTTGCTAAATATCATTCAGAATGCAATTCAGGCGGTTGCTAATCGCGGTGAAATTAGCATTATTACCCGCATCGCTAATCAAATGACCATCAATGGCAAACGTCATCGTTTGGCGCTGATTATTACAATCGTCGATAACGGTCCTGGCATAAGCGATGATTTACGCCAAACCTTGTTTTATCCGATGGTCACGGGTCGTGCCGAAGGCACGGGACTTGGATTATCAATCGCACAAACGTTAATCGGCCAGCATCAAGGCCGTATCGATTTTGAATCATCGGCTGGCCATACCGAGTTTAATATCACCATTCCAGTAATCAACGACTAAGGGTTCATCATGACTGAACAAGTTTGGGTTTTAGACGACGATAGCTCAATTCGTTGGGTATTAGAAAAATCATTAAGTGCCGCCAATATTAGCAATGCCAGCTTTGCTGCCGCTGAAAGCTTATGGCAAGCATTAGCGCATGAGCAACCTAGTGTGATTGTATCTGACGTGCGTATGCCTGATACCGATGGCATGGAATTGCTGCAGCGCATTGGCCAGCACTACCCCCATTTACCTGTCATTATTATTACTGCCCATTCAGATTTAGACAGTGCGGTAAGCGCGTATCAAAGTGGCGCTTTTGAATATTTGCCAAAACCGTTTGATATAGATGAAGCAGTCAGCTTAATTGAGCGTGCCATTGAACACAGTAATGCGCAAAACAAACGCAAAAGCAAAAGTGTAGAGTTAGAAACGACAGTGCCAGAGATCATTGGCGAAGCGCCGGCCATGCAAGAAGTTTTTCGTGCCATTGGTCGCCTTGCTTCTTCAAGCATTAGTGTATTAATTAATGGACAGTCTGGCACGGGCAAAGAATTAGTCGCCAAGGCATTGCACAAACATAGTCCACGTAAAGACAATAGTTTTATTGCACTAAACATGGCCGCTATCCCAAAAGATTTAATCGAGTCGGAACTATTTGGTCATGAAAAAGGCGCATTTACAGGCGCCAACAGTGTGCGCCATGGCCGTTTTGAGCAGGCCAATGGCGGCACACTTTTCCTCGACGAAATTGGCGATATGCCGCTAGATGTGCAAACACGACTATTACGAGTATTGGCTGACGGTCAATTTTATCGCGTTGGCGGTCATCAACCCGTCAGTGTAGATGTACGTATTATCGCCGCCACTCATCAAAACTTAGAGCAACAAGTGAATGAAGGGGTATTTCGAGAAGATTTATTCCATCGTTTAAACGTGATCCGCATTCATATCCCTAACTTGGCGGAGCGTCGCGAAGATATTCCAACGCTGGCCAAGCATTTTATGCTGCGTGCGGCGAAAGAGCTTAACGTTGAACCCAAGAAAATTGGCAAGCAAGCACAACAATATCTTAGTCAATTGCCTTGGCCTGGCAACGTTCGCCAATTAGAAAATACTTGTCGCTGGTTAACGGTGATGGCGTCGGGTCAAGAAATACTAATTGATGATTTACCGCCAGAACTTACCGAAAGTAAAAGCCAGCTTGGAGAAAGCCAAGATTGGCAGCAAGCACTTAGCGCATGGTGTTTTGAGCAACTCGATGCGGGCAACGACAATATATTAGAGCAAGCCTTGCCAGCCTTTGAACGCACCATGATTGAATGTGCATTGCGTAGCACCGCAGGTCACAAACAGCTCGCCGCTAAAAAGTTGGGTTGGGGGCGTAATACGCTAACGCGAAAATTAAAAGAGCTTAATATGTCTTAGGGTTTGTTTTGAGCGCTATTTTTAAGGGCTAGGGTATTTTCGAAGGCGCTGGCGCACACTAACGTCTTAATAACAGTCTGGCTTGGCAGCCAATCGTCTTTAACATACTTAACCAATGTAGGTTCTGGATCGCAACATAGAATATCTAACGCCAAGCGATCCCGGCCATACAAACCTCGATGAATCATGTTGGCAGAAAATACCAACAGATACCCGCCGCAAGCTCTATGGTCAAGCCACTGCTCAGATCATCAGAATTACGGCGGTTATTACGCGCTAATCTTACGTCGAGCTCCTCATCAGTATCCCAGCACTTATGGCTTGCAGGCACTAGTTCTATGCCAGGTTCGCCAAATAGCGGGATACGATAATGTACAACATTAACTCCCTCTAACGCTGATTTTTGCTCGTCAATCGACAAGTGATACTGCGGGTCTCGGTGCCAATAGTTTTTCTGCGCTGGGTTAACGGGGTTAAAAAACAGTTGGGTATTCATAAAACATGGCTCACTTGGAAATACACTTTTAACCACGTTCATCAATTTGTTAGTGCCAATGAAGTTAAAAATCGCAGTGCGTTGTCGCGGCGCCATGAACGATGAAAATCAAGCAGCACATGCTTTAATGTGTCAATTTCATCGGCAGCGAAAAAGTTCTCAGCACGATATAACCATGTTCTCGATACGCTTGGTTCATATGCAACAGCCCCTTATATTACGACCAATAAAAATAACTGTAACAGCAAAAAAGGCAGCAACCTAAGTTGCTGCCTTTTTGACTGTTTTTAAGAGAGATTAATGAGCAGTGCGCATTCTTTTCTCATGCTTATGGTGCATACGCTTTCCTTTGCGCTGATCTTTTTTAGATAACATCGCTAAATATTTGTCTTGCTGATCACTATCCAACTGCTGATAAATGGCATGTTGCATTTTCATTTGATTAACTTTGTAATCGCTATGCTTTTGAGCGCGCTCAGCCAATTTGTCACGAACAGTGCTTTCATCAAATGCTGACGCGCCTAATAAATCTTTTAGCTTTGCTAGTCGCTCAGCCTTATGCTGTGCCATTTTTTCTTTCATTTTTTCTTTCATCTTTTTACGAGATGGTGGTGGCGGCACATCATCACTGCTCATGCCTTTAGGCAACATTCTCATGCCAGCACGATATTCTTTTAACAATGCAGCGATGCTAACTTGCTGCTCTTGCGTTAAGTCTAAGTGTTCGGTCATGCGTTCAATCTTGCTGCCGCCATGTCGATGTTTGTGCTTTCCGTCGCCTGCCATTGCACCAAAAGCCATTACGCTGCTAAGAGCCAAACCAGCGATTAGTTTATGAGTAAGTTTCATGTGGTATTCCTTTAATGGGTGTTTGATATGCCTCAATTCGAAATCAATCATATGTCACCATATGTAAATTAACGTTTAAGCTATGTAAAGGAATGTAAAGTAAGTGTGTTTTTTGATGACACTCGCTAGAATGACACCATGACCAAAAACAAAATCCTAATCGTTGAAGATGACCATGATCTTTGCCAGCTACTCACTCAGCTGCTTACAATGGAAGGCTATGACGTAAGCGCCGCGCACGACGGACTTGCAGGTTTGACCATGGCGCAACAAGAAATACACGATATTGTCTTGCTTGACGTTATGCTGCCTCACCTCAACGGTTTTGACTTATTAAAGCAACTGCGTCAAACCAGCCAAATACCGGTTATTATGTTAACCGCTAAAGGTGATGAGATTGACCGCGTTATCGGTTTAGAATTTGGTGCAGACGATTACCTGCCAAAACCATTTAATGATCGTGAATTACTTGCGCGCATTCGCGCTATCTTACGCCGCACGCAAGCGCCAACAATCAAACAACAACACATAGTGCTCGGCGATATCGAGATTCATCACGGTCGCCAAGAAGCTAAATGTATTGGTAAGGTACTAGACCTTACTGGCACCGAATTCTTATTATTGGTTGAACTAATCGAACATGTTGGCGAGCTATTAGACAAGAATGCATTAAATCTAAAGGTATTGGGGAAACGCTTGCAAGCGTTTGACCGTAGTTTAGACATGCACATGTCAAACTTACGTAAAAAACTACCCGTCAGAAATGACGGTCTGCCGCGTATTAAAACCGTGCGCGGTCATGGCTACATTTGGCTTGAGGATTAACCCGTGCCAAAAACGCTATTCATCAAACTGCTTATTGGATTTTGGTCGATTACCGTGCTTATTGCTGGCGCCATCGTCGCGCTGCCTACGCTGCTTGAAGCATCACAAACAATCACTCCCAAGCAATTAAAACGTCATCTTTATTTCGTTGAGGCAATTAAAAAAGCCACTTCTATCGAAGAGGGCATCAAATATGTCGAGCGCAAGTTACCGATAAGAATACCGCCACCGTCGATGAAACGCTCCCATAAAAGATCAAACAAACGCCATCATACTCGCCATGTTTTTGTGATGGACGCTGATAATAATTCGGTGCCTAACTACCGCATACCCAAAGATATTCATATTGCTATATTAAGCAATGAGGAAAATAGCACGGTTAAGAATCATCCTTTCAAACGATGGACAGTTTATGGCCCCTATCGTTTTGAACATAAGAAAAAGGCTTACAGCCTTTTTTTGCGTGACATAAATTACAATGCTCGTCATCGCTTCTTGCAAACACTGGCTGATAATCGCTTATTATTACTTTTGCTGGTGATGAGCATCAGTGCAATTTGCTGTGCCTTGCTGGCATGGCATATTACCAGGCCGATAAAATCCCTTGATAAAAGCGCTCGCTTGTTGGCCCAAGGTGACTTAACGATACGTGCCGAAAAAAACGCGTTGCGTCATCGCGACGAAATAGGCCAACTCGCTCATTCATTTAATGCCATGGCCGACTCGGTTGAAAAAATAGTCTTAGGGCAACAGCGTTTATTAGGTGATATATCTCATGAACTGCGAACGCCTCTTACGCGCCTGCAACTCGCCAGCGCGATTAGTCGTCGTCAAAGTGGTGAGACGCCCGAATTAATACGCATCGATCAAGAAACCAAGGTTATCGACAAAATGCTGCAACAATTATTGGTGTTGTCGCATTATAAACTGGTTAACGATCACCCTGTAGAACAGTGTCAGTTTGATTTCTTCATGGACGATATCCTCGAAAATGCCAAATTCGAAGCCAATGAGTATAACGTCACACTCAATAGCGATATTGGCGTCAATATCGAGATTAGCGTGCAATGGGAGCCGCTAGCCAGTGCCATCGAAAACATTATTCGCAACGCCATTCGTTATGCGAGCACCCAAGTCACTTTCACCGCGCATGTGATTAATGACTCCCTTGAGATAGCCATTAGTGATGACGGTAAAGGGGTCGCAGCACAGCACCTAGAACACCTTTTTACCCCATTTTATCGAGTATCTAGTGCTAGAGAACGAGATTCAGGTGGTACGGGGTTAGGTTTGGCTATTGCGTATGCCGCGATATCTCGCCATCAAGGCAGCATTCAAGCAGAGAATAATCAGCAAGGCGGCCTTAGTGTGAAAATTAAGCTGCCTATCGTGAGTTCTCACTCGTAATTTCCTAGTATTTTTACAGCGGGATAGGTACAATGCCTGCACAAATTTTCAGGCGTACACGACATGTTACACGTTGCCCTTTTCGAACCAGAAATCCCACCGAATACCGGTAATATCATTCGCCTGTGTGCTAATACAGGGTATCATCTGCATTTAATTGAACCGCTTGGATTCGATATCGATGATAAGAGGCTTAGACGTGCAGGTTTAGATTACGCTGAGATGACCAACGTTACACGTCATGCAAATTACCAAGCGATGCTCGATAGCGTTAAACCACAACGTATTTTTGCTTGTACCACTAAAGCAACGCTAAGTCACAGTGAGGCTAAGTTTAGCGATGGAGACATGTTGCTTTTCGGCCCTGAGACTCGTGGCTTACCTAGTGAAATCATTACGGCTTTACCTAATGAGCAGCGAATACGCATACCTATGCTAGCCGAAAGCCGTAGCATGAATTTGTCAAACGCGGTTGCGGTTATTGTTTATGAATCTTGGCGTCAAGTCGGATATAACGGAGCAAGTTAAGATGAGTCATACTAGTCGTTTTCGTTTTAAAAAGCGTTTAACCAAGCGTCATCAGTCAAGTCGTCGCATGTCATTCTATGCCGAGGAACACGCGGGAGAAGCCAAACCTTTCCCACAGTGTGAGCAAGAAACAGAAAAAAAATCATAAAAAAAGGGGGCTAAATAATTATTTAACCCCCTTTTTTGTTCACGATTACAGGGATGTAATCGGTAGAGCGAAGCAGGATGCCAGAGCCGATAACGAACGGTCAGCTTTTATGCCCCCGAAAAACCTCACTCTACAGCGATTGTAAGCGACATTAAGACTCGATGGTCTGCGCTCTGCCAAGCAATGCTTTGGCGGCCACTTTAGGATCTTTCCCTTGATATAAAACGCTATATATCTGAGCCGTAATAGGCATTTCTACGCCTAAACGCTCTGCCAGTAAAAAGACCTCTTTAGTATTGCGATAACCCTCTACCACTTGACCAATTTCCTGCTGCGCTTCTTCAATACCAATGCCTTTACCTAACGCTAAACCAAATCGTCTGTTTCGCGATTGATTGTCGGTACAGGTAAGCACCAAGTCTCCTAATCCTGCCATGCCCATAAAGGTTGCTTGATCAGCGCCAACCGCTTTGCCTAAACGGCATAACTCCGCTAAACCGCGAGTGACCAATGCGATACGAGCATTGGCGCCAAAACCTAAACCATCGGACATGCCAGCGCCAATGGCAATGACGTTTTTAACCGCACCGCCTAACTGAATGCCAATAAAGTCGGTATTTTGATAAACACGGAACGAATCGCTATGCAACAAAGACGCTAACTCAGCGGCGAAACTTGTTTCACTAGCCGCCACCGAAATAGCAGTTGGCATGCCCGCCGCCATTTCTTTGGCAAACGTTGGCCCAGACAATACCGCTAGCGCCAAATCTGGCCCTAAAATGTCACGTGCTACGTCTTGCAATAAACGACCGGTATCGGCTTCTAAACCTTTAGTGGCCCATGCAAGTCGATGCTCTTTGGTTAACAAAGGCTTAAGTTGCTGCAGCATTTCTGAAAATGCAAAACTAGGCACCACAACCAAAATGATTTTAGTCGCGGCTACAACGTCTTTGAGTTCACTATGCACCGACAATTTCGCTGGGAATTTAGCCCCAGGCAAATACCGTTCATTGCTATGATCTTGTTGAAGCTGCTGCACATGTACCGCGTTATGAGCCCATAACAAGGTTTTGTTTTCGTTTCGTGCTAAACAAATAGCAAGGGCGGAGCCATAAGACCCCGCCCCCAAAACTGCAATATCTGCTGTTTCAATAGCCATACTGATTACGCGTCCGCGCTTTGGCCTACAGCTGGTGCAGCGTCTTCTTGACGAGACTGCACGTACTGAGTGAAAAGAGCATCAAAGTTAACTGGCGCTAGGTTAAGTTGTGGGAATGTACCACGACTTACTAGGCTAGCGATTACTTCGCGTGCATATGGGAATAAGATATTTGGACAATAAGAACCAATTGAATGAGCCATTTGGTTATCGTCAAGACCGCTAATACCGAAGATACCCGCTTGCTGAACTTCAGCCAAGAAAGCCACTTCATCGCCCAGCTGAGCGGTTACAGTTAAAGACAATACAACTTCATAAACATCGTCAGCTAATTTGTTGCTGCGCGTATCTAAGTCAAGCTTAACTTCAGGCGTCCATTCTTTTTGAAAGATTTCTGGAGAGTTAGGCGTTTCAAACGAAACATCTTTAGTAAAAATACGTTGAATGCTAAAACCTGGTGCTTCTTGAGCGTTGCTTACTGCGTTTTCATTAACTTCTGACATGTTTGTTATTCCTTTGTCTTTATTGTTCTTTTAATATTATTTAGTTAACAGCTTGTCTAACTCGCCGTTGCTTTCTAATGCGAATAAGTCATCACAACCGCCAATAGCTTGTTGATTAATGAAAACTTGTGGCACAGATGTACGACCTGTAAGTTCGATCATTTCATCGCGTTTTTCTGGCTGTTCTTCGATATCAATGATTTGATAAGACACCGATTTATTGTCTAGCAAGTTTGTCGCTTGTTGGCAAAAAGAACACCAAGAACGAATATATAATGTAACATTAGCCATTAAATAAATTCTCTATTTTTGGGTTAAAGGCAAGTTTGCACTGCGCCATTCGGTAATGCCACCCTGCAAGCTATGAAGATTAGTAAATCCAGCTTTTTGCAACATTTGACACGCTTGTGTCGATGTCATTCCCATATTACATACAACAATAATGGGGCTATCTTTCTTTTTTTCAAGACTTCCCAATTCATTATTTTTCAATTTCGACAATGGTAATAGCTTAGAGCCAAGTATATGACCCTTTTTAAATTCCGCGTCGCTACGCACATCAATCACTATCGCTTCTTCGCGATTCATCAATAAAGTGGCTTGTTGATGGCTGATCTTTTTAACGTTAGACATACCCGCTTTAACACTGGTAAATATTAGCGCAGCGAAAATACCGATCCACGCAAACGTAAGCACTGGATTGGCTTGAAGAAACTCTACATATTCCATATTTAATCCTAATAAACATATTTACAGCCACAACAAAGGGCTTTTATTTTGCGCTTAGTATACAGACCAAACACCGAGTTACCAATACGCATCATGGTCAGTATTATGAAAATGAAAATTTATACCAATTCCACTAAGTCATTGCCCACTTGTGCTGGTTAAAATCAATGATAATTACGTTGCTCTCAACCCCAATAGCTAGCTATTGCTCAATCGAGCGCCTCATTCTAATTGATTTTCTCTACGCACAACAAGAACACAAACTTAATAGAATTGGTATTAGCATGAATTTGTGTTTTTTATCTGCAGTGGGGCGTGTAATATATTGAACAAATATCTTGTTCAGCATAGGACTTATCAATGCCCAGCGTTAAAAAACCCTTAGTTTTACTCATCCTTGATGGTTGGGGTTACCGAGAAGATCAAACCAACAATGCCATTGCGTTAGCCAAAACGCCGACCATGGATAGATTATGGGAAAATTACCCGCACACGTTGATTTCAGGTTCTGGACAAGACGTCGGTTTACCCGATGGACAAATGGGCAACTCTGAAGTCGGTCATGTGAACATCGGCTCTGGACGCATTGTTTATCAAAACTATACGCGCATCAACAAAGCAATTACCGATGGCGAGTTCGATGTCAATGTTGCCTTAGTCGACAATCTAGACTCAACCATTAATGCGGGCAAAGCCGTGGATATGTTGGGATTGTTTTCTCATGGCGGCGTGCACAGTCATGTTGATCATATGCTGGCATTGATTAAATTGGCGGCAAAACGTGGCGCGAAAGAAATTTACCTACACGCTTTTCTTGATGGTCGTGATACCCCACCACGCAGCGCGCTAGCGTCTATTGAAAAAGTACAAGCGTTGTTTAAAGAGCTTGGCATTGGCCAAATAGCCTCATTAGTAGGCCGTTATTACGCGATGGATCGCGATCAGCGTTGGGATCGAGTGGAAATTGCTTACCATTTAATGGCTCAAGGCAAGGGGCTGCATAACAATAGCTGCGCCGTTGATGCACTCAAGCAAGCTTATGCACGTGACGAAAACGATGAGTTTGTTGGCGCCACTAGCATCAACAAAGCCGATGGCACATCTGTCACCATTAATGATGGCGATGCGATGTTCTTCATGAATTTTAGAGCGGATCGCGCCCGTGAAATAAGCCGCGCCTTTGTTGATGCCGACTTTGCTGGCTTTGAGCGCAAGGCAACACCAACACTTAACGCCTTTGTCCAGTTAACTCAATATGCCGACAGTATTATTAGCCCAGTGGCTTATTCGCCAGAAAAGCTTAATAATGTATTAGGGCAATGGCTGCAAGACAATAACAAAACACAATTACGTATTTCTGAAACCGAAAAATATGCCCACGTGACATTTTTCTTCAATGGCGGCATTGAAGATGAGTTTGAGGGTGAAGATCGTATTCTTATACCATCACCAGACGTTGCGACCTATGACTTACAACCAGCCATGAACTCAACCCTGTTAACCGACAAGCTAGTGGCAGCCATTGCAGCGCAGAAATATGATGTCATTATCTGCAACTACCCGAATGGCGACATGGTTGGTCACACGGGTATTTTAAGCGCCGCTATTGAGGCATGCGAAGCTGTTGATTCATGTATTGAACGCGTGCTTGGCGCACTAGATAATGCTGGCGGCGAATGTTTAATTACCGCAGATCATGGCAACGCTGAGCAAATGGTTGACGAGACAACGGCGCAAGCGCATACCGCGCATACCTGTGAGCCAGTACCGTTCATCTACGTAGGCCGAGATGCTACGCCAGCTGATTCGGGTAAACTAAGTGATATTGCACCGACTATGCTGCGTTTGTTAGACATGGAGATACCGCCAGAAATGACCGGCACTCCTTTAATGACGTTAAGTTAAGTCATTGCGCCAGTCATTGTTAAAGTTATGTTTAATGACCACACTGCTAAGTATTAGCAGTGTGGTTCTTTGCGCTCAATCGCCCTCTAATGATCAATTAAAAAGCATCAAACAAAAAATTACTCAGCAAACACAATTGCTGAATCAGCAAAAGAAACAACAAGATCGCCTGAATAAGCAATTGAAAAACATTGAACAACAGGTGGCGAAATCAGCGAAGTCACTGCACCAAACAAAACAGCAACAACGCCAAACAAGCACTAAGCAACAACAGCTGAAAAAACAGCAAACAACACTGTTCAACGACAAGAAAAAGCAGCAAAGGGTGTTAAGCAAGCAACTTAAAAGCGCTTATATGACGGGCGATCATGACCTAATGAAAATGTTGTTAAATCAACAACAAAGTAGTACAACAGAGCGATTGCTTGGCTATTATCAATTTCTCAATAAGGCGCGTATTTCATCTATTACCGAGCTCAGCAGCACCATCCAATCACTAACCGATATAGCGATTGAGCTAAATGCTACCGCGTTAGAGCTTAGCAGCTTGCTCAAAGAGCAACAGCAACATGAACAACAGTTAAGCAAAGAAAAAACACAACGTAATGGCGCGCTACGCCAGCTTAAATTATCGTATAGCAAAAACAGTACGCAGTTGGAGCGCTATCAGTTATCAGAAATCGACATTAAACAACTGTTAAACGAGCAGCAGAAAAGCAAGACTCAATCTAGCTTACCGCTTAACGGGTTGGCCGGAGTACGCGGTCTATTGCCAAAACAAAGTCGCGGTAAAATCATTCACAAATTTGGCCAACGGCGTCACGGTAATTTACGCCGTAAAGGCATTACCATTAGCGGCATTGAAGGGCAGTCTGTGACGGCTATTCACCATGGCAAGGTAATATTTTCTAACTGGATCAAAGGATTTGGTCTAGTCTTAGTGTTGGATCACGGCAAGGGCTACATGAGCCTTTATGGTCACAACCAAGCGTTGCTTAAAGATGCTGGTGATGTTGTTGCCGCTAACGAGAAAATTGCATTATTAGGTCAAAGTGGCGGCCAAAGCAAACCCGCCCTCTATTTTGAAATACGCTATCAAGGTAAAGCCGTTAGCCCGACGCGTTGGTTTAAGTAATAGCAAACATAACTAATAAATATTCGCTTTTTCGCTCATTTTCTGTTCAAATAGGCGCGAATATTTATGACACTTTTAAATCAGCCTTTTATGATCAGGCACTCTAATGTTTTGCTTAATCACTGATTTTAATATTAAAGATTCATTGTGTATGCATGACGATTGATGCCACATGTTGAATGGATTCACCTAGACAAAGTAGAAATTCACCGGAGAAGTGATTAGCAATGAATGTAGTATTGTCAGCCCTCAGCAAACTTACCACCTGTATTTCAGTTGTTCTGCTGAGCATGAGCCCTGCAGCCCTGGCCGCTTTAAATCCACAAATCGCTATTGTTATTGATGATATTGGCTATCGTCAAACAGACATTTCAGCTTTAGAACTCAAAGGCCAATTTACCTATGCCGTGGTGCCATTTGCGCCATTAACGCAGATCATGGCGGAGAAAATATTTGCTAGCCAACGTGAAATCATCGCTCATATTCCGATGGAAGCGACCAGTAATAATCACTTGCTGGGCAAGGGTGCCTTAAAATCTTCTATGAATGAACAATCTATGCGCGCGCAAATTCGCTTGGCACTAGACAATGTGCCTTACGCGCGCGGTATTAACAATCATATGGGTAGCAAGTTTACCACGCAAACCACGCACCTAACTTGGCTAATGGACGAACTAGCCAAGCGTCAGTTATATTTTCTAGACAGTAAAACCACGCCATATTCAATGGCTGAACGCATAGCGACCGAGCGTGGACTGCAAACCGGTCATCGACACGTATTTTTGGATAATAAACTTGATTATGACTCGTTAGACAAACAGTTTAAGCAGTTGATCAGGATTGCGAAACGTCATCAGTTAGCTATTGCCATTGCGCATCCACACCCGCAAACCGTGGCATTTTTAGCCACGATTGCACCGCGTTTAAAAGCATTAAACATCGACTTAGTGTCGCTATCAACGTTGTTGCCAACGACGACGCGTTTAGCTAAAAACAAGCACTTCCCAAGCCCGCGCAGCACTGCAATGTTAAGACACGCGGTTAGCGCTAAGTAACTATACCCGTTACCCTTGAAACCGCAGTTTTATTAAGAAATACGTCCTGTATTTCTCCAAAGGCCGTCGCAAGCGACGTTCAAAATATTTCCAGAATATTTTGTGTCGGCGGATTCGAATCACAATCACTTATAAAACATAAGCTCAGGTGATTCGAACCTTGACGGCTTCACTGCAATTCCAATGATTTTGGGTATATACAACTAACTAAGTTTCTTTAAGACGCTTTTCACGTGGGGAGATTTCAAATCCCCATATTGTTGCAGCTCGTTAATACCTGACGCCAAAATTGCTTTTTTAGTCGCTTCATATTGCTCACGTGCATCAGCGTTATTTAATAAATGATTTTTGTAAGCTAATTGCTTTTTATGATTATCGCTGTGTATTTCAATGACATGAGCATGAATTAAATACCTTGTACTTTCATATACAACAGCGCCATCTTTACGTGGTCGATTAGCAGGAAACGGCTGATCACTTATTTGATCTTGAAAGCCTAAATCCTTGAGTCGTGCGGTCGCTAAATCAATTTGGCCACTGGCATATAATACTGATAAATCGATAATGCCCTTACCACCCACCATCGCAGAGGTTGAACCAAAATGCAGCACGCTAAGCTTATCTGTTTCAATGAGTTCGATTAGCGCCTTAGCAACATCTAGGTAGCTACTTGTCCATGGGGTGAACTGTGCATTGCTTGATTCGTATTTTAGTATTTTCATTGGGGAGTTTCGTTTAGATTATACCCGTCCCCCTTGAAACCGCAGTTTTATTGTCTGCGTTTCGAATCACAATCACTTATAAAACATAAGCGCAGGCGATTCGAAACTTGACGGCTTCACTGCAATTCCAATGGTTTTGGGTATATATTAGGACAGAAACAAAAAAAACAGCCGAAGCTGCTTTTTTAGGTTGTTAAAGGACGACTTATTCCATCGCTGCTTTAAGTTTTTTCATGGCGCTCTTTTCCAACTGTCTCACACGCTCTGCAGACACTTGATAGTGCGTTGCCAAATCTTGTAGCGTGGTTTTGTCGTCGGTTAACCAACGAGCACGAACAATATGCTGACTGCGTTCGTCTAATGTTGCCATGGCGCTGGTGAGTTTAGCATTTGCGTGACTTTCCCAGTTTTTGTCTTCCACATACTCAGCAACATTTGAAGATTTGTCTTCAAGATATTGCGTTGGCGCGAAGTGACTTGGCGAGCCGTCATCATCGTCATTGCTTAAATCAAACGAACTATCGTTTAAACTCATGCGTGATTCCATTTCAACCACATCACGAGTCGATACACCTAATTCTCGTGCAACAACGTTTACTTCTTCTTGATTGAACCAACCAAGACGCTTTTTGTTTTTACGAAGATTAAAGAATAACTTACGCTGTGCTTTAGTGGTCGCCACTTTTACAATGCGCCAATTTTTCAATACGTACTCATGAATCTCAGCTTTGATCCAATGCACGGCGAAAGATACCAAACGCACGCCCACTTCTGGATTAAAACGTTTTACAGCTTTCATTAGTCCAACGTTGCCTTCTTGAATCAAGTCAGCGTGTGGTAAACCGTATCCTGAATAGCTTTTTGCAATATGAATAACGAAACGTAAATGCGACATGATAAGTTTCTGTGCCGCTTGTAAATCGCCATCATGGTACAAACGAGAAGCCAATTCATGTTCATCTTTGGCATTTAGCATAGGGATGCGCGCAGCAGACGCCACGTACGTTTCGATGCTGCCAGATGTTACCGGCATTAATGCTGTAGATGTTATTGAGTTGCTCATTCGAACCTCCTAATCTTAAAACTTGCCCCGAGTCTATCATGCAATTTTAATGATCGCTATAGGATCATTTCAATCAATGTTACCAACTGTTTCACGGTAATTAGAGCGTTGGAGATGCATTTAGTTCACAACTGATTTTCTGGTTCAATTTCATAGACATGACGCATCACAGAAGCATATGCACCAAGCCATCCAAGCAAAGAGCTTAATGAGATCAAGATCAAAAATTCACTAAAATCTAAACCATCAAGTATTAACTCAGAACCAAATTGACTGGCTAGATTAAGCAAGGATCCTTCCACCCACCACAAAATTAATGAAACACAAATCCATGCAATGAGACCACCAATTAAGCCATACCAAATGCCGGTATACAGAAATGGGCGCCTGATAAAGTCGTTGGTTGCACCCACCAGCTTTAAAACCTCAATTTCTTCACGGCGATTTAAAATAGATAAACGAATGGTATTAGCAATAATTAGCGCCACAGCAAGTAGTAACAGAAAACCTAGCGCAAATACGCCGTCTTCTAATAAATTAACAATAGCGGTTAGCTTTTCTAGCCAGGTAACATCAAGCTTACCAAAGGCAATTTCTGATTGTTGTTGCAACTTTTCAAGTAAGTCGCGTGCCCCTTCTGGACTTGAATATTGCTTGGTCGGTGTTACAAGAATAACGGCGGGTAAGGGATTCTCATCGAGATAATCTAACGCCTCTCCAAATCCCGAAAGCGTTTTAAATTCTTCCAACGCCTGCTCAGCAGAAATATACTGCACATCGCTTACCTGAGGATATAAGCTAATGCGATTAACCACTTTCACCGCTGTTTGCGCCGATACGTTATCTTTAAGGAATAAGCTTATTTCAGCCGCATCATCCCATGAGCCTCGTAATTGCTCACTATTTTTTAATAATAAGTGCAAAGTGGTAGGTAACGCCAAGCTCACCCCTAATACCGCCATGGTTAACATCGACGATGTTGGCATGCGCCATAACTCACCAATGCTCGCTAGCGCTTGTTGCAAGTGGCGAATAAAATACATCACGACGCGGTGACCAGGATTGCTGTTGGTCGCGCCTGACGGTCTGCTTTGACTAAATAACAGGCTCAAAGTTACTCTCCCTTAAGTCGGTAGATGCTAAACCGTCATGAATCAATTGGCCTTGACGCAAGGTAAAGGCGTGATACTTCATGCGCGCAATTAATCCCAAGTCATGCGTGGCGATTAATACGGCAACGCCTACCGAATTGAGATCTTCAAACACCCGCATAATTTCCAGCGACAATTGCGGATCTAAGTTACCCGTTGGTTCATCGGCAAGTAGCAGCGGTGGTTTGTTAACGATGGCGCGCGCAATGCCCACCCGCTGTAGCTCACCACCAGAAAGGGTGTGAGGCATGTTATTGAGTTTATCTAGCAAACCCACTTTGTCTAACGCGCCGGCGACACGGCGTTTAATGTCAGATAAATGATAACCTTCAATAATTAACGGTAAAGCGACATTATTAAAAACACTGCGATCCATCAACAGACGATGATTTTGAAAAATCATGCCTATATCACGCCGCGCGAATGGTATTTGTTTTTTAGTGATTTTATTAAGGTTGTGACCATTGATAAAAACTTGCCCCGACGTTGGACGTTCCATCAACGCGACAAGTTTTAATAAGGTGCTCTTTCCCGCGCCAGAGTGGCCGGTAAGAAATGCCATTTCACCAGGTTGCAGATGAAAACTCACCCGATTTAATGCTTGCTGCCCCCCAGGGTAAACCTTGGTGACCTCTTCAAATCGAATCATTCTCTATCGCTCCCTAAGCTATATTGCTATCTTTATTACGTTAAATTTAACATGATAATCAAAATAATAGATATACCCGTCATTCTTGAAACCGCAGTATTATTAAGAAATACGTCCTGTATTTCTCCAAAGGCCGTCGCAAGCGACGTTCAAAATATTTCCAGAATATTTTGTGT
>JABSRV010000079.1 GCA_013214905.1 Psychrobium sp. | reverse complement strand
AAGAAAACGCCGTTACCATAACGGCGTATCCCAAACAACTTGCCTTTAGCACCAATAAATAAATCGACTGTCGCGTATGTAATAAACTTTCATCGCGATACTTTTGTTGAAATCCCAATATATTAGCGCCTTACCTATGTTCTTCGCCATTGTCGGTGCTAACTCGTCGTACTTTAAATTCATTAAAGTAGTAATAAACCCAAAAAAATAGTATATAACCTTGTTTTTATAGCCTGATTTGTGTATTTTTGTAATTAAATTACGTATCTTTGTGACGCTGATAAATAAAGGTGAGAAGAATGACAATTAAAGTAGCAATAAATGGTTATGGTCGTATTGGCCGTAATGTACTACGCGCTCTCTATGAAGAGAAAGCTGATAGTGATATTAAAATTGTCGCGATTAACGATTTAGGCGATAGCGCAGCCAGTGTTCATTTGACCCAATATGATTCAGTGCACGGCCGATTTAACGCCCAAGTGAGCTTTGACGATGGCGTGATGAGCGTTAACAACGATTCAATACGCATGTTCAGTGAACGCGAGCCAAAGAATTTACCTTGGGCTGAGTTAGATATTGATATCGTATTTGAATGTACGGGAATATTCACTTCTAAAGAAGCGGTTCAGCCTCATTTATCTGCTGGCGCCAAAAAAGTTATCATCTCAGCACCTGCTAAAAACGTCGACGCTACCGTAGTTTACGGCGTTAATGACGATTGTTTGACCAGCGATATGACCGTTATCTCTAATGCGTCTTGCACCACTA
This sequence comes from Psychrobium sp., assembly GCA_013214905.1. Lineage (GTDB taxonomy): Bacteria > Pseudomonadota > Gammaproteobacteria > Enterobacterales > Psychrobiaceae > Psychrobium. Next base: position 14,260 of record JABSRV010000079.1, on the reverse strand, counting down.
ACTGTTTAGCACCATTCGCTAAAATTCTTAATGATGAGATTGGCATTGAGTCTGGATTAATGACCACTATTCATGCCTATACCAACGATCAAGTATTGTCAGATGTTTGTCATAGCGACTTACGTCGTGCTCGCGCCGCTGCAATGTCAATGATCCCAACTAATACCGGCGCTGCCGCGGCTGTTGGCTTGGTTGTTCCTGAATTAGCGGGTAAATTTGACGGCATGGCTGTGCGCGTACCAACCGCAAATGTGTCGTTAGTGGACCTTACCTTTATCGCTAAACGTGATACTAGTATTGAAGAAATTAACCAATTAGTGTCTGAGGCTGCCTGTTCAACCAAATTATCACAAGTGTTAGGTGTTAATAACTTACCATTGGTGTCTATCGATTTTAATCACAACCCGCTCTCTTCAATCTTTGACGCGACTCAAACGCGTGTCTCCGGTCGATTGGTTAAAGTGATGGCTTGGTATGACAACGAATGGGGTTTTAGCAACCGCATGTTAGACAACGCACAAGCGTTGTTTAATGCGCCGCAGCCAACGCCAGCTGTACAAAAAGAAGTAGAGTATTCGGTTTAAGATATCATTAATGGGGCAATCACTGCCAAGTCAGTAACGAATCGGTTAAGATTCTCTATTATGAATCTATTACATCAACGAATTTTAGCGGTGGTTAAATTAATCCCGCCCGGATATGTAGCCAGTTACGGTCAGGTTGCTGATTTAGCGGGCTTGCCCAAGCGGGCTAGATTGGTCAGTAAAGCATTGAAATCAACTAGAGACTCGCTCATCCCTTGGCATCGAGTGGTTAATAGCCAAGGCAAGATTTCTATTCCGACGCAAGAGCCAGCGCATAGATTACAGTTAAGTTTATTACGTGGTGAAGGCATAGAAATGACTGGCGTGAAAGTGAATTTGGCAAAACATCATTGGCAACCGAGTCTTGAAACTCTGTTGTTTGAACTGCAATTTTAATAATAAGGTTCCCATTCGGGGTGAACTAATGAATGCTATGAATACTAAAGCGAGTGATATCGTATTATTTGGCTGTCTTGGTGATTTAACCCGCCGTAAGTTACTGCCATCGTTATATCAATTAGAGAAAGCGGGCTTGTTTACCCAGCAAAGTCGTATTATCTGTGTAGCGCGAGACGACATTAAACAAAGTGATTACCTGACATCTGTTGCTGACTGTCTAAGTGAGTTTATTGATGAGGAATTGGCGAGCGAGTCGATAGCAAATTTATTAGCTAAGATCACTTATCTGCAACTCGATTTGCTTAACAAAGAAGCTTTTTCTGCGCTTAAGACCTGTATCGGTGATAGCGACAATAGCCTGATTAATTATTTTGCGGTGCCTGCTGTTATCTACGGCAGTATTTGTGCAGGCTTAGCCCAACATGACTTAAACCACGCTCAAGCACGAGTCGTCTTAGAAAAGCCTATTGGTTCAAGCCTTATTACATCCAATGAAGTTAATGATGAGGTGGCTAAATATTTCACCGAACAACAAACCTATCGCATCGACCATTATCTTGGCAAAGAGACGGTACTTAATTTATTAGATTTACGTTTTGCTAACTCGCTTTTCTCGACCAAATGGGACAATACTACTATCGATCATGTGCAAATCAGTGTTGCTGAGGAAGTGGGCATTGAAGGTCGCTGGGGCTATTTTGATCAAGCGGGCCAAATGCGTGACATGCTGCAAAATCACTTAATTCAAATTCTGACACTAGTTGCGATGGATCCGCCGCTTAGTTTAGACGCAGATAATATTCGTGATGAAAAGGTCAAAGTGCTCAAAGCACTAAAGCCAATCACCATGGCAAATGTATTTGAAAACACCGTGCGCGGACAATACATCAAAGGTTTTTTACACGGACAACAGGTGCCCGGTTATCTTGACGAAGAGGGTGCTAACACCCAAAGCAATACCGAGTCATTTGTCGTGGTCAAAGCAGAAATTGAAAATTGGCGTTGGGCCGGCGTGCCATTTTACCTGCGCACTGGCAAGCGTATGGCGAACAAGGTGTCTGAAATTGTTGTTTATTTCAAGAACCCGGCACACAATTTGTTCAGCGAATACTATCGTGAGTTACCACCAAACAAGTTAACCATTCGTTTGCAGCCTAAAGAAGGCATTGAAATTCAAATGCTTAACAAAGTTCCTGGTCTAACTGAATCACAACGTTTGCAAACTACTAAGCTCGATTTAAGTTTCAACCAAGCCTTTGATAATTTGCGCATAGCTGACGCCTATGAGCGTTTAATGCTCGAAGTGATCAACGGCAATCAAGCGCTATTTGTGCGTCGTGACGAAGTAGAAGCGTCATGGGCATGGTGTGATGGTATTTTGTCGGCATGGAAAACTACCGGCCAAGAATTAGCCACTTATACCGCAGGCAGTTCTGGTCCTGTTGCCTCTATTAGCTTAATTGCCAGAGATGGCAGAGCGTGGGACGAATAAAATGAATATTACAAAGTTTGACAGCAATGTTGAAATGACCGATTTCTTAGCTAAAGATATCATTGAAAAATTGGCCGCAGCCATTAACGAAACTCAGCAAGCTACCTTGTTAGTATCGGGCGGGCGTTCACCTATCGCATTATTTAAGATCTTGAGCGAAAGCGAGCTTGATTGGTCGCGAGTCATTATTTCTTTGGTTGATGATCGCTGGGTCGACGTTGCGCATCAAGACAGCAATGAAGCCTTGATTAAAGAGCATTTATTAGTAGGCAACGCCAGTAAAGCAACCTTTATCGGCTTAGTCGGCGATGAAGATTCTGCATTTGATGGTATTGATAAAGTCGTAGCAAGAATTGGCGATATTAAGCGCATTGACGTGATGATTTTAGGCATGGGAGAAGATGGTCATACCGCCTCTATTTTCCCATGCAGCGCGCAAGTTGATAGCGCGATGAGTCCTGATAATCACGCTAGGTTGTTTGCTTCCCAGCCAACAACCGCGCCGCATCAACGTATTAGTTTTACCTTAAATGAAATATTGGCGGCCAAACAGGTTTATTTACCGCTAACTGGCGAGAAAAAATTAAAAGTATTTGAGCAGGCACAGCAGATTAAAGATCAAAGCGCGATGCCAATTAGCGCTGTCATAAATAAACATGTCGCATTAGACGTATTAGTTAGTCAATAGAGAACATTATATGAATCCTATTATTGAAAAAGTCACCCAGCGCATTATCGAGCGCAGTAAAGCAACCCGTCAGGCATATTTAGAAAAGATTGGCGCGGCTAGAAGCAAGGGGCCGATGCGCGGCGTTTTAAGTTGTGGCAATTTAGCCCATGGCGTTGCCGCTTGTGGTCAAGAAACCAAAGACGATTTAAAGTCACTAACCAAAGCCAATATTGGCATTGTGTCTTCTTATAACGACATGTTGTCTGCGCATCAGCCTTATGAAACCTACCCTAGGCAACTAAAAGCAGCCATTGCCAAAGAAGGTAGCGTGGCGCAATTTGTATCTGGCGTGCCAGCAATGTGTGATGGGGTGACTCAAGGGCAGCCTGGCATGGAACTCAGTTTACTTAGCCGTGACGTCATCGCGATGACTACGGCTATTGGCTTGTCGCATAATATGTTTGACGGCACTTTAATGTTAGGTATTTGCGATAAAATCGTGCCCGGATTGCTATTGGGCGCGCTTAGTTTTGGCCATTTACCGACGGTATTTGTACCTGCAGGGCCGATGCCGTCAGGCATTCCAAACAAGCAAAAAGCGGCGGTTCGTCAAGCATACGCCAAAGGTGAAGCCAGCAAAGAGCAATTGCTTGATGCTGAAATGTCATCGTATCATTCGGCTGGTACCTGTACTTTTTACGGCACTGCAAATTCTAATCAGTTAGTGATTGAGATGATGGGATTACAATTGCCGGGTTCATCATTTGTACCGCCTAACGATGGCCTGCGTGAAGCATTAACAGATTTTGCGGGTAAGCAAGTTTGTCGTATTACCGAACAAGGCGGTTCATATTTACCTATTGGCGAAATTGTTGACGAAAAATCAATGATCAACGGAATTATTGGTCTATTAGCCACCGGCGGTTCAACCAATTTAACTATGCATTTAGTGGCTGTCGCCAAAGCCGCTGGCATTATCATTGATTGGTCAGACTTTGCTGAATTATCAACTGCAGTGCCATTGTTAACGCGCATCTATCCAAACGGTGAAGCAGATGTTAACCATTTCCAGCAAGCTGGTGGCATGGCGCTGTTGATCCGCGAATTACTTAAAGGTGGTTTCTTACATAATGATGTCAAAACTATTGTTGGCAACGGCTTAGAGCGATATACCTTAGTGCCAGTGATGGTTGATGGCCAATTAGATTGGATTGATGCACCAGCCAAAAGTGGCGACGATACCGTATTAACCACCGTTGAAAAAGCTTTTCAAAGTCACGGTGGTTTACAGTTACTGCGCGGTAATTTAGGGCGAGGAGTGATTAAAACCTCATCATTGCGTGATGATCAATTAGTGGTGCAAGCGCCAGCGGTTATCTTTGAAAGCCAACATGATTTAGACAAAGCATTTGTTGCTGGCGAGCTCAATAAAGATTGCGTAGTGGTTGTGCGTTTTCAAGGTCCTCGTGCCATTGGTATGCCTGAATTACACAAACTAACGCCGCCATTATCGGTGTTGCAAGGCAAGGGATATAAGGTGGCATTAGTGACTGATGGTCGCATGTCAGGCGCGTCTGGCAACGTGCCTGCGGCGATACATATGACACCTGAAGCTATTGATGGCTCACTATTAGCCAAAGTGGTTGCCGGCGACATGATCCGTCTTGATGCTAATACTGGTGAATTAACCTTATTAGTTGACGCCGATGTATTAGCTAATCGTCAGGCTAAAGTGCCTGATCTCACGGCAAGTCGCATTGGCATGGGGCGTGAGTTATTTGGCGCCATGCGCAGTCAATTATCAGGCGCTGAACAAGGTGCTTGTTCATTGTTTGTTGAGGGATAATATCGATGGCTGAGTCATTACAAAACATAAACTTGGTGGCGGATGTTGGTGGTACTAACATTCGACTGGCACTTATTTATGATCATAAGGCGAGTCATAAAAAAACTGAGCACGTTGAGTGTTTTAAATGCGCCGACTTTACGTCGTTGCAAAGCGTTGTTAAGCATTACCTTAGTGATAAAAAACTGACAATCAACGCCGCTTGTTTTGCAATCGCAGGTCCCGTGGTTGGCGAGACTCTGACCATGACCAATTTAGGTTGGTCGTTTTCGGTGGCTTCGCTTAAGCAAGCGCTAGATATTGATACCGTACATTTTATCAATGATTACACGGCAATTGCTATGTCATTGCCACAGCTTTCAGGTGCGCAGCTTATTGAGATACATGCTGGTGAGGTTGATGAAAAGGCGCCGCGTATTATTTGCGGTCCCGGTACTGGGCTTGGTTTGGCGCAACTTATCAACGTTAACGGCCGGTTTGAATGCATTAGCGGTGAGGGCGGTCATGTAGAATTTAGCCCGGTTAATGCAAGGCAATGCCAATTGCTGGAAAATTTAATGGCCAAGTTCGAACATGTATCCGTTGAACGATTATTGTCGGGACAAGGCATCGTTAATATTTATCAATCGCTGGCGTTTATCGACGGTCTTGATGCGCAAAGCTATGATGCGAGTCAAATTAGCCAAGGTTTTATCAATCGATCAGATCCACTATGCATTGAAACCATCGAATTATTTTACCAAATATTGGCAAATTTTCTCGGTAACATGGTGTTGTTTAGTGGTGCATTTGGCGGTGTTTATATCGGCGGCGGCATTATGCCTCGACTGATTGAATATATTGATAAAGAGCTGTTCATTAAGGCGTATAGCCATAAAGGACGATTTAGCGATTACGTATTAAAAGCCCCCATTTATCTGATTACAGAGTCACAACCAGGGCTAATTGGTGCGGCTGTTTATTTACAACAAATTTTAGTGCAGAGCAGTGAAAAGGAAACGATTGATGAGTAATAATAATTGGGCAATACAGCCAAGTGAAGTATTTGCCGCAGGTCCCGTAGTGCCAGTTATCGTGATTAGCGATATCAAGCAAGCTCTGCCGCTAGCCAAAGCGTTGTTGGCCGGCGGTATCAAGGTAATGGAAGTTACCTTACGCACCGAATGTGCTGTTGAAGCTATCGCGCTTATAGCCAAAGAGTATCCACAAGCGTTAATTGGTGCTGGCACCGTACTTAACGCACAGCAACTAAAATTGGTCAGCGACGCTGGTGCAAAATTTGCGATTAGTCCAGGTACCACTGCGTCGTTATTAACGGCGGCAAAAGAGGGAACTGTGCCATTAATCCCTGGCGTTGTTAGCTCGTCTGAAGTGATGACTGCATTAGAGATAGGTTATGATCATTTAAAATTCTTTCCCGCGGAAGCCAACGGCGGCGCCAATGCATTAAAAGCGTTAGGCGCACCATTTAAAAACGTTAAATTCTGTCCTACTGGCGGCATATCTTTGAGCAATGCGGTGCAGTATCTAGCGCTTGACTCGGTATGTTGCATTGGCGGCAGCTGGATAGTGCCACTTGATTTAGTCGAAGCGGGTGAGTGGCAAGCCATTACTAAACTTTGCCAAGACGCGGTTGCCCATCTCAGTTAATACCTCAGTGAGAGTTGTTTAATACAAATGTCCAGCAAGCCCGAATATGAAGTGACCTCTTAAAATAGGAAACTACACATTCGGGCTTTCTTATGTTCAGGATGAACGGTAGGCCGCGGGGCCATGGATGGCAAAGAGCGGCGGAGTTCAGTTTGTTTTGTAGTAACCTCTAATGCGGAACAGGACACACAAATGAATACAGAACAATATACAACATACAAAATGTTGGTAATGCTAGTTGTTTGATATACAATCGTGTGATCACGGTTTTATGCCCGTGGCCATTGGAAATACGGGAATTTGTAAGTGATATAAAATTCGATATACAAGGCGCGCGATTGACCAATAGCTGGCTATTGGGATTGAGCGCAACGCAGTAGATTGGTTTTAGAGCGTTACAAAACCTGCATATTCATTGGTTATGGGTATAACTATTCAAATAATAATAAAAAAAGGCATCAACATGACAACGATTTCACCGTCGGGTATTGCTCAATAATCTTCGCCCTCAACGACTAATTACACCTTTGCGTTAGCGAGTCTAACCACGCTATTTTTTATGTGGGGCTTTATTACTTGCCTCAATGACATTTTAATCCCCCATCTCAAGAATGTATTTTCGTTAAATTATACCCAAGCGATGTTGATTCAATTTTGTTTCTTTGGCGCCTATTTTATCATGTCATTGCCTGCGGGTTACTTGGTGAAACGTTTTGGCTATAAGCGTGGCATTGTTACCGGGCTTAGCATCGCCAGCGTTGGTTGTGCGCTGTTTTATCCGGCGGCGGCGTTGCAACGTTATGAATTATTCCTAGGGGCTTTGTTTGTCTTAGCCAGCGGTATTACCTTGTTGCAAGTAGCCGCAAACCCTTATGTCACTGCATTAGGCGGTAAAGAAACAGCGGCAAGTCGTTTGAACATGACTCAAGCGTTTAACGCGATGGGCACAACGGTTGCGCCGTATCTTGGCGCCATGTTGATTTTATCTGCGGTAATCGTTGATACCTCATCGCTTACCGATGTGCAGCGTTTAGGTGAAGCTCAAGCTGTGCAATTTCCTTACTTATTATTAGCGACAGCCTTGTTAGTGCTGGCTGTGATCTTTAGTGCGCTTAAATTGCCAACCATCGATGCCATTGAAGGTAGCAGTGATAGTAGCAAGGGGTTGTTGTCTGCCTTGGAACATCGCCATTTAGTGCTGGGCGCGGTCGCTATTTTTGTTTACGTGGGCGCCGAAGTCTCTATCGGCAGTTTACTGATTAACTTTATCGGTGAAGATAATATTGCGGGCCTAAAAGAAGTTGATGCCGCCAAATATTTGGGTTGGTATTGGGGCGGTGCTATGGTGGGGCGCTTTGTTGGAGCGTTTGTGATGCAAAAAGTAGCCGCTGGCAAGGTACTGGCGTTTAACGCGCTGGCCGCCGCATTGTTGCTTGCAATCGCTATTATCTTTGATGGCCAATTGGCGATGTACGCCATTTTACTGGTTGGTTTATGTAATTCGATCATTTTCCCAACAATCTTTAGTTTGGGCGTTGCAGGTTTAGGCTCTGTCACTAGTCAAGGCTCTAGCATTTTATGTTTGGCCATTGTTGGCGGCGCGATTATTCCGTTATTACAAGGTGTATTGGCCGATACCATCGGCATACAACTGGCGTTTATTTTGCCGCTGCTTTGCTATATTTATATTGTATTTTATGGCCTTAAGGGGTCGATAACTGTATCTTCTGAGCATTCGTAACTTGCTCATCAATCTGAGAGCTAAGGTTTAACGAAAATAATCCAAGGCAACAAGATGATTGATTTAACATGGGGTCAGTTATTAGCGGCAATGTCATTATTAGTATTGCCGCTGGCGATTAACTATAAGTTTTCTTTGGGCCTTACACATACCACCTTAATATCAATTGTCCGCATGAGTGTGCAATTGATATTAGTCGGTTTTTATTTAAGCTATTTGTTAACACTTAACAGCGTTTTGCTTAACGTATTATGGCTTGGCGTGATGTTGTTGGTAGCGAGCAGTTCTATTATTTCTCATGCCAAATTGCCACAACGTAAAATGTTTTTACCGGTATTAAGCGGCTTACTGCTTGGTCTGCTGCCACTATTGGCTATCTTGCTCATTTTCTTATTAAAACCCATGCCATTATATAATGCGCAATATCTTATTCCGTTGGCGGGCATGTTATTGGGTAATAGTTTGAGCGGGAATATCGTTTGTTTGCAGCGATTTTTCGATGCATTTACTCATGATTTTGAACAATATGAAGCCGCGTTAGCGTTAGGAGCCACTCCTTATCAAGCGGCATTGCCGTTTATGCAACAAGCGTTACGTCAAGCACAAGCACCTATATTGGCGTCGATGGCGGTTAGCGGTATTGTCACCTTACCTGGCATGATGACGGGGCAAATATTAGGAGGCGTAGATCCTTTAACAGCAATTAAGTATCAATTGCTTATTTTAGGCGCTATTTTTGTTATGTTAACCGTATCAATTACTGTTACTTTATTGATATCACAAAAAGTTGGATTCAATCACAGTGGTTTATTGTTGATTAAATCAATAGACCCTGGGCTTATAAAAATAAAGTGATTATTTTTGAAAGATTATTTAGTTGTTGGGGTCTTGTTACATAGGTTAGATACTTTGTATGGCAATGAAATGTCGAAGTGCCATCAAAGCATATCAAAATGATCAGTATGTGATGCTAACTATCTTATATTTAATATACTAAGGAATTACCATGAACAATAAATTATTAATCACTGGCGCAATCGCAGCAGCAATTACTCTAGCCGCAGTATCGGTTCCTCAAGCAGAAGCTGGCGGCAAGGGAAAAATGGAAAAATGTTATGGCGTAGCTAAAGCCGGTCAAAATGATTGTGCAGCGGGTCCTGGTACTTCTTGTGCCGGCACGTCGACGAAAGATGCTCAAACAGACGCGTGGATGTATGTTGCTAAAGGTACCTGTGAAAAGATAGTTGGCGGCAGCTTAAAAGCTAAAAAATCGTAATCGCGGTTTAGCATGAAGTTTGCCCAATCAAAGTCAATTCCCGCGTCCGCGGGAGTTGGTTTAAAACCACAACATTTCGAACTCATTTTAACGCAGCAACCCGATATCGCATGGTTTGAAATTCACGCCGAAAACTACATGGGCGCCGGCGGACCTATGCATCAATACCTTAATGCTATTCGTCAAAATTATCCCATTTCAATTCATGGTGTAGGACTCTCTTTAGGCTCAGCGACTGGTTTGTCGGTGGCGCATTTAAATCGTTTACAACACCTTGTTAATCGTTACGAGCCGGGCATGGTGTCGGAGCATTTATCTTGGAGTCGCCATGGTGACACCGTGCTAAATGATTTACTTCCAGTGCCTTATACCAAGGAAAGTCTGCAAGTTTTTTCACAAAACATCGATCAAATGCAAACAACGCTGCAACGCCAGATCCTCATTGAAAATCCGTCGAGCTATTTTGAGCTCATTGATGGTGATTTTACCGAGCATGAATTCTTGGTGACCTTAGCAAAGCAAAGTGGTTGCAAGTTATTGCTCGATGTTAATAACATTTATATTAGTGCCTGTAATCACGGCTTTGACGCGAAAGAATACGTTTTATCCATTGATCCGACACTAGTCGGTGAGATCCACCTCGCAGGACATTCGGTGCAACAAACACAATCAGGCACCGTGCGCATTGACGATCACGGCTCAATGGTATGTGACGCAGTTTGGCAGCTGTATCAATTCACCTTAGCGCATATTGGCAATCGACCAACACTCATAGAATGGGATACCGATGTGCCGTCGTGGCAGGTATTAAACCAGCAAGCGCAATTGGCGAAACAATTTCTCGAGGTGAACGAGTGAGTCAGTTAACGTTAGGTCAATATCAAGCCTTATTTTGTCAAGAGCTGCTTAGTCAAAGCCGGTTGGCGCTAGATTACGACCAAAACACTGATTCATTACTGCCTCTCATTGATTCATCACCGCAACAAGCACTGGATCGCATAGCCATTTATCGAAATAATGTGCTGCATTCAATTAGCGCTGCTTTAGGGGATCTTTATCCGGTGGTGAAACGCTTAATCGGCGATGACTGTTTTAACGGCGCAGCGGTAGAATTCGTGCGCCAACTACCACCAAGTGATCCTGTATTACTGCACTATGGTGAGGCGTTTATTGAATTTATTGCACAGTTTCCCGCCTGCCAAAATATCGGTTTCATTAAAGACATCGCGATGCTTGAATATCACTATAATCGAGCATTCCATAGCGAAGATACCCCTAGCTTTGAGTTAAGCGAATTAAGGATTATTGCGCCAGAGAATTTAGGGGAGCTTAGTTTTACCTGCCATCAATCACTGACGTTGTTTCAATCTGCTTGGCCGGTGCAAGACATTTGGCATGAGAATTTAAAAGATGAACCCGAGCTTATTGATCTTGATCAATCCACCGGTAGTAATATATTGATTTACCGTCAGGTAATGACTGTGCAGGTGATTAATCTTGATACACACTGTTATCAGTTTTTAAAGCAATTGTCTGCTGGTGCTACGATTAATACGGCGTGGCAAATAACCTCTCAACATGCTGTTGGACAAGGCGAGACACTTGACGAGGAAGAGCTTAGCCCAATGCTGGGTTATTTATTAAACTTGCAGTTATTTACCCATTTTCAATTAACAGAAAATTAGGAGGCTCAATGAAAAAATTAGTCATGGCAATCGATAATTTATTGGCAAAAATACCGCAAGACGTGCTGTTGTTGGTTGCTCGCATTGCGATTGCTTCGGTATTTTGGCGCAGCGCGCAGACCAAAATAAGTGGCTGGGAATTTTTAGGCCAGAAGTGGCAGTTTTTCAACCTTAATTCATCGACCTTTTCGTTATTTGAATATGAATATGACTTGCCATTGTTACCCCCTGATATAGCAGCTTATTTAGGTACCTTTGCTGAGTTCTTTTTACCTTTGGCTATTATTCTGGGGTTGTTTACCCGTTTATCGGCATTGGGTCTTTTTGTGATGACCGCAACCATACAATTCTTGGTTTATCCGGATGCATGGCCAACCCATATCTTGTGGTTAGTGCCGTTAGTTGTTTTGCTAAAATATGGTGCGGGCACATTATCAATGGATAGCCTGTTGTTTAAGAAAAACCGTAATGAACTGTAAATACTTTTAATTAACGCGATTAAGGCATCAGAAGAGTCGTAAGGAGCGAAATAAGGTCAAAGCGCGACTAAATAGTAATTAGGTGTTGCAGATAGCGTTAATCGGGTAGGGTGACGCAGAACGCCTAATCAGAGATGTATCTTTGCATCGAACGTAGTTCGGTTTCGGGATTGGAGCGTAGAAACGAAAAAAGCCAACCTAAGATAAGGTTGGCTCAATTCTAGAATGATGGTGCCTCGACCCGGAATCGAACCAGGGACACGAGGATTTTCAATCCTCTGCTCTACCGACTGAGCTATCGAGGCAACGGCGGCTATTAAATAGATTTTAGCGGTTTAAGTCAACTAAAACTTAACAAAAAGATTCACAAATATGTTGTCTGCGTATTTTGTGTTCGTATCGATTAATTAATAGCGTTAAGCGGCGTTTAATTGCCCGCTATTTGTTTTCTGGCGTGTATCCGTCTATCTGCACGTCTTCACCTTCAAACAAAAATGCGATCATATTTTTCTGTAAAAAATTACGATCTTCTTCGCTCATCAGGTTTAATTTCTTTTCATTGATTAACATCGTCTGTTTTGACATCCAACGTGACCATGCTTCTTTTGAAATGTTATCAAATACTTTTTTACCGATTTCTCCTGGCAATGTTTGAAAATCCAGACCATCTGCGTCTTTATTCAAATGTGTACAATATACTGTGCGAGCCATGTGGCGTCTCCTGTGTTAATGATTAGATATTGCTATCTAATCTAAAGTTATGTCATTTAATAGGGCTTGAGTGACCGAAGCGAGGCCAACTTGTGGTGGATTAGCTAAGTTATACCAAATAGCATTGCCCTCCATCACCAATTGATCACACGATTGCACCAATGTTAAATGATATGGCGTGATATCTAAATGGTAATGGCTAAAAGTATGACGAAGTGCGGGCATTTCTTTTAATACCCCGCCAAAACTTTGTTGGTCGAGCCAGTCGTTGAGTGATTTTTTGTCGTCAAATTCTGGAAAACAGTGTAATCCGCCCCAAATTCCTTGATTAGGCCTTTTTATTAAATGGACCTGTGTTTGGCTTTGCATGATTAACATTAAGGTGTTTCTGACCGGCGTGACCTTTTTCGGTTTTGAATTTGGAAACTCTTTGGTGCGATCTTGGGCGAACGCAATGCAGCTTTTTTGCACCGGACACAAATCACATTGCGGTTTCGAGCGACTGCAATGCGAGGCGCCAAGATCCATCATTGCTTGGTTATAAAGCGTGGTATCTTTGTTTGGGGTTAATTCTTCACTAATTTTCCATAAACGTTTTTCAACTTTAGAGACACCATACCAGCCTTCGATAGCAAAGTGACGTGTCAGCACGCGTTTGACGTTGCCGTCTAAAATGGCGTGAGGCTGTCCCAGCGATAACGAAAGAACGGCGCCGGCCGTTGAGCGACCAATGCCGGGTAAATCGAGTACTTGTTCAAATTCAACTGGAAATTGTCCGTCGTATTGATCGCGAATTATTTTGGCCGTTTTATGTAAATTACGTGCCCGTGCATAATAACCAAGTCCGGTCCATAGATGCATCACCTCATCATCGGGTGCGTTGGCCAGATCTGAATTCGTTGGAAATTTAGCCATGAATCGCTGATAATAATCGATGACGGTCGCTACTTGAGTTTGCTGCAGCATGATTTCAGATACCCAAACCCGATAGGGAGTTTTATCTAATTGCCAGGGCAATGTTTTACGGCCATGAACGTGATACCACTCAATTATTTGTTGCGAAAAATGCTCGTTTGGCATTGTTAAACCATTGTCTTGAAAACTTAGGGCGCAGTCTACAAGCGTGCCATTAGGAATGCAAAAAATAGGCAGCTGCTTTTATATTTAAGTCCAATTGGGCTTAGTAACCGCGCCACACGACATTATTTACCTCAATACGCTAATAAAGATTGACTAAGGTAGGGGCGTTGTATAAAAATGCCGCCGATTATAGTGAATTAATGAGTTATTTAGCCATGACTGAGCAAAAAAATACCGAGCAAGTTGATACATCTACCGATAGCCAAGAAACTATTGCACAAAAAATTAAAGACGGCGTATACATTCGCACCATCAAAAGTTTTGTCAAGCGCGAAGGGCGTTTAACCAAAGGTCAGCAGGGCGCGTTAGATCAATATTGGCCAATCATGGGCTTAGAGCATAAAGACGGCCTAATCGATTTCAGCGCCGTATTTGGCAATGATAATCCAGTGGTTGCAGAAATTGGTTTTGGTATGGGCAAGTCATTGGTTGAAATGGCTAAAGCGTCACCAGAAATTAATTTTATTGGCGTTGAAGTACATAAACCCGGTGTTGGTGCTTGTATTTCTTATGCTGTTGACGAAGGCGTGAGTAATTTAAAAGTATACGAACATGATGCCATTGAGGTACTTGCTGATTGTATTCCT
>JABSRV010000078.1 GCA_013214905.1 Psychrobium sp. | reverse complement strand
CAGCACCGGCATGGTCAACGCGGCGGAGCTGCTGCGCGCCTATCTGGAGTTCTCGTTCGATGGACCCTTCGGCGGCGAGCAGCTCGGGCAGCTCGGGCGCATCACGATGGACGTCGGTAACCGACGCCTGGTAGCGCGCAACAACTACCGGAACACCAGCAACGCCTTTAGCGGTAATAGGCTCGTGTTCAAGACCGACGAATTGCGTGCTCATGATATGGCTATCACCCGCGACAAATTCAATATAAGCGCCGGAGGTTATGGTGCTTAGTCCAGATATACCACCGCGGCCAATTTTAGGGCTAACCACCCAAAAATCGGCATTGTCATGCAGCAAATCTTCTACTTGCTTATCAAGTTTCACATGCACGATAACGCCGCTTTTATCGTCATTGAGTAATACTTGATCGACATAACCCACGTCAACATTACGTGTTTTTATACGTGTTTTACCAGCCTTTAACCCTTTGGCGTTATCGAAGGTAATCACAATATCAGGGCCACTATTATAATAAGTGTCTAATACCATCCAAGCACTCATCGCAAATGCAACAAAGGGAATCAACCATACCTTGGAGATGCGATTATGACTTTTTATATCTGCTTGTGCAGGCTCAATTACTTGGCTTTCTTTCATATTAATTATTTATTCTCATCAACATCTGACTGCGGCAAATTATCCCATAAGATCCGGGGATCAAATGAATTTGCAGCAAATATGGTTAAAATAATAACGGCAGCAAAGGCGATAGCGCCCCCACCTGGCAATACACTTAAAAAATGGTTCATTTGGATAAGGGCGACTAAAACCGCCATTACAAAAATATCGACCATCGACCAACGTCCAATTAAATGGGTTAATTTAAACAACATCATGCGTTTAGTAATAGACATACCTGGGGCAAATCGCACCGAGAAATACAACAAAAACAAAATAATAAACTTAATGATGGGCACTAATACGCTCGCGACAAACACCACCACGGCAATAGGCTCTGAGCCATCTTGCCAAAGTTCTATAATGCCGCCAAGAATAGTGACATATTCCACTTTGGCTAATTTTTCAGTGATCATAATTGGCACTAAATTGGCCGGAATATATATAATAAATGCGGTAATGAGCAGCGCTAATGACAACTGTAGGCTATAAGGTTTGCGTAAGTTTAATGGCGCATGGCAGCGTGGACATTGCTTCTTTTCAACGGGTGAGACTAGACCACAACCGAGGCAATTAGCTAAACCAGCGGCGGCCGCGGAATTTTTGCTGTATTTAGTCATGCTGCCAACCTTCAATCCAATGCCAAAATTGATAACGGTCGACCAAACTTAGCACTTTAAGATAACAAAATGCGAACGCTGTGTACGCCCAAAAAGACCAACCTAGATGCATTTGTGCAATAGTCACTAATTTTACCAAGCTGACAATAATGCCAACAATAAACACTTCAGCCATTGACCAAGGGATCAAGGTGAAAATAAGGCGCAATAGGCTTGTCATGTAAAATTTACCAATGCCGGTTTTAATGGTGATCAAAAACATGATAATCATCAATAATACTAACGCCGGGAAAAAAATGGTAAACAAAAAGACCAATACAGACAATATTTTATAGGCATCAAAATACAATTCGCTGGCACTTTGCCATAGAGTAATTTGTGCCACATTGCCGGCTAACTTAAATTGCATTAAGCCAAATGAATTGGCTAATACTAGCAAGACTAAGCCAGTCACCGCATAGGCAAATAAACTCACAAAGGCATTGGGACGCAAGCGGGATATTTTATGTTTGCAACGAGGACATAATGCACATTGGCCTACTTCAATGGTGGGTGCTGCGATCAATAAATCACAGAGATCACAAGCAATGTGTTGCAAACCAGACATCTAATTCTTTAATCCTTTTATCCATAACCAGCTAAGTGCGTTGGTAAAATAGCCAAAATCCAAGGTACCTACTATACAGAAACACCGACGGTGAATGCTAATATTTGTCGGGTTAAAAACAAAAAACCAACAAAGTAAGCTTAATAAATAAGCACTTTGAGTGTAAAGTTAAACCAATTAAAATAATTTAATTTATTCGCTCGTTTTTATAAAATATGTTTTACGATAGAAAATAGGCAATTAGTAGAAAAAGTTTATTGACACCGCGCGATGAAACTGGCAAATATATAGGTACGTTCAGTCACCTAACAGGAGTCATTTACTTATTTTTACTCTCAATTACACAAGGAACGCAATTATATGTATAAAATAAATATCGGTGGTCAGCACGTTACAATTACAGATGAAATTCAAACTTATGTTAAAGAGTCAATTCGCTCGTTAGAACGATTTAGTGATCAAATCACTAGCGTGAATGTAAATTTCACCACAGAAAAGCATGATACTCACCTGATTATTGCAGAAGCAAAAATTCACATTCCAGGTAATGATATTTTTGCTACTTCATCTGCGGATCGCCAGATAAGAGATGCTGTCGATGGACTGATTAGTAAATTAGAAAATCAAATGCGCAAGCACAAAGGTAAGTTTTTAGATAAAGCACATACAGGCAATCAAATGTCCGCAGATACTCCCGAGGAGCGAGAGAAACAAGACGAGTTCAACGAACTTGCCGAACGCGGCGTAATAAATTAATACCTAAACTGCAGTTAATCTGACAGTCACCCTCCAATTAAGGTTGAGCAATGCTCAACCTTTTTAGCATTTAATAGTCTCGACCAATGCGCTCTAATTCATATCTCATAATCATATTTTTAACGTTTATGCCGCCTTTTGCACCAATGACTACGACCCCATTAGGTGTATCATTAGCCAAAACAACATATTCACTATTCACTTTAAACAACATTTCGTCTTTGTCGGTTCGCCATTGGCTTGAATATAACCAAGGTTTGTCGCAATTTTCGGTCCAGGTTGTTTCAAAATAAAGCGGCAGTTTATTTTCAACTTGCTGCAAGACTTTAAATACCAAGCCTTTAAACTGACAAATTTCGCCGTCGCATTTATCATCATAGAAAGTAAACAAACGTCCTTTAAAGACGTAATCAGCCGCAAACATTTCAGCCATGAACAACTCATCTTGCTGTTTTTTTGCGACAGGCTGCTCTGCTGGTGCGCAAAAATTGGCGTGAGCGGTGGTTGCTAAAAAACAACCAAGCAGTAGCGATGATTTAATAAATTTATTGATTAGAGATGACAAGGTAAAATCCTACTAAAAATTATGCCGCAGATTATATACCGATAATCATTAATATGCAGATTTTGTCGCATATTAAAAAACGCTTTATACAATGACCATTACAACGTGGTGCTAAGCTGTACTTAATTCGGGAATTAAAGAGGCAAGTACCGTCTCTAATTCTGCTGTTGCGTCTTCGGTGACTTTGACAATAATATCCTGATTAAAATTGAGAAAACGCCAAACATTATTGGTTTCAACTACTATTTCATCCTTATTAAGCTTGCCTAAACTTGTGAGGCTTGGATAATGAAAGCTTGCTATATGATTGGCTAAATGTAAAACAGTAGCTTCTAGCTGATAATGTTTTGAAAGTTGAGGTTCATAATGATACTTAATGGACTCAATTAACCATTGCGGTAATTGCCATTGCTCGCATAATGCAGCGCCAATTTGTAAGTGGTTATAACCCAATACCTTTTCTTCGGCAACAATACTGTTAACACCGAGCTTACTCACTAACTCAGTGACCCTCATCGCTTGTGTGGCCTGCATATTAAAATAGATCAATTGTCCGACATCATGCAACAAGCCAGCGATAAACATACGTTCACTGTTAGCTAAGTAACTATATAAGCCAATACGTCTAGCCAATAATCCCGTAAATACGCTATGGCGCCAATAGACTGCCATGTCAATTTCGCCTCTGGCAAGCTTGCTCATAGCCGTGACGACAGCAGCCGACAAAATGAGATCTCTAAATTTGGTCTGGCCAACAATAGATATCGCATGTTCTACCCGCTCTATTTTTCGCGGCATGTTATAAAAAGCACTATTGACTAAGCGCAATACTGCTAAAGTCATTGCGGCATCAGAGCGTACAACGCTGGCTAACTCATTCGAGTCGCAGATATCATTATCAAGTAAAGCGCAGCACTTATGGTACGCTTGAGGCAAAGATGGCAACGTTTTTATCGAACGAACCAAGGCATTAAAATCCATTTACAGCATCTCGTTATTTATATTTTTGATCACATTAAAACTCACATTAGTCTTACCGTAGCACACCTAACTCATCGGCACACCGCTGTGAAACTTAAAGTCCTCATCGGCATCATTAATTAACTGCGCTTCAACTTCGCCAAATAGTTTGATGCGATCGCTAATATCTTGTCCGGCAATTTTTTCTGCTAAATTTAAATAGTCTTGATAATGACGAGCTTCCGAGCGTAACAGTGATACATAGAACTTATGTAAATCGTCGTCTAACAATGGTGCTAACTTTGCAAAACGCTCGCAAGAACGTGCTTCTATGTAAGCGCCAATAACCAATTTGTCGACTAATGCCGCCGGCTCATAAGTTCTAACGTGTTTGATCATGCCCTTGGCGTAACGCCCGGCACGAATATTGTGATAAGGAATGTCGCGCGCTTGCATGATTTCCAATACCTGATAAAAATGATGCAACTCTTCTTTAATTAGCAATACCATTTTGTCGACTAAGTCTTGTCCGTATGGCAAGTTTTCATCGGCGACAATGTCTTTTGATAAATAGCTAAAGCGAGATAACTCGCTCATTTCGCCTTGCTTACGATAAACAAAATCTTCGTAAGGCTTAAACCATTGCATTAACGCAGTACTGCTATCTTTATTCACCGCATATTTTCGAATTAATAACATCGCCGTTTGCGCGGCTTTTAACTCACACATTAAATGATCTAACAATAAGGTCGGTAAATGCTCGGCATGCTTCGCCTTGTCTAACCAAGCGGCTGGCGTTTCACACTGCAAAAAAGACTCAATAGGGCCTAATAACTCTTCAATATTCATCAATAACAGATACGGTTGATATTTTATGGCGCTATTGTAACCGCATTTCCTTGCTGATAGCCATCAACAGTTACAATCGAACGTTGATTTACCTCTCTCAATTAACTTTTCCAGCGATTTCATCATTTTAACTTTCACAATCATTATCTTAATTTGTGCGATCATTCACTTAGCATTTTAGTTATTAGCATCAAGCTTTACGGCAAGTTGATAGTTAACGCTAATCCCAGCTTGTCAGCTAAAGAATAGCCCTAGGAAAAACTATAAAATGCATTGGCATGTGCAGGGATCTCGGTATTTACACATTGGCTACTGCGGCCTCAATTACGACTAAAGTCTTAGTTGATATTTATTTCTTATCTTAATTATGCGACAATCGTCACGTTTCTCAAATGGAATTGGTTAATAAACAATCTCTTAACTAACGTGAAGCAAATATAATGAAAAAAAGAAGTATCCTACTTGGGTTAGCAATAACCGCATTCTCTCCCCTGTCGTTCGCCGATAATGTCCTTACCGACAATGTACTTACAGATGTAGTCCTTAGTGAAGTACTCTATGACGCGCCCAACAATGATTCCACCGAAGAATATATTGAACTGTTTAATGCTAGCTGTAGCGCTATTGATTTAAGCAATTATAAGCTACAAGACAATGGCAGCACTTATGTATTATCTGGCACTATCGCGCCTAACAGCTACTTTAGCGTAGCAAAAAATGATGCGGCCTATTTTGCATTATTTAATCAGCACGCCGATGCCAATGATCTATCCCTGACATTAGGTAATTCAGGCGATTACATTAAATTACTCAAAAATAATACGGTTATTGACACAGTAGCGTGGGAAAATGGGCTAGCAAACTGGCCTATTTCAACCAAAGATAAATCAATTTATCGCACGTCTCTAAGCACTGGTAATACCGCATGGGCCGTTAGCGCTAATGCAGGCTCAACTAATTCGGGCAGTTTAAGCTTCGATTGCACGCCTGTCATTGACAATCAATTACTTAATAATCAACCTAAAACAGGTTTGTCAGCCAATAAAGGTCAGACGCTCGATTTCGTGGTTAATGTGCCAGTTAATAGCAGCAAACTAACCATTAATATGACGGGTAACAACGGAGACGCCGATTTAACGTTAAGTCTCAATAATGTAAAAATATGTAAGCCATACCTCAACGGTAGCAATGAGCAATGTAGTGTAAGTGGCCCGGCGGCAGGCGTTTATACGGTCGCAGTCAATGCCTATCAAGCGTTTAGTGCTTTGTCGTTAGTGGCAATAATTGATGTTGTAACGATAGAGCCACAACCTGCCAATACCATATTAACCAATGCACTGCCCGTGTCAGGCATTGTGATTAGTACAGGTGAACAAACTCATTATCAATTTGATGTACCCGCTGATGCGAGCAATTTAAGCGTAGCTATTTCGGGTGGCACGGGTGATGCCGACCTTTATTTACAATTTGATAAAGCGCCAACCACTAGTAGTAATATTTGTCGCCCATACTTAGATGGTAACGATGAATCATGTGATATTGCCGCGCCAAGTACAGGTCGTTATCACATAATGGTTAATGCCTATAGCGCCGTTGATGCACTAACGCTAACCGCTAGTTTTGTTGCACCAATAGTTCAACCGACAGAACCAACTGATCCTCCGTCTGAGGGTTACCAATATGACATGTATTACCAAACAGCTATCAGCCAATCTGGTGCTTCATTGAAATCGTCATTAAATACTATCATTAAAGATCATGTTCGCTTCACTTACTCACAAGCATGGGACGGATTAGGTTATGCCGATGAAGATCCAAATAACACCAATAATGTTATTTTACTCTATACAAATCGCTCAGAACCTAAAATAAATAGAGCAGGAATGAGTAACTCACAAGACGCATGGAATCGTGAACATGTGTGGGCTAAAAGCCATGGTTTCCCAAGCTCAGGTCAACATGCTTACACCGATTTCCATCATTTACGCCCAGCCGATGTGAGTGTTAATAGCGCGCGTGGTAATAAAGACTTCTTAAACGGTGGCAGTGAAATATCTGAAGCGCCGGGCAACTTTACTGATGCCGATAGTTTTGAACCTGTTAATAGCGCCAAAGGCGATGTAGCACGCATGATTTTCTACATGGATGTGCGTTATGAGGGCAACGATAACAGCGGCACACCCGACTTATCTATCTCTAATGGCACAACAAATACAGGCAATGCTCAGTTAGGTGATTTGTGCACATTGCTTCAATGGCACAATAGCGATCCTGTCAGTGACTGGGAGCGTCGCCGCAATCAACGTATTTTTCAATGGCAAAAAAATCGTAATCCATTTATCGACAACCCACAGTGGGCCAATGATTTATACCAGACTCAATGCCAATAATTTAATCTAGATTATTGATATATTAAAGGGCTGACAGTTAACGTCAGCCCTTTTCTATTTTAAGCCCATGTTTTAATATCATAATATAGAGTGAGCTTACGACGGTATAGCGTGACTTTATTAATTATCTTCGTGACACTGTCTCTAAGATAATATAGACATTCAAACAATTTGGATGGCTAAAAACTTATTAGTAATCCACAGATTAATAGTGATTATTTGATTCTGTTAATTAAGGGAGCGACATCGCTGCAACGCTTGCTCGCTGCCAGCAAAATTGCTGTATTGTCGCCTAAAGTTTTTTACCACTTTTATCCAATCATCAGGATTAATGCCTAGCACTTGAATTAGCTTGGGATAACATGAATCAATCGCATCACGTTTCGTAGGTGATATTGCACAACCACTCCAATAATTACTATGCTCATTTTAAGAAATTAGCGAAAATCGCGACCGGTAGTTGTTTCAGCCTCACTAACCAGCAATCCCTGACACTCAAGAAAGCGACCACTCGTTGACTAATTTTATGTTAATAATAATTAAAATAGAGAAAAAATTATAAGGCGCTATGTGTAAAAACGCCATAGAAATATAAATTAATGTCGATTGTATGATCGGAAACTAACGTTAATCGGAACCCCTAGTCGTTAGTATTTTAAAATAGTGAGATTATATTTAATATACGGTTAAAGATGATTGGTACTAATACTAAAATATCCTTGCCGCCGAAAGGGAAAGGATATTATTTAGTAAACTAACTTATATAGTTTATTCGAAGATGACAGCCTTCAAACGAACCTTGAAGTTGCCCTCTCGAGCTTTGAGCATAATATAATAATACTCACCGCCTTCTGGGTTTCTAATAACAACCTTTTCTTTCTTTCTGTCTCTGATATTAGCAAAATCATATTCATCAGCTGTTGGTAGAGAACCACGGCTAATATACATGTCAGCTTCGCCTTTACCTTTTTTCATTCTGAATTTTACTTTTCGAACATCTTTTGGTACAAAAATAGAGAAATAGACTTGGCTGTCGCTTTTAATCCGCTTAACATCAACACCAGATTCAAGGGTTTGACAGCCTAACTCGATACATTTGTTAATCGGTTCTAAGGGTTCGGTTGGTGCAGTAGAAACATTAAGCTCAGGTAGCAGGTTCACGCCGTCAAAACTAGTGTCTGAATCTAACGTCACATAATAATATTGATCCCCAGTAACATCAGTGATCGTGACTATTTCATTATTCCCTACGTTTACAGAACTGTAAGTGAAATCATCGGCCGTCGCCCAAGACCCCGCTTTAGCATAAATGTTAGCATCTCCAGTTCCGCCTTGAGTAGTAAAACGAATAGATTCTGTCCCTGCAGGTACCCAAATGACGAAGTAAGCTTGACCACCATCGATACTCACTTTAGTGATACCGTCGACTAAGTCTGGTTTGCTAGGATCACAAGCATCTTCAATGCATTCGGTTGGTTCGGTCGGCACAGTAGAAACATTAAACTCAGGTAGCAAGTTTACACCTTCAAAACTAGTGTCTGAATCTAACGTCACATAATAATATTGATCCGCAGTGACATCAGTGATCGTTACTGTTTCATCATTACCCACATTTACAGAACTGTAAGTGAAATCATTGGCAGTTGCCCAAGAACCCGCTTTGACGTAAATGTTCGCATCTCCAGTTCCACCTTGAGTGCTAAAACGAATAGACTCAGTTCCGGCAGGCACCCATATAGTGAAGTAAGCTGGTTTACCATCGATACCAACTTTAGTGATACCATCGACTAAGTCTGGTTTGCTAGGATCACACGCATCTTCTGTACATTCTGTCGGCTCAGTTGGTGGAATGGTTACATCACCATCAAGGGGCTCATCATTACTGGTCACTGTTAATAACCACTCAAGCCATTGAGCATCGTAATTGCTACCAATATCATCATTGATAAATGCTAACCAAGCGGTGACATCACCGTTACGACCATGGCTAAGTAATTGATCAACATCACCACGATAGTTTTCAAACATAAAGCGCACGGCTAAATAGCCCCATTTATAGACTCGGTCGGAACCACTACTATAATTATTGGCTAATATTTCGCTCAATGTATGGGTCTGGTTACGCCCTAACGTGATGGCATCATCGTAACGATTTTGGTGAGAGATATATTCAGCCAGTCCTTCCGACCACCAAACAGATTTACCGGTAGTACTGTCAAAATGATTAAAACCGCCATATAAATTAAAGCGTCCATCTAAATAATGTACATATTCATGGCGCAGATTCCATACTAAGATATCTTCTGTCCACGTCGCTTCATGGGCAATAAAACGAGCCTGGTTACCTTCTTGTGACGGATCCCCTTCTAAATACATACCGCCATTATCGGTACCAATACCAAAAATAACTCCTGCAAACTGTTTATAATCATCATAGCTATTGAAAATATTCACTTCCAAGTTTGAATTTAGATCATCTGCAACGGGTTGATTATTAGTGGTCAACATATTGTGGAATAGTTTTTCTTCTGTGCCCATTAGCTCACAAGATGCTTGCAGCTCTGTATTTGTCAATTGTTGCGCGCGAATATTAATCGTATCGCTACATGAATAATTAATTGATAGAACAGAATTTTCTAATTCATCTTTCCAGCCACAAATCCCAAATTTTTCACATTCACCTGCATTGTAATATTCAAGATAGCCGGCAGCGTCAACCCATTGTGCTGACATTCGTTCAAAGTTATTCATGTATTGAATGATACCGTCATTGAGTCTAGTTTTTAACGCTTCAGATAGATCCCAATATTGCTGATATTCTAGGAATCGACCAAATTCATGGAAGGCATCGGTCGACTCGTAAGCAAAGTCAGAATTATAGATATATTCTGAAGTCGCTATTTTAATTAGCGCATTGAGCAATTCAGTATATTCTTCAGTAGCTTTAGTATAGGTAGCATCCCAATTACCACGGTAGAGTGTTGTTAACGCTTTGGTTAATGCATTCCTATGACCATAACTGCTTAGATACTCTGGACTAAATGCTTTCAAATACGCAGTGATGCTACTTACGCTATCGTAATAATTACCAGAGCTGTCCCAGGTAATAAAATATTCGGCTAAGGTATCCGCTTGATTGTCAGATAAATCTAAAAAATAAGGATTTTCACTATATGCGGTTAGCAAGTTAGCCAGCGCATTTTTTGGTCCTTGATCCGTATAAGTTAAATCATCATTATAATATTCAATATAAAAAGCACCACGTAAGAAATAGAACAACTTGTTCATTTCATCGCCCGTACGACTGTCATACATGGTCGCCATTGTCTCAGCACGCTGAGCAACATCGATGACTTTGCTGGCATTGTAAACGGCAACAGCAACTGCATCATTTTTCTGATAAAGCTCTGAAATACAATTAGTATTACTAATACGAATAAAATTAAACAGGGCTTCCCCTGTCATGTTCGCCATATCACTATAGCCATCACACGCAGACTCGCCAGCGGCCTTGCTACTATCTGATAATGTCATGAGTTTATTAGGAACTCTGCTGACATTGTCATGCTTGGTGTGTGCGCCATGAATTTTTTTAGAAACCGGGGCGTAAATTTCGCTGTTATTACTTTTTATAAATGACGATTTACTAAGCGGTTTAAGCTTGTTAAGCGGTGCTTTAAGCCCACCATTTCCATTTGTATCGGCTGCTGTAGCAAAACTACAGGTGAGTGCTAAGGAACAAGCTAGCATTATTATATGTTTTTTATACACTTCTGAACTCCTTGTTTAATTTTTATGTAACAACTAACATTTACGCTACACAACACCGAAGTTTCTTGCTTTGCAGTCGTTAACCTGATGAAGCGTAAATGTTACATCCGTGCGTTAACATGTGAATAATTAGTTAACGGCTATTGTTATACTTTATATTGTATACAATATGCAATAAATAATTATAGCTAGAGAACAGAAGTGGCCCCTAAAAATCGGAAATAATCTTAAGTAAGTAATCTGTTTTAATAACTAGCATCACAGCTGGAGCAGATAATGACTAGTAAACGTAGAAACCACTCACCAGAGTTTAAAGCTAAGTTTGCATTAGCCGCTGCTAAAGGGGATAAAACTTTATCAGAGTTAACACGGCAATTTTGTCTTCATGCCAACCAAATTACCACCAGGAAGCAGGAATCCCTTAAGTACACCTCGTCGATATTTGATGAAAAATCTCCCTAGCCAAGGATAATAACGGCAAGGAGGTCGACATGTTACACGCTAAAATTGGTCAGTTAACGATGGGAAATAGTGAATTATTAGACACTCATAATTCAATTGCAAAAAAGCACGCCGAACACAACTATAAATCACGTGATAATAAAGTGTTGCTGCTAAATCAATAAAAACCTCTCTAGCCATAATAGATATATCACGCCAATCACCATTTTTACGGTCAGTTGTATCGAACAAGGTGAGTCGTTTACCCTGACATTAAAATCACCAATGGCGGCTCACTCGTCAACTGCAGCCTTAAATACCGGCACCGGACTCAAATACATAGAGTCTAGCCTGACCGGGATTTTTGAGGATAACTGGTTCATCAGATCATTGAATGAGCATGACCACTGGCTACCCCAAATTACTCTGCCTAAAAAGCACAAACAATACGGAGCTGTGAATGAAAATTTTAGTCATTGAAGATGAAATCATGGTGGCGCGGCGCATTATGATGTTTTGCCAAAACATTCTTGGCCAGCAAGTCACCACGCTCGAACATTTTATGACGATTGAAGACGCGCAAGACTTTATCGCAAAACCCTTTAAACAAAAACGTCTGCAACAAGCATTGGAAAACTTACATCACAAAGGGTTCAGTCGACTCCGTAGCTAAAATATCTAGCGATAAAAAAGTACGGCAGCATTGAAATGATCGACATTAATGACATTATCTATATTCAAGCCTCAGGCCATTACAGTGAACTGCATCTAACCGATGGTGCAATACAACTGCACGATAAAAATCTTGAACGGCTATTGCTGATATTGCCTCCTACATTCCAACGCGTTCATAAATCTTACGCGGTTGATTTACAGCAAATAAAGACCTTAAAAAAACTTGGCGGCAGCAACTATTCACTTGAACTCAATAATAGAGAAAACATTCCATTAGGTAGAACGCGCTACGCAGAGTTAAAAACAAATTGGGAGGTAGATGTGCCCTCACCTCAGTCGATAACGTCTTAATCTATAAACGCCGATTCAACAATAAAATAATCTAAAGAAATAGGGTGCAACTCAATACATTATCTTGTTTAATGGACTTCCAGACGTCCCAAGGGTTAATCATAAAATGAAACAAGATACTAAAATTATTGCTGCTGGTCGCAAAGACTCATGGACGCAAGGCGGTGTTAATCCGGTGATTCAGCGCGCATCTACCATTATTTTTGATAGCGTCGAGAAAATGCAGCACGCTACTAAAAATCGCGCCAACAATACCTTATTTTATGGTCGCCGCGGCACGACCACCAGTTTCGCCTTTAGTGACGCGATGTGTGAAATTGAAGGCGGTGTCGGCTGCGCCCTTTACCCTTGTGGCACGGCAGCAATTAGCAGCGCGTTATTGTCATTTCTAAAAACCGGTGATCATCTATTAATGGTTGATACGGCTTATGAGCCGACACGTGATTTTTGTAATAAAATTCTCGCGAATATGGGTATCACCACCACCTACTACGATCCAATGATTGGCGCTGGTATTAAGGCGCTTATTCAAGACAATACCCGAGTCTTGTTTTTAGAATCTCCCGGCTCTAATACCATGGAAGTGCAAGACGTACCGACACTGGCTGCCATTGCTCACCAAACAGATATCACTGTGATGCTTGATAATACCTGGGGCAGCGGCATCAACTTCAAACCCTTTGATTATGGCGTCGATATTTCGATTCAAGCGGCGACCAAATATATTGTTGGTCATTCCGATGTGATGATGGGCACTGCCACCGCCAATGAAAAACATTGGCCAACCTTGCGTGAACACAGTTACTTACTCGGCCAATGCGCCTCAGCCGATGATTGTTATCTTGCGCTACGAGGCCTGCGCACATTAGGCGTGCGCATGCGTCAACACGAGAAAAGCGCACTTAAAGTAGCCCATTGGCTCAAGAGTCACCCTGCGGTTGATAAAGTATTGCACCCTGCTTTTGAAGATTGTCCGGGGCATGAATTCTTTAAACGTGATTTTAGCGGCGGTAATGGTCTGTTTTCATTTATTTTAAATCGTGGTGATGACGCGGCGATTGTCCGTCTATTGGACGGCATGCGTCATTTTAAAATGGGCTTTAGTTGGGGCGGTTTTGAGAGTTTGATTCTTAAGGTAAATGGGCTAGATCGTTTACGTACTGCTAAGCCATGGACCGAGACAGGCACGGTTATTCGCCTGCACATTGGCTTAGAAGACGTTGATGACTTAATCGAAGATTTAGCCGCAGGCTTAGCACGATTAGACGACTAGTTTTCTTTTATAAAATGCGGCAGCGACACGCTCAAACGTTGTACTTGTTTTAGCTCATCTTTAGTTAGCGCACCATAAAATCGGGGGTACGGCCAGCCATATCCCCAACGAAAACTAGTGGGTAAATACGGCGTGCCGCCCACTCGTACACCCGCCAACATCAGCAATGCTAATGTCGGTTTCCCGACCTTTGCTACACATTGCTTGAGAGTTTTGTCTGAATCAACACGCTGCTTCGTCGTGCCTCCCTGCCAGTAGTCATAATCATGGCGTTGGCAACATTCTAACCATAGGCTGCGCTGTGATAAGGTGCCATCGGGAAATGAGCTGCAACCGTCGCTGGTAAAAGATCGCAATTGCCCTGCTTGTGCACTAAAAGCACCAAAAAACAATAACACTAAGCACAGCCATCGCAACATCATTTCACCATTCGCTAATACGTTATTTAATTGAATTTGTAACCACCATCAACCATCGCGTTTATAAAAAACTATCGCCGGGAATGCGCACCCAGCCTTCCATCAATATTCTAGCGCTACGGCTCATTACTGCTTTAGTGACAGTCCATTGACCGTTACGTTGTTCAGCTTCTGCACCGACCTGTAAGGTGCCTGACGGGTGCCCAAAACAAACGCTATTACGGGCACCACCACCAGCGGCCAAATTAACCAAGGTGCCAGGAATAGCGGCGGCAGTGCCAATGGCTACGGCTGCGGTGCCCATCATTGCGTGATGTAATTTTCCCATCGACAGCGCACGAACGTGTAAGTCGATATCGCTAGCGGCAATGTTTTTACCACTTGATGATACGTAATCAGCCGCGTCGCTAACAAAGGCAACCTTTGGTGTGTGCTGACGGTTACTTGCTTCATCAATATGCTTGATTAGCCCCATTTGCACGGCGCCATGGGCGCGAATGCTTTCAAACATCGCCAGCGCTTTTGAATCGCCGTTAATCGCTTCTTGCAATTCAGTGCCGTTATAACCAATGTCTTTCGCGTTGATAAAGATGGTAGGAATGCCCGCGTTAATCATCGTCGCTTTTAATACGCCGCTTTCAACGACGTCAGTCGGCACCACTAAGTCGGCAACCAAATTACCCGTTGGGAACA
>JABSRV010000077.1 GCA_013214905.1 Psychrobium sp. | reverse complement strand
GCTAATTCATCAGTAATCGAAGTGATAGTTGTCTGCTGCTCTACTGGTTCATCAATTTGAACTTGCTCAGTAGAATGTAACGCTGTGCTTGCCAGTTGTTGTGCTTGGTTTAACATCACGTTTAGTTTTTTAAGTACTTCTTTTTGGGCGCCAATGGCATCAACGTATTTAGCGCCATATTCATCGCGGCTAATCGAATGTTGGCTAAGTTCTGAGATTCTTTCGCTAATCTCATTCGCTGGTTTATCAAAGTAATCAATTGGGATCATGCGCAGCGCATTTAGACGGTTTTCAAATTCATGTTGTTCACGCTCTTGCTGGATCATTTCATTAGCAATTTCCTGAGCAAGCAAATCCGCCAAAGCTTTAAGTGTGTCTTTCTTTACTGCAATAGCCTCATGGATGATGTCTTTATGAAAACAAGCTGTATCGATTAAATCGACGGCTTCAATGATGTTTGATATTTCTTGTGACGATTTACCTATACATTCATTTACCCAATTGTTAATTTCCTTAATTTGAATACGTTGTTTAGTTAACAGCGTTCGTTTTTGCTTTTCGGCTTTTTCTTTGGCTACACGCTGCCTTTCTAATTCAATTTCAAATGGAATAACAATGGTGCTGTAAATATCAGTAACTTCTTCACTTAGTTTGTTAGCAACTGTCTCTACCTCACCTTTCACATCTAATCGGCGGCGTTTAATGCTCTCTAACAATTTATTGCGCTCTGTGCGTATTAGCCTCGCTGCTTTAAACTGCACCATATCTGACATATCATGTACAACGTCACTAGGATAAGTTTTGCGTAGTTCTGCCAAACCTTGTTCGGTAATTTCATTAGCAAATACATTCGTAATTGCAGTGCTTTGTGATTTATCCATGATCTGCTACCTTATTTTTAAATTCCTTGATGCGTGATTGCTTTGCATCATTGAGTCGCTCAAATAATGAGGCGGTATCAAAGTATTGGCCTGTGCATTTGGCGGTGAGTTGTTCTTTAGTTCGTTCGCATACTGTTTCAACAGCTGATGCATTAGGAATTAAAGACAGAGATTTTAGTTGTTGATTAAGCCATGTTGAGGTTAATTCATATAACGGAGTGACATTGTCAGCGGCTTCTTGATTTAAACGTGCCTTGGTCGCTTCTTTTGCTTTAGTAAATTGTTTGGCTAAATCAGAACGGTTAAATGTTTTAGCAAAGGTATAAGCAGCTGAAAAATTACCTTTAAGCTCTGATATATCGTTAGAGCTATTTATCTTCTCAATATATTTATCTCCTTCTATGCCAGGTAATGCCCAGTTAGGTAACATTGGCGATACCCAATCAATATAGCCTAACAACTTTTTGCTGTTTCTTTCTTTTACTGTATGAAAATTCCCAATACAGTCATGCCTATTATCGATTATTCGACAATCAGCAAATGCGACATTTAGGCGATAGAGGTATCGACCAATCCCCCAAACAACGGCTGCTCTTTTTAATGCACCAGACAACGCACCTTTTAATGGTTCAATGTTGGTATATTCAGCGCCGTCCCATTTTGTTATCCATTTATCGTTGTGAAGTATGGATAAGCCACACAGGTAACCTTTTCCGTCTGGTGTGGCCTGTTGAGTCAATTGCCAGCCAAATGGCGTAAATAGGTTGTCTAAGCGACTTTCAACTGCTCTTGCCGTGACATATGGAATGGCCATTACCCATGCTCTACCATTTGTAATACCGGCTTGCTGGACACGCCATTCAATATCATCTTCATCAAAGGGCTCTTGGAGTTCTCTAGCTGAGCTATCCATGACTCACCTCCAATGTTGCTTTTTTTGTAATGTTAGCGAGTGTGCTTTCTAACGCTGTTAAAGCGTTACGTAATTTTTGTAGTGGATTATCCCATCCCAAATAAACTGTTTTGCTAAACAAAAGCTCAGCACTAATATCTTTATTAGAATAATCGGCGCATCGCGTAACAGTGAGATAAATAGCATTTGTATTACCAGAGTAATGCACAAAAACATGGATCGGCATTTCAATTGTTCGAGATAAGGACGCATCAATTGCAATGCAATGAGCTTTAGCGAGTAATTTAACAATGTCGCTTTGTTGTGGTGAGTTAATATGAATCATGACATCTACTCCATTTTAACGTTGTTAATCTTGGACGGGATTAACAGCTTGCTTTAGGCAGCCAACATAAACATTTTGTTTGCCTTTTTCTGGGCGAGCATATCTATTGTGTCCATATCTAAATGATCAAGCGTTTCACACGAAACTTCATGATCGTTAAATACGTATTTAACAGATATTGGTTCTAGCTCGATTGTTGTTCCTCGCATATCGTCATCAACTGTAGTGAGATATTTGAAACGCATATCCCCACAGGTGTAATAAAAATCTTTATTATCTAATTTACTGATATTCATGATTCTCTCCTGTGTTAGTAATACTTACAGATTTACTATTTATGTATGTTTGGTCTACCTACTTCCTAGTTTTTGTAGTTTCACATTCTTCAGTAAAATTCATGACTACACTTCTAAATAAAAGGAGTACTTTTAGGACTATGATTACTAGTTTTAATAAATGTCAAAACCACTTTAAAATAACAACCTACGCACCCAACATACAAGTGTAATTGTTAAATGTAAAGGTAAAACTTGTATTAAGTTGTATTTTATTGTTTTATGTGTATGGTTGTGGTAATCGCTTTCAAAAAACAAATCCAGGAGTTGTGATGAAAATAGAGTCGGATAGTGCGGTTACTTTAACCAGTGCATAAAAAAAAAGAAGTTATGAATAACCAGACTAAAAGCATTGATTTGGGATCTATAGACGTCGAACGTGATACTACAAGTTTAAACGGCAGGGGATTAAAACAGTCTGCTACTAGGGTCGCTGCTGGTGATACTGATAATGACGACACCGGTGGTACAGGTGGGAATGGCGGTGGTGGGCGGCCTCCTAAATAACTCAAGGATCACTAATCATGGAATTTGATGCTATGTATTATCTTTTTTGGTTTGGAGAAAAGGTTTTTTATTCGAATCTGATGGCTATATCCCTTGTTGTTTATGCTATCAGTAAGGTGAGTATTTCTGAACGAACTGTCGTTCTAAAGGTAAGTAGCCCCATGATTGGTATCATTTGTGTGGTGTTGTCTAACTTAGTATCAAATCTAACCGGTGCTAAGTTACGAACTATGTTAGGTAGCAATATCGATCTTGTTAGACATCTTTGGTACTTGGGATTTATAGTCATAAATCTAATAACTGTAGTTCTAATAGTAAAGTGGCATGAAGCATTTAGCTTAAAACAGAAAAAAATGACCAAAACAATACTCTTGTCATTCTTTGTGCTTTCAATTCTTCAATTTGTCGAATATGCGATTAGAATCATTGGAGGAGTCTCAAGACAAGAATATGAAAACATACCATTTATACCAGAGTTATATAGTTATGGTATTGCCTCTATTAATTTGATTGTTGCAGTTTTAGTGTTTTTTATAGCTGTCAAGGCTGCTTCATTGAAACTTAAGTCACTTAAAAGGAAGTCATTTAGTGGTTGATTTTTTTGTTTTAATACCCCTTGGTATCGTTTGCTTTATCGGTTTTATTATTAGAAAAAACAATAATAAAAAGACGGATATAGACTTGGATATTAACAGTGGGACTTTAAAAGTTTCCGAAGATAATAATGTTCTATCTATTAATAATGCCTTAAAGAATGATCTAAAAGATGAAATTGTGGATTTAGCTTTTTCTCAAGTGGAATTTGATGAGAACCTTATAAATGGAAGCGCTGTAAATTCAGAACAACTAAGAATCCAGTCATCGTTAAGGGAGTGTATACAACGAGCTAGGCAGCTTGGTGTCGCTAAGAGTTCCAAATAGCTTCTACTTTTACTCCTTGTTAGAACGTAATCCTTTTGTAAAACTCGCCGTTAAGTAATCACCGGTTAACTCTGCAGTCAATGCCGTGGTAAGTAACTCTAAAATTAAGTCTTTGTCTTTTAGTCCATCCACACCACTTTTCCCCTTTGATAATAATATTTTGTATGCCGCGGTCATTGTATCATTCATCGCTTTGGGCAGTGCAAGTTCAATCTCAGACATGGTGAACGTATCTGATTTTTCAGCATTTACAACTTTAAATTCTGAATTCCTTTCGCCTGTTTTCAAAAAATAGACAGACTCACCAATCGCATCAGCTATTTCAACCATTTTAAAGGAATCGCCGCCGCCATTTTCGATATTACCAATCTGTTGCTGACTTAGACCGACCAATCTAGCAAGTTCCGTTTGAGTTAATCGAGCAGCTTTTCGTGCGAAACGTATTCGCCACCCAATAGTATCTTCATTATTTGTGTTCGACATATCAAAAGCCAAATTCATTAATTTCAACCCAAATTATACAAACTTACTTGTAAGTGTACAAACAAGTAGAGGGGTAGTCAAACTACTAGTTAAAACATGTTTATATTGACTAAATACAAGTGCGCGGGTATTATTGGTGTGGTTAACATTTTAGAGAATGAATAATGCCAGAACTTGAATGCAAAAATCTCATTTTGTTGAACGCAGTAAAAATTGCTGGCTCTCAAACTAAATTAGCTAAATTGATTGGTAAAAGGCAGCAAAACATATGGTCTTGGCTTTATGAAACAGGGGTTACTCCTGCTGAGTTTGTATTATCAATAGAAGAGTCTACAGGAGTATCTAGGCAGCAACTACGTCCAGATCTATACCCAGTGGATGGCATAGCCTAATGCGATTATTTACGCTTACGAAATATCACAAAAACGATAAAAGCAACCAGTACCAGAGTAATAAAGTCACCACTGATGCCATTTTGGTTGTCGCTTCCATTAGGTTCTTGTCCATCACCACCTCCTCCACCAATAACAATAACGTTAGGGGGAGGCTGATTACCAGCGCCACTCGGCATATAAGCAACATATTTGAGACTGACGCCATTTTGTTCGCCGCTAATCAACATATCAATAACATTCATTGGGTAGCAACCTCTTTATTAGCAGGGGTAAACAGTATAGCAAATTGGATAGATATGTTTCAATTCGAGTCATTTGAGAATCAAGCGGTGAGCGGTTTTGTGGGGAAGGTGCCTGAGAGGTTTGCAAACCTCTCAGGGCTTTTAGAAACTAAAGGAAAATGATTGTGATGCAAAATATTAGTTTAATTATGGCCAATATAATTGCGGCAACATTAATCTTAATCTCTATGGTGAGTATAGTTTTCATGGGAAATTCGCCATTAAACCGACTCAACCGGTTGAGTCATGAAAGACTCGTATTTATATACCGCCTTGCGGGCGGTCGCTAGTGCCGTTAACCGGTGTTTTACACTAGCAACGGATGCGAACACAAGAGGCTAACTTAAGGGTTTATTGAGGCATTTGATATCGTGGTGCCGATCCACGGAAAACCGTCAAGTAGCGTCAGGTGATTTACACCCTTTAGCCGCTGTGTCATTGGCGACAATCAGGGGTGACACCCTGAAATTTTATTCCGTTATCAACAATGGTGATGTTGCTAACAAATATAGCATTCGAAAAGAGGGTTTAGGTGACAATCTTCGACACCCGATTAATTAGTAGTTAAACGGAGAATAAATATGAACTTAGATACTCAAGTTCATTGGCTATATGCCATGGTGTTTTTCTTAGTGATATTGAATGTCGCAGTAGGTTTTATGATTTGGGCTCATATCGAATCGTTAGAAAGAAAATTCAAACGGTTCAGTCGTCGAAAACGTTTACCGTAATGCCTAGCTACCTAAGGTAGCTAGGACTTGTTTCTTAAAGTACGCCGGTTGAATAGAGCAAATAAATAACAGCACAAATAGCGCTGATAATTTTTGCAATATCCACGGTGACTTTAATGGAAATCTGTATTTTCATGATAATTGCTCACGATAATACGGACACCAGGCGCCCAGCATCCGAATTGAGATAAGGATGTGAGAGTTCAGAGCCTTGCAAACTCTGACGGCAGAGGAAAGATAAGCAACTTGTACCCATATCGTAGGGTCGACGAATACGTGCAAGCAAGTTATTTACTTTCGCTGTCGCCACTGCCACATGGCGAGTTATAAGCGTAGCAGCAAATTTAACGGAAATTCGTATGCGCTCAATATTGCCATAGCCAAGTTGTGATTCTTGGCGAAAGAAAACCTGATCACATTCGCACCCCAGCGATACGGGGATAGGTCTTCTACTTATCAATGGAGTGATAACTGTCTTGTAATGTAGGGGCTTGTTATGTCTGATGCAGCAGAGGTATTTGATCTCAACCCGCAGTTAGCGGAGCGACGGAAAATGCAAAAAGATAAAGGCGGCTATGTGCTGCAGTATCGCAATATAGATCATCAAGAATGGTCATTGGACATTGTTTGTATGTCCATTGCTCAATATCTTATTCGAAAGGCAGTATTTAAGCCGTGTTCTATTGAGTACCGAACAAAAACCGTCAACCTTAATGTTGGTCAGTTTGTTACAACTTCTATGGATCTAGCAACGAAGTTAGGGGTAACAAAACTCTATAAAGACTATCGAAACCCCAAATCTTCAATAAAAAAAGAAATGTCTCGTTGTTTTAAATGGCTCAGAAAGACCGGCCTTATAGAGCTGGATTTAATCCAAAAAGGGCGGGTAGTTTTCTACATAATCACTGTTAAAAATTACAGTAAATATCAGCAAAAAACGGTGTCGCATGGGGTGTCGCCTAAAGTATCGCATGGGGTATCGCATGAAAGTCACGCTGAACAAGGGTTAGAGAGTAGTTCAGTATCGCATGGGGTATCGGCTAAAGTATCGCATGAGGTATCGCTAAAGAAACAAGAAGATCTAATAAACAATAAAGATCTAAAGATTATGTCGAATTCTGACGAATTAAACTCACCATCCCAGCAAGAAGAAATTCCCCCTAAAAACAAACCAAAATCTAAAGTCCCGTATCAAGCCATTTGGAACTTGTATAAAAACATTTTAGTCAACACTGGCACTAACCAACTACGGCTTGTCGACATGCAAGACATCGAGGGTGATCGTAAACGCCGCATAAAACAATTTTGGGCTAGCCATGGCAAACACGCCTTGGAGTACGTTGAAGAATATTTTAATTGGCTTTGGCTTAACCGCGATAGCCATTCGTGGGTATTTGGTGGCGGTAATCGTGGATGGCGAGACGATATCGAATATATATTACGCTTAAAAACATTTCGTAAAGCGCAAGAGGGAACGCTAGGCAACTTCAAGGACAGTAACGATGAATAGCGCTTGGGAAAGTTTCAACCTGCAGGCAGAGCAATCGCTACTAGGCGCATTGATGATTTTGGGTGGTAATACTGCCACTGCCGATCGCGTATTTTCAACACTCAAATCAACCGATTTTTATCGAAGCGATCACCGAGAATATTTTAGCGGCGCACAGCGTTTGCACCAGAGAAAACAACCGACCGATTTATTAACGTTGCTGGAGGAAGTTGGCCAGAATCATTTTAATTATTTAGGAACAATTGCCAAGGAAACACCCAGTGCTGCAAACATTCATGGTTACGCACAAATCATCAAAGAAAAAGCGTTAGAGCGCAACACGATGAGTAAGCTGCAAGAAGCAATTGCGGTTATTACTGACAATGGCGATACCAGCGAAAAGCTAGAAACGATTTTAAGCTTGATGAATACAATCGATGTGAATTCCGCAAACGCTAATAACGAGCCGATAGCGATTAGAGATATGGCGGCAGATTGGCTGAATTTACTTGAAGAACGTATTAACAACCCGAATATGGCGGGGATGACAACAGGTATACCAGCGCTTGATGCCTTGCTCGGCGCAAGAGGGATAAACATAACAGACTTAATTGTACTTGGGTCGAGGCCAAAGGTGGGTAAAACACAATTTGCTATTCGTTGGGCTAGTCATGTTGGTTTAGTGCTGAAAAAGCCGGTAGTGATTTTCTCAATGGAAATGGCCAAAGAGCAAGTATTAGAGCGTTACATTTCGCAAGATGCGAGGTTAGACACAGACAGTTTCTATCGGCCTTTGCCAGAATCAGATTATGCAAAGCTAGGTAACAGTCTTAGTGGTTTTACAAACGCTGATATGTATATCGATGATCGAACAAATCTAAGCCTCAGTAAACTACGATATTCATGTAGAAAACTGGTCGCTAAACACGGGCGTTTAGGACTCATTGTTGTTGATTACTTAACGTTGATGCCACCGGAAAAAGCTGACCGTACAGACCTTGGTTATGGGCTGATTACCAAAGGGCTAAAAAACATGGCGAAAGACTTAAAATCGCCGGTGTTATTGGTCGCACAACTCAATCGTTCGGTAGATGCTCGAAGTGATAAACGTCCTAGAAAGTCAGATTTTCGAGAAACAGGCCAGATTGAGCAAGATGCCGACCGCATTATTCTTCTCTACCGTGAACAAACATACAACTACGACTCGCCGCTAGGCGGCTTAACCGAAGTTATTTTAGATGCTAATCGCCATGGCCCAATAGGGACAAGCTACTTAGATATGGTAAGCGGGTGGTTAATTGATATCGAACAAGCGGAAATCATCTCAAGACAACAGCGCTCAGGTGCTGAAACGACAGCTAAAGAAGGCGTTAAATGCTTTCGGGGGAAACACTGATGACTAATCTACTATGGCACAGAGTATTTGCATTACTAAATGATGGTATTTGGCACACCAACATCGAAATTATGGACAAACTAACAATATATCAAGAGACGGTTCTTTCAGAGTTAATTGCAGAAATCGTTGATCACGGATACGAAATTGAGATTAAAGTCCGCGGCAAAGTGTTTAGCTATCTTCTTAATGTTGATCCACAAGCTGCGTAGCCATGGCCACTCAGATAGTGATTAGTAGTGCGTTACTCAATGATGGATTAGATAAGATTAAAATTCTTGTCGCTAAACATGGCCAAGTTGTCGTGTCGGTAGAAAGTGCATTTATTGGTAAGTGGGGGATGGCTAGGCTTTGGCGTTCTTGGATGAGCTCGACCGCGCAGTATATGGCAATGCGTGGTGCAGTTATGCCATTACTCGTTAAGCCTAATGGCGATTGGTACGGAGAACGACAGTACAACAAGAATGACGCGCACGAATGTTTTACTTTTCACTGGTTAGGTGCTGACGCAAACGGTAATCGTTACAGCTGGGCTAAACAATCACATGATGGGTTAGTCGCAGCGCCTAAAGGTCATCGGTTTATGGCTATGATGCGCCATCAGGAATACATGATAGAGCGTGGCATCAAGTATATGAACCCACGAGCCAGCGAATTTCAAAAGCTAATGTTAAAAAGTGAGGGGCAATTATGATGATCCGCAGCCAAAAAATCAAAGATAGCGCCAGAGGGCAGGACTGCACATTACGACTACCTGGCATATGTAATTTTAATGATGAAACCACAGTTTTATCACATATTGGTAAAGTTCGCGGAATGGGCATGAAATGTAATGATTACTTTGCCGTATATGCATGTAGCGCATGCCACCATGAGATTGATAGAAGAACAAGAACAATGGGTTTTGATGAGGTAAGGCTAGAGCAATTACGCGCACTAGAAGAAACACTCGCCAGTTTCTTTGAACAAGGTTTATTAAAACTAGGTTAACGCTATGAGATTAAAAGACTACCACGCACTAAGAGCCATGGAAAAATCAAAGCGCAGTAGTCGAAGTAAGAAACAGGCCAAAATTTTAAAATATGAAGTAGATGCTTTGTTAAGAGAGTTTCCATGGCATGAAGAAGAAGTGAGATTTCACGATAAACGACGGTGGCGCTTTGATTATGCATGGCCTGATTCATTTGTCGCGTTAGAGATTCACGGCGGCGTATTTAGCAAAGGCAGACATACAAGAGGCAAAGGCTTTACAGAAGATCGAGTAAAGATGAACTCGGCACAATTGTTAGGCTGGATAGTCATTGAAGCAACAACGGACCAAGTTAAACAAGGATTAATGGTTACTTGGTTAAGACAAGCATTCAAGCTTAGAAAAGAGCAAGAAAAGCCACATAAGGAACGGCTAAAACATGGATTAATGGTCTATTGGTTAAGACAAACATATAAAAGTGAAAAAGAGAAAGTAGCTTAGGGGAAAACGCTATGCAACCGAAAGTATTAGTATCAAGAATGGCACTAAAGGCACAAAGCTATGAGCTAGGTGGCCAAACATACAATCTTGATGTAATTGATTGGCGAGCTGCAGCATATTCATTGTGCGGACTTAAGGTTGACCCAACTAACTGGGCGCTTTACCGGTACGTAGGCAATCAAAACAAACGAGCCAGTATCACTCGGTCACTCATTATGTCGCTATCGTTGTTTATTAAGATAAACCGTTTCAAAGTTAGACCAGAAACGCTAGAGGGGCTCATCAATGCCGCCATACTTGAACATGAACGTCCAGTATGCAGAGAATGCCATGGCAGCGGGCTAACTAAGCTTAAACGTGTTTGTCAGCCATGTGACGGTAGAGGCCGCATTAAGATATCGAAGCTCAAACGTTGCCGCATTATCGGGGTAAACAAAAACGCTTACTCGAATAGCTATGAAGTAATCAACACAGAGGTTTTGAGAATAATAGCTAATTGGGAGTTAGAGATAGATGAAAATGTAAAAAAGCGAACACAAAATGAGGATGAGGCCGCATGACAGGGTACTTAGTCAAAATAATAGGAATAACAGTATGAAATTAACAGGACAATGGCGCTAATTGGGCGGTTCAGTGTATGAGTCAGACGACGGTACTAGAATACATCTAACGGGGCTTATTCGTTGTCAGAAATATATATTCATTAATGAAATTTCCCAAATGGCAATATTTACCAAATGAAGTGATATTTGCGGCGGCAACCGAAAGCGATCGCTAATGTTGATGGCTGAAAATATCGAATCATATAAATAAAGGATATTTGCCCTTGGCAGCTTTAAAGGCGCTTACCCATAACTTATCCGCGACAACGCGACAAATCAGTACTGGCAAGGCTTACAAGGATAATTCATCCGCGACAATAAACAATAGTGTCGCGGATAGACATTAGCTTAGTCAACAGAACTTTAAGGAAAAGTAATGGAAGATGATATTTGCATAACTGCGCACTTCCGTCAAAACTGCGCACTAAATTGCGCACTTTTATATCAACAAGTACTTACTGTGATCTGTACCAACAAGTACTTACTGTGATTTAGCCCAGCATGTACCAACTAACTCAATTATAGCGATAGAGAACTACGGTATGGATTGAACCTAATCTGCTATGGGGCACATAGCGCCTTACGGTTTTTCGTGCCAATGTTGGTTTTGGGATTAGGTTTGGTATGGGAAATAAATGGGCAGATTAAAGGCAACATCAAAAGCGCGGTGGTATTTATTGAAAGTTTGTATGTTCGTGCTGCCAGTGTGGCAGCATGATAAGAGGGGTTGTATTAACGTGGGTTAGTAAACGTTATTTATTGTCATCTTGATACTCAACAACTATGCTCTCTAAAGAATTTGTTGATTTATGGCTCTCAGTTGAGAGTCTTTTAAGACGCTCATTAGAATGTTTTCGACTTAACTTAGCAATATCGTTAAGCTCTTCCCTAGCTTCTTTTTTCTCGCTCGGTGTCGAACCATTGTCGCTAATTACCTTTCGGCAACGATACCTGTCTTTATCTAATTGTCTTTGATATCTCCATTCTTCAAACGTAAACGAACCCACAATTTTTGCAATTTGTAACACCCCCCATGTAATAACTAATGAAAGGGGCGTACACAGCAAAACTAATACTTCATTCCATTCAGTGGGAACGCCCCACGCATCGATAATATTAAGAAAAATACCACTGAAAAAGGTTACTAACCCTCCAGATTGAATCGTTTTTTTATTATTCATATTCATGTGGTGCGTTACCGATTCAGCTTATGAGATTTGACATACGCCAAAGGGTCTTCGGTAAACTCAAGCACATCTCTTGCGGTGCTTAAATAAAATGTTTGTTCTGTCCCTGTCGGGGAGGTGTACTTCACTGGATAGCCTGACTTCCAGAATAAGGTGGCAGTTCGATACCCTATTGCTTTAAAAAAATCACTAAGTAGTGGCCACGCAATTAGCGAGGCTATAATTAGGATGATTAATTCATATAGTTTCATTTTATTCCGCGTCTGGTATTAGCTTATTTTCGCGATCAGCCCTATGTCGTAAAACCCTATTAACTGCATACGTTTTTTTGACTGTATCTGCTGTTGTTGTCGTTGTTACGTCAAACTTTACACTAAATAACTTCTCGCTGCTAAACTCTTGCTTATTTTTGTTTGCGCGATCAAAAAAAGCATCATCATTCATTTTTACCACATGCTCGGAATTATCAGGAAATAGAACAGCCCATGACTTACGCTCTCTAAAGTTTATTCTTGTAAAATAAACATCAAAGGTTTCTTCACTCTCGTCTTTTTTTGTTTGAACCGTTTGGACTGGAGCTTTAAAGCTTATATGTTCTTCGTTAGTAACAACTACTTGTTCTTTCATTTCAGCCGCGTTTTTCCCGTCAACTGTTAACCCAATAGTCACAGAATCAGCACCATCAAGCATCAAAGGCTTATGTAGTACCGAGTCTAAACCTCTTCTTACAGTCTTATCTGTAATTAACATTGCAACATTACTAGGCATTTCCATTGTGGAATTATCAGTAAAAGTTAACTTAGTAGTTCCACCAGTCCGAACCGTATCCGCTATTTTACGTCCACTCATTCTTTTTACATAACCCAGCATTCCTTGAGCTACATCTTTACCAGCCAATACACCAGTAAGGAAGCCCATTGTCGTTAACACGTCATTCACTGACACATCAGACTGCAATATATCGAGTACTGTTCCAAAGCACCCATCCTGAAATGCAACAACCTCCACGCCTAAAGTAGACTCTTCACCATTGATAAGTTTGTCGGCTTGAATAAGGCTGGTAGCGAGTCCTTTAATTGCATCTGCAATTTGAATTGCATCCATACTATGACCATCAAATATTTCGCCGTCATAGCGCAAGGTGATTCGGGTTGTTTTAGTTGTTGACATGATATTCCTGTAGTTTAGTAATTTTCAAGAAAACAAAGAAGGGACACGCATTAAAATATCATTGATATTAAATGGCCTTAACGCCCCACTCATTCTAGTGCAGTAATTTAGCACCAAAGGTCGGATTGTACAACGATGTTAAGTTGTTGATTTATAAAAGTTGAATATTGCAGAGACCTACTGTTCTAAGTATTAGAAAAAGTACGGTGAATGAAACAAATCACTCCGAGAGTTAAAGCTAGCCCTATCTCGCTTTTGCGCGATAGCGAGTTAGAAATTCACTGCCCGTATTCTTGCCGGAAAAGACATATCTAAATCTCTCGAACGAGTGCTATGCTTATTCATTCAATGTGACGTTAAATTAGTAAACAAGGAATCGAGTTTGAAATTAATACACTGCGTTTTTGCGAGCATGATGGTTTGCTCTACAGCTAGTGCAGATATTCTATCTGTTCACTGCCCGGCAGGTTGTCCAAGCAGCCTAGATAAAAATGACATGGTTTTCGGGCATCTCTACGCGCTATCCAATAATCCAACGACTAAGTTCGCAGATTGGGTTGCTTATGAAGTTAGCCCAGTTAATTTTGGTGCGTCACCTGGTCGCGTATGGAAGAGTGACCCATTATTAGATAAAAGTGAAACGTTAGAGCAGGGCGATTATAAAGGCGCCAATCGTAGCGAGTTACAAGCAGACCGAGGCCATCAAGCACCACTCGCAAGCTTTGCTGGCTCAAAATATTGGCCTGAGCTTAACTATCTAAGCAACATTACACCGCAAGACAAAGATTTAAATCAAGGTGCTTGGAAAAACTTAGAAGATGCTGTTCGTAAAGCCGTCACTTATAGAAAGACGTTGTTTGTCATTACGGGCCCGATATACGATAAAGAGATGCCATCGTTACCAAAAGCTGACGAATCTCACAAAGTGCCATCGGCATATTTTAAAATTGTTTACGATAGGTCGGGCAAAGCAGCCGCGTTCGTTATGCAGCAAAGTGCCAAACGTAAAGACAATTACTGCACTAGCAATAAATCACTGCA
This sequence comes from Psychrobium sp., assembly GCA_013214905.1. Lineage (GTDB taxonomy): Bacteria > Pseudomonadota > Gammaproteobacteria > Enterobacterales > Psychrobiaceae > Psychrobium. The sequence goes on along the minus strand of JABSRV010000077.1, from coordinate 996 downwards.
AGATGTGCAAGCGTTATTGCCATTCAAATTACCCGCATTAACCTCTAGTAGTGTCATTTATCAGCGTCTAGGCTGCTAAATAACTTCAAATAGCCATAAATTTGCGCACATTCGATGAAGTGCGCAAAAAAACTGCGCAGTAAATTTATCTCAACGATTTGATATTTAAACCGTTCATAAATTCACATTCTCAAAGTGCGCAGTTTTCTGTGATTATTGCGCAGTAAAATTGCGCACTTTATGCCAACAAGTATTTACCTCACTCGGCTTACACACTTTTTACTAATAGTAGTATTTGGGTTGTTAGATTTCCCTAGTACTGCTAACTCCTGCTTCATACTATCGTATTTTATTCTATATACTGTTTTAGTGCTGGGTGAACTTTGCAGATCACCTTTCCCGTAACTAAAGCCATAAAGGTATATTTCATCACCTTTGGTTTCCATTCTATCTATACAAATAAGGTCGATTTCTGGTTGTTTTACCATTGGCAGCACTACTTGTGTCCCAAATGCTGCATTCACGACAACATTATATATTGAATTCACTGTACCTCGTCCTCCGTTACAACCTTGATCACCTTCCCAGTAAACAAGAAAATCACTGTCATAATCATTATTGATTTTAGTAGCTTTGAACGATGTTTCATTTATTGAGCAAGCAACCGTAGAGCTATAGTTTTTAACTAAATTGATTGCTGTATCTCTGCTTTCTAAAGCATAAGTATTCATTGATAAACATGCTAAGGTGCATATTAATAATTTCTTCATTAAAATCTCACAATTGTTGGAGGGGAAAACATAACGACACGTCCTGAGGTGGACGGCGAGTATACGTTCACTTATGAACAGGGAAAACAATGACTTCATGATCTTTCATGGTGTCACGGTCTCCCAGCAAATGCTTACGAACTTTGGTAATTATTACACGCACATTTGGTGCATTATCTTTGTGACTTAATGCTGCAGATAAATCAGATGCTATTTCTGGGGGTAA
>JABSRV010000076.1 GCA_013214905.1 Psychrobium sp. | reverse complement strand
GGTAATTGGGTGAGCGTGGTGTTTGGATTTGCATAAGTTGGAAATATTAGCACAGGTTAGCCAACATGTGCCATTTTTTGAGCACTGCTATTGATTGATTGACCTAGTCCATTATTTACTCACGACCGGGCAATTTTTGCCAAGTCACGGTATCACGAACGTACACTGGCTTTGCCTCTTCTACATCCATTGCCTCGCCGCTGCGCCACAGCTCTATCGCCAATGGTGCCATCGCACCAGCATGCGGATATAATATATCCTCACAGGCTGTAATATTAGCCAAATTCAATAACTGTGGATAAGCAAGCCATGCAGTGCCAACAGCCATATATTGTTGCTCAGGCAATGCCAGCTCAGTTAGTTTTTCTGGGCTCGCGACAATTTCTTGCTCAACTAACGTCGCTAAACCGTCGACATCTTGATAGATACCCCAATAAACCTCTCCCATGCGTGCATCAATGGCTGAGATAACAAAAGAGGCTTGATGCTCGTCTATCGCCTGTTGTGCCATCGCCGCTAAGGTAGAAATAGCAATTACTGGCTTATTAGCCCCTAACGCCAAACCCTGCATAATACCGGTGCCAATGCGTACACCAGTAAAACTGCCAGGGCCGCGCGCCCAGGCAATAGCATCAAGCTGAGCAACGCTCATTTGAGCTTTCTTTAATAACGAATCTACCATCGGTAATACCATGCGGGTATGATTGCGCGGTGTTACGTCAAATTCTGAAATAAGCGTGTTGTTGTGCACTAACGCAACCGAACAGGCTTCGGTTGAGGTATCAATAATTAAGATATTTTCTGACATGACTTGTTCACTTTAATGCGCTTAACTAACGTAGTTAAGCGGAAATTTCTTCTAAATAGTTAATGACTTGCTTAAGATCTCGAGTTCGCCGCATATCGGGTAAACTCTGCAAGAAGATCCGTCCATAAGCTCTAGTTATTATACGGGGATCGCATAAGACTAACGCGCCTCGATCTTGTTGATCACGAATTAGACGTCCAGCCCCCTGCTTTAAGGCAATAACCGCTTGCGGGATTTGCACGGCGTCAAAACCCTCTATACCTTGCTTTCGTTTTTCGTCCAATCGCGCTTTTAACAACGGATCATCAGGGGATGCAAATGGCAGTTTGTCAATGATAACACAACGCAGCGCATCGCCTCTAATATCTACCCCTTCCCAAAACGATGATGTTGCTAGCAATACGGCGTTGCCATCTTCGCTAAATTTTTTCAATAAGTTTTGTTTGCTATCACTGCCCTGCACTAACAATTGCTGTTCAATGGCGTTACTTAAACTCGTTTGCAAACGATTAAGTGTCGAAAAACTGGTGACTAATATTAAAACGCCGCCATTACTCGCCTCTATCAAGACTTGAGTAGTTTGCGCTAGTTGATCAAAATACAACGGACTGGCCGGTTCAGGTAAATATCGCGGCACGCAAAATAACGACTGTTTTTGATAATCAAACGGACTGGCCAGCGACAACGTGCTCGGATTATCTAGACCAAGTTGCTGTTCAAAGTGGGTAAACTTGTCATCCACCTTTAATGTCGCCGAGGTAAATAACCACGCACTGTCGAGGGCTTTGACATGTTCGCTAAATTTTTGCGCGATAGACAATGGGCTGATATTGAGCTGTAGGTGTAAACGCGTTGCCTCAAACCAAAAACTAAAACCGAGTTTTTCAGCTTGTTTAAACAAATTGAGACGCGATTGCAGCTCTAGCAGTCTCTCGAAGCAATTGTCGAGCGTATCACTGCGAGATAAGGAAATTTTTATCACTTGATAAAGAAAATCCAAATTTACATTTAGTTGCTCGAAAGCATGACGAACATCATTTCGTCTTGAGGCTTGTGCCCAATCGCCACGCTCGCCCTTATGTGAAAAACACAATCGTAATTGATCGCAACATCGCTCGACAATTTGTGCGGCTTTTAATAACTGCTTGGTGTCTTTTAATTCGGTGTGATAAACATAGGCAACGTCAGTGGCTAGCTCCTTAATCGCCCGCGTCGAGATCGATTGCCCAAAATAACCACAAGCAATGTCTGCGATTTGATGAGCTTCATCGAAGATAACTAAATCAGTGGCGGGGATAAGCTCACCAAACCCTGTATCCTTTAACGCCATGTCGGCAAAAAACAAGTGATGATTGACCACGATTAAATCGGCCTCCATCGCCAAACGTCTGGCCCGTAATAAATAACAATCGTCATAATAGCGACACTTTCGTCCGGTGCAACTATCAGCAGTGGAGGTAACAAAAGGCAAGGCGTGCGATGTTTCTGATAAACCGGGAACATCACCCAAATCGCCATTAACCGTATGAGTCGACCAGCGTTTGATCAGTATAAAGTCATGCTCTAGCTGTGCATTACCAATTGCCCCCTGACTTTGCTGTTGTTTAAGACGCTCTATACACAAATAATTACTGCGCCCTTTTAATAGCGCGGTTTTTAAAGGCTTATTGAGCGCCTCTTTAACAATGGGTAAATCTTTATAAAACAATTGCTCTTGCAGCGCCTTCGTACCCGTACTGACAATGGTCTTTGCACCACTGAGGATCGCGCTGATTAAATAGGCAAATGTTTTACCGGTGCCTGTTTGCGCTTCAACCACCAATTGTTGATTGTTAGCAATAGCTTTGCCAACGGCCAGTGCCATCTCAGTTTGCACAGGTCTCTCTTGATAACCATCAATGATGCCCGCCAATGCGCCATCACTGGCAAATGCACGGCTGATGCTTGACTGTATTTTTTGATCATTTATAACAGAATTAGACAAACTGGTATCCGTTTTAGAGGCGATTAAACAACGCTATTAGCGCTAAAAAATGTGCGGTGACAATCGATAACGATGAGTCTTAAGCACCTGATGGTTACGCAGGGCTATTATGATTAATTATCCATGAAGAGGCTTGTACAAAGCAATACAATCTACAAATAAATTCCATATAGCATGCAGAACAAATTTAGAACAAATACTTAACATTAATGTGACCCAAATCACTTTTTACGTTGAATAAGCTCGGTGACTATGCGAAGTTTGACATGTTACCTTGAGGAATCCCTAGTCATTATAAAAGGTCTTGTGATTCTATATATTAAGCTTTATCAAATCTTTATAGATGACCGACATAAATTATTAGCCGTAGCGAGTATACCATGAGAACGAATTTACCAATTAGCAACCGTGAGCATATGCTCACCAACAATGCATTACTTATTTCCACCACCGATTTGCAGGGGAATATCACCCTATTCAATGAGGAATTTCAAGAATATTCTGGATATACTCAGGAAGAGTTAATGGGGGCTCCCCATAATTTGATACGCCATCCAGATACCCCATCACCTGTATTTGCAGAAATGTGGCAATATTTAAAAGACGACAAACCTTATATGGTGATGGTTAAAAACCGCCGTAAGAATGGCGATCATTATTGGGTTAATGCATTTGTTAGTGTCATTAAAGAGAATGGCACACCTATTGGTTACCAGTCGGTGCGCACCACACCAACACGAGCGGCCGTAGCGAACGCACAAAAACTTTATGACAGAGTCAACAATAACTCGACGCGCATGACGTTCAAGGATATTGAAATAGCGCGCGCATTGCCAATTAGTGCCATGTTGGGTGGCGCCATTGGCGGCATTGTCAACTACACCATGGATTTATCTGGTATCACGGCGTTAGGCACCACATTAGGTAGTGGATTGGTTATGGCGCTTATATCCTCTGCACTACTATCGGGATATCGCGAATTAGTCAAAGAGTCTAAACAATATATCGACTCGCCAACACTTAACGAATTATATTCAGATGCCGTGAACGGTGTAGGACAACTAAAAACACATCTCGCGATGGCTAGCGGTCAAACGAGAACTATTTTAGAGCGTGTATTTCATTCAGCTAAAGACTTAACAGGTCTTAGTGAAGATGCGGCTATTATTGCGGTGCAAACTAATGAATCACTAGCGAGTCAGGCACGTGAAATCGTTGCCATGCAACAAGCATTCTCAGAAATGGTCAGCAGCGTATCAGAGGTTGCACAAAACGTGCTAATGACCGCGGAAGAAACTAAATTGGTAGCCAAAGAAACCGATGCATCTAAATCATTAATGAACAAAACAACTGATGATATTAACCGGTTAGCAACAGGTTTAGAAACTGTTGTCTCTCGTTTGGCGTCGTTACGTGTTGCATCAAATGAAATTGGTAACATATTAGAAGTCATCACTGGCATTGCAGAACAAACCAATTTATTGGCCTTGAATGCAGCGATTGAAGCAGCGCGAGCCGGTGAGCAAGGCCGAGGTTTTGCGGTTGTTGCCGACGAAGTTCGCTCGTTGGCCAATAAAACACAAGAGTCCACCGAGAAAATTAAAGCGACTATCAATAAGCTGCAAAACGAGTCCGCAGAAGCAGAGAGCGTGACACATAAAGTGATGGAACAAGTGACATCATGTGTTGAAGCTGTTGTGCAATCCGGTAAACGTATGGATACGATTGCCGGCTCAATCGAAACCATCAACAAGATGAATACACAAAACTCTGCCACCGCTGAGCAGCAGCGCGTAGTCAGTGGCAATGTGCATGACATGTTCACATCAATCTCCGATGAAATTAAGGCAACCGAAGTGATGTCGCAACAAAATGCGAAATCGTCCGCAGACTTATCAAGCTCGGTCAAGCAAATTATGCAGTCGCTAACCACCTAACGAATGGTTCAATCGACTTAATTGAAGATATAAAAAACCACTTCAATTGAAGTGGTTTTAGTTTTCTGGGCAGCAAGGGCATTGATGAACACTCAGCCTTTACTTTTTATCGTTAGCCCATGTATCACGCAAACCAACTGTGCGGTTAAACACAAGTTTTTCAGGGCTTGAGTCTATGTTATCGGCACAAAAATAACCTTCACGCTCAAATTGATAGGCTGCTTCAGGTATCGCTTTAGCAAGTGATGGCTCTATCATCGCATGATGGTAGACGACCAAAGAATCAGCATTGAGCACGCTACTAAAGTCTTCGCTCGCGGCTGGATTTGGTACATTAAACAAACGATCATAAACACGTATCTCTGCGTTTAGCCCTTCACTCGCACTTACCCAATGGATAACACCTTTCACACTACGGCCATCGCTTGGCTTTTTACCTAATGTTTCATCATCATAAGTACAGTAAATAGTGGTAATTTCACCATTGTCATCTTTGTCACAGCGCAGGGCTTTAATGACATAAGCGCCGCGTAAACGTACTTCTTTATCAATGACTAAACGTTTATATTTTTTGTTGGCTTCTTCACGAAAATCAGCACGATCAATAAATAGCTCTTTAGTAAAAGGAACAATACGTTTACCCATGCTTTCATCTTTAGGATGATTAGCGACATTAAGCTCTTCAACATAATCGCTTGGATAATTTTCAATGATTAGCTTAATTGGATCTAGTACGGCCATGGCACGAGGCGCCTTAACGTCAAGATCTTCACGAATGCAGCTATCAAGTGCGCTCATCTCGATCACGTTTTCTTGCTTAGTCACGCCAATGCGTTTACAAAACTCAACGATAGATTGCGCAGTATAACCACGTCGACGCATCCCGGCAATAGTTGGCATCCGAGGATCGTTCCAACCACTCACTAGCTTGTCTTCGACAAGGGTAGCAAGCTTACGTTTAGACATTACTGTGTATTCTAAATTTAAACGCGAGAATTCAATTTGCTGTGGATGCACGTCAATTGAAATATTATTAATCACCCAATCGTACAATGGGCGATGATCTTCAAATTCCAATGTACATAATGAATGCGTAATACCTTCAATGGCGTCCGAGATGCAATGCGTGAAATCATACATCGGGTAAATACACCATTTGTTGCCCGTTTGATGATGTTCGACGAATCTAATACGATAAATAATAGGGTCACGCATTTTAATATTCGGTGAACTCATATCTATTTTTGCACGTAAGCTGTGAGAGCCTTCAGCAAATTCACCATCTCGCATGCGCTGGAATAAATCTAAATTTTCATCAACGCTGCGCTCACGCCATGGGCTATCTTTGCCGGGAGTCGTTAACGAACCACGATATTCTCTCATCTGTTCGCTGTCTAACTGACAAACAAATGCTTTGCCATTTTTAATCAGCTCAACCGCAAAATCAAAAAGTTGTTCAAAATAATTTGAGCTGTAACGAATGTCGCCTGCCCATTGGAAACCCAACCACTTCACATCTTCTTTAATCGAGTTAACGAAATCTATGTCTTCTTTGGCTGGATTTGTATCATCAAAACGTAAATGAGTTTTCCCTTGGTAATCATTACCGATACCAAAATTTAAACAGATAGATTTTGCGTGACCAATATGCAAATAACCATTCGGCTCAGGCGGAAAACGTGTAACAACACTTGCGTGCTTGCCATTAGCAAGGTCGCCATCAATAATGTGTCGAATAAAGTTAGTAACGCGGGGGGTGTCTTGGCTCATTAGACCCTCAGAAGAATTAAAAATGCAATAAAATATGCGCCATGATCGCTTATTTAGCTGAGATTCTCAACCATTGTCTGCTGCAGATGTGGAATTTTTAACAAAAAAAAACCCATCACAACGATGGGTCTTTAAAAGGAGCTTTAGCGGGTATTAATGAGGGTTATTAAACTTAATCGATACACGTACTCGACGAGCCTTGCTCACCGTAGCCGCTTCTTCAGCAAGTTCTTCACCAAAAGCATTGACAGACACTTTGTCACCGTCAACAGACCAATGATTCTCAATATATTGTGATACAGCATTTGCACGACGCATTGACAACATTTGGTTGTATTGAGCATTACCAGTGGCTGACGCAAAACCGCTAATTTCGATATCTTTAATACGATCATTAGTTAGTTGTGATGCAACATTAGCCAATAACGCTTTAGTTTCGCTAGTTAGCACACTGCTGTTATTGTCAAAATAAACATTAACACGTAGTGGTTTCATTACTGGTACAGGAGAAGGCTTCACCGTTTCAAGTTTTTCAGGCATTGGCTGAACAACCTTTTTTGGCGGTGGCGTAGGCACTGCTACTGCCTTTTTCTTGGCTACAGAGCCAAATGTATAACGTAAACCGGCAGACACTAAGTCTGTTTCACGTTCAAACTGATAACGTTCCCAATCAACCATCAATGATAGGTTTTCGGTTAAATCAAATGACATACCCGCGCCAAAAAACACGTCATTGTTAGAACCGCCGTTAACACCGTGCACGGCGCCAACGCGATTTGGTTTAGCACTAAGATGTGCATAACCTAATTTCCCGTGTAGATTAACGCTTTCAGATATAGGCCAATTGGCAATACCAGAAATACCGGTTGCGCCGCCTGATAATGCTTCTACTTGATAAATAGCATTAGAGCCTGTGCTTGAAGCTAGTTCAACCATACCCAAATCAGCGTAATTTACAGCTAGCGCAAAGTAATTGTTAAAACGATAACCACCACTTACCTTCCAAGCACGACGTGTTTGTGATGAATGGGCAGTGCCAATATCACCAAAGTTTGAAACTTCGCTACGTAAAGAAGAAGATTTTTCATTACTTTCAGCTTGTGCAATATCACCCTGAATGAACCAGCCCTTTTCAACATCTTTTGCCTGGGCCATGCCAACCATTAAGCTTAATGCTAATGGAGCTAATACAAACTTTGCTAATTTTACCTTTCTCATCGTATTTTCCTTGTTTAACTTGTCATTATTCATATTAACACGCTAATAATTGCTAAAAGCACGCGGTTAATCTGCTGACTATTTAGTAGTAGCGCTATTAAAGCAAGCGGCGACTGAATTTAACCTTAACATCCATTAATCTCTAAATATAAGTTATTTAAGATTAAATAAAAACAGATATTAAAACGTTTGATTAATAGTAGCTCAATAATGTTTATTCTCTTAAAAAAAATCAAAATAAACGATGTTGAGCTAACTTTCATGATGAAAGCACTATAATAACAACTTCAGTTAACAAATAAGGAGGGTGGATTTATAAAATCAGCACTTTACTACTAGTTAGCAACATACTAATCAAGTAACTTTAAGCGGATCAATTGTCTTCTATTTTCGATTAACTCAAGCAAATTAATAAATTGCCATTGGTCTCTCAATGCATTTAAATTTGGGTTATTGGCCAAGGTCCAGACTTGATAACTAGGATCAGGTAACCAACCTGTGGCTAATAGCTTGGCCATTTGCGCTAATGCAAGATCGTGCTCGCCAAGTAATGCATAGGCTTCGGCTAATGGTAATGCCCACAAATTAACACTGACAGGATCATGGCCTTGCTCCTGCAATAGGTATGCAATAAAACGGTTTAGCACTTCGTATGCCTGTGCCTGCTTACCTCCCATTAAAAGAGCGTTAGCATAAGTCGGAACATAAAACATTGCATCATCGAAAATCGAAAACCCAGCAATCACTTGCTTATAATCTTCACGACCACCAATACATTTCAGTACATTATCAGCCTGATTATTTATCAAATACAATGCGCCCAATTGCCAACGATTCATGCGTTGTTCGCTCAGTTCATTCTCTAATTTAGCAATGCGTTGTTGCAATGATGGCTGATGCTGTAAATCAAAAAATGATTGGTTATCTAGTTTTTGTCTGATCAATTGCTTTTGTTGCGGATTAAGTGGCGGCGTCATCTCGGTCCAAACACTAAGCTGATTATAATTTAGCAATGAGAAATAAAGTTGCTCACTTGGTGTCTCTAACTTAATTTTTTGACTTCGTAATAGTCGGTGCGCCTTCGCTAAATAGCCTAATGCGACATAGTTATGGGCAAGCATTTTTTGATATGATTTGGTCTTCGGATACAAGGCAACCAATTGCTTGGTTATTTGCAAGCTTTGTTGATGTAAAAGCTCCTTGGTATAGGCTTCACCTAACATTTCCAAGGTTTTAGTGTCATTCTGATTGCGCTCTACCGCTTTAATAAGTCCCAACAACATTTCTTTTGGTTGATTATTGAATTTAGCCGCATGAGCCGCATACAGATAACCTAAGCTGTTCTGTGGGAAACTATTGACGATACTCAGTTGCAGCTTAGCCAATTGTGCTAATACGCCGCTGTACTCTGCTTTTAATGGGCTTAGCATAAGTAATTGCGCTACCAATTTTTCGGATTGGTGGCGAAGCACCACTAAACACTCACGATTGTTGGACTGATTAACATGAACAAAGTCATTAAATATACAGCTATCATCGCTTAATTTAAGCGATGTAGACTGTAATATTTGTGCGACCAACTGGTCATCAAATCGTTGAATTTCTTGCGCCATTTGTTGCGGTTGCCCATCAATAACATTAATCGACATATCGAATGCAGTTTTCTGCTGGCTATCTCTATAAAGACTTAACCGCAATTTAATGTGCTTCTCATCCACAATATCAACGCCTGACATTAGCAATGGGAATAAATCCTCGCGCTCGGTAATGACAACTTTGATGCCAGGCAAGTGCAACACTTTTTGCGTTAACCACCACTGCATATTATCAATAGCTAGTGCTGTGTACGGAACTGGCAATGTGTTATTGGCTAGATTTTGTTGCTTGACGTAAATAACTTCGCTAGGCACGAAAACAGGCACTGGCACTATGCTGGTTGGCCAATATTTAATGCTTAGTAATAATGTCATAGAAATAAATAACAACGCCATCAACAGTGTGCGTTTTCTTATTCGCTGCGTAGGGGGCTTAGTGGATAAATCTGCCGACACCTCATCTTCTTTCGCAGTATGTTCATCTTGTTTTGATAGTGATTCGTTACCATCGTTAGAAGACGTTTTCATAAAACCTAAATCATCAAAGATATTTCTATCTAATAACGTACTTTGCTCAACAAACTCTTGGTTTGAAGTATTTTCTTGTTGTGTATATTGTGCTGATATCGTGTCGTCTTGCGCTTCACTTGGTTGAGCAATACCTGAGGTCACCAATGAAAACAACTCGATTTCTCGCGGTCTATCAATATTTAACGGCTCAAAGCCAAGTCGGTAACCTTGTTTGGCTATCGTCTCTATGTATTTTGACTGGCGGGAACTATCCCTAAAAATTCCGCGTAATTTTGCGACAGATTGATATAGTTTATTTCGTGTCAATGTTAATTCGGCAGGACACGCATCAATTAATTGCTGTGCATTTAACAATTGCGGATAATGGGTGACTAATGCATTAAGAATTGAATTTTGTGCGGCACTTAATAGGATTATTTCACTATTCTTGCTGACTTGGCGGTCGTCGAATGAATAAATCCATTCACCAATTTGGTAAGTTTGATTTAACGCTGAGTCCACTGACATAACCATAAATACATATTAATGGTTACAAGATACCTTGTTTTTAAAGGATTAACAAAAAAAAACCGCGAACTAAGTCGCGATTTTTACGTGATAAAAAAAATGCTTTTTACAATTTAATTACTTCTGAGCGTACTTTTCACCCAGGTATAACCAGGTTTTTAGCACAGTATCAGGATTCAGAGACAAACTATCTATGCCCTCTTCGACTAACCATGCGGCGAAGTCTTCGTGATCCGAAGGTCCTTGACCACAAATACCAACGTATTTCCCTTTCGCTTTCGCCGCAGAAATAGCCATTGATAATAGCTTCTTAATCGCTGGATCACGTTCGTCAAACAACTTTGAAACGATGCCTGAGTCGCGATCTAGGCCCAAGGTAAGTTGGGTAAGATCGTTTGAACCAATCGAGAAGCCATCAAAGTGCTCTAAGAACTCATCGGCCATTAAGGCGTTAGATGGCAATTCACACATCATGATGATGCGTAAGCCATTCTCACCGCGTTTCAGGCCTTGCTCTGCTAGTAATTCAATCACTTGCTTAGCTTCAGCGACGGTGCGCACAAATGGGATCATGATCTCTACGTTAGTAAAGCCCATGTCGTTGCGCACACGCTTGATTGCGTCACACTCTAGCGCGAAACAATCTCTGAATTCTTCTGAGATATAACGTGATGCACCGCGAAAACCAAGCATTGGGTTTTCTTCTTCCGGCTCGTATCTTTCGCCACCTAACAAGTTTGCGTATTCATTTGACTTAAAGTCAGACATGCGAACAATCACTTTTTCAGGTGAGAAGGCACAGGCCAAAGTCGAGATACCTTCGGTTAGCTTAGCCACATAAAACTCGATTGGCGATGCATAACCTGCAATCATCTCGTCAATTTGACGCTGTACACGCTCTGACTGATCGCCATAGTTAATCAAGGCTTTAGGGTGAATACCAATCATCCGATTGATAATAAACTCTAAACGCGCTAAACCAATACCAGCGTGTGGTAGACGCGCAAAATCAAAGGCCCGATCCGGATTACCAACATTCATCATTATTTTAAGCGGCAACGGTGGCATGTTACTCACTTCAGAGGTGACGACGCTAAAGTCCAGCTTGTCTTGATAGATAAAACCAGTATCACCTTCGGCACAAGACACGGTGATTAGCTGACCTTCTTTGATCAAATCAGTCGCATTACCACAACCCACAACGGCAGGAACACCAAGTTCACGAGCAATAATTGCCGCGTGACAAGTACGACCGCCACGATTGGTCACAATCGCCGATGCACGTTTCATGATTGGTTCCCAATCAGGGGCCGTCATGTCAGTTACTAGAACATCACCCGGTTGAATGCGATCCATTTCGTCAATTGATTTTAAAATTCTCGCGGGGCCACTGCCGATTTTCCCGCCAATAGCGCGACCTTCCACAAGCACAGTGCTAGTTTCATTAAGCGTATAACGCTCCATGAAATTACCATCTTCGCGAGATTTAACGGTTTCAGGACGTGCTTGAACGATATATAACTTACCGTCGTTGCCATCTTTTGCCCATTCAATATCCATTGCTCGGCCATAGTGCTGTTCAATAACCAACGCTTGCTTAGCCAATTCTTGCACTTCGTCATCGGTAATCGAGAACTTAGTCGCACGCTCAGCTTCAATATCTTTGATCACTACTTGCTTGCCATGCTCGGTATCACTCGAGTAGACCATTTCAACGAGCTTGCTACCAATGTTACGGCGCACAACTGAAGGTCGACCTGCTTGCAAGGTTTTCTTATGCACGTAGAATTCGTCAGGGTTAACCGCGCCTTGAACAACCATTTCGCCAAGACCCCAAGATGAAGTGATAAAGACCACGTCTTCAAAACCAGACTCGGTATCAAGGGTAAACATCACACCAGAGGCCGCAATATCACTGCGAACCATGCGCTGAATACCAGCAGATAATGCCACGCCGCGATGATCATACCCTTGATGCACACGATAAGAAATCGCACGATCGTTAAATAATGACGCAAATACATGCTTAACCGCTTCACGCACCGAGTCTAAACCAACAACATTCAAAAACGTTTCTTGCTGACCGGCAAAAGAAGCGTCTGGCATATCTTCAGCTGTTGCAGAAGAACGTACAGCAAATGACATGCCCGGCGACGACGCCGCAAGCTTTTCATAGGCTGCTTTAATTGCATCTTCTAACGCTGGTTGAAAAGGAATGTCTAAAATCCATTGACGGATCTGCTTGCCAGCTTTACCAAGCGCTGGAATATCGTCAACGTTTAGCGCATCTAACAACGTATATATCTTTTCGTTGATGCCACTTGATTCTAAGAATTCATTAAAGGCATGTGAAGTGGTGGCAAAACCACCAGGAACTTGCACCCCAGCATTTGAAAGATTACTAATCATTTCACCTAAAGATGCATTCTTACCACCGACAACATCAACATCACCCATGCCAAGTTGTTCATACCAAAGTACATATTCTTGCACTAGAAAGTCCCCATGTTCAAAAAAGTTTATGTAGAATTAATTAGGAATTCTATTCTACACTGCTATAAAATATTAAAAAATCAGAAAAGCTAACATCATTACAATTAATTAGATAACGAGGCAGCATTTTGCGTAAAGTATTTTACATATCAGACGGTACTGCGATTACCGCTGAAGTTTTAGGTCACGCAGTTTTATCACAGTTTGACGTTAAATTCGAACAAATAACCATACCCTTTGTTGAATCGCTCGAAAAAGCGCAAAAAGTTGCGTATAAAATTAACGATATTAATGATGACGATGAAATCCCATTAGTTTTCCACTCAATTATCGACACCACTATCCGTAGTATTATCGAAGAGGCCAATTGCTTACCGCACGACTTTTTAAATAGCTTTGTCGCGCCGTTAGAAAAGCAATTAGGCTTAAAGGCTAAGCCAAAGACCCATCGTACGCACGGCATTGCAAATGAAGCTTATAATGCACGCATCGACGCAATCAATTATTCACTCGATAATGATGATGGCATCAGTCTAAAACACTTAGATAAGGCAGAGATTATTTTGGTTGGTGTATCACGTTGTGGCAAGACCCCAAGCAGCCTTTATTTAGCGATGCAGTTTGGTATTGCGACAGCTAACTATCCATTTATTGGGCAAGACATGGATTCCTTAGTGTTGCCAGAACAGCTAAAAGCATATAAACACAAAATTTTCGGCCTAACTATCGATCCAAACCGTTTGCACGACATTCGTAATCAACGCCGTGCTAATAGTCAATATTCGTCGTTGCGTAATTGCCGATTAGAAGTTAAAGAAGTAGAGATGTTGTATCGTAAAGAACGTATTCCTTACATCGATACCACCAAATTAAGCGTTGAAGAAATTACTGCAAAAATTATCGAAATAACTGGTCATAAGCGAAAAATGTTTTAAAAAAAATAGCACTATACGAGATATGCAAAAAAAATCTGCCTTAGAGCAAACTAATGGCCGCTTAGTCCTTTCCCTTATTGAAGGTTTGGGCTAAGGTAACGCCAAGTTGCAAATAAAAATAACTAAAAGCTAAGTAATAGTCATGCCAATTAAAACCGATGAATTAAGAACAACCTATATAGATCAGGTGATCACACCTAGTCAATTAGCCAACGAATTTCCATTGTCAGCGTCAGCAGCCGATCAATTAATCAAAAGTCGCCGTGAAATTGAAGCAATTATCAATGGTCAAGACAAGCGCTTGTTAGTCATAATAGGCCCTTGCTCTATTCATGATACCGAAGCGGCGCTTGATTATGCTCAGCGTTTGAAGAAACTTCAGCATAAATACCAAGATAGCTTGGTGATCACAATGCGCGTGTATTTTGAAAAGCCACGCACCATTGTAGGCTGGAAAGGTTTAATCAGCGATCCTGACTTAAACGGTAAGTATCAAGCAAATAAAGGCTTGCGCCTTGCAAGACATTTGTTGGTAGAATTAACCGAAATGGGTCTGCCAATTGCCACAGAGTTTCTAGATATGGTCAATGGACAATACATTAGTGATTTGATCAGCTGGGGAGCCATTGGCGCCAGAACTACCGAAAGTCAGGTGCATCGAGAAATGGCCTCTGCGTTATCTTGCCCTGTAGGTTTTAAAAATGGCACCGACGGCAACACTAAAATTGCTATTGACGCGGTGCGCGCTTCTCGCGAAGCACATATTTTTTATTCACCAGATAAAGATGGTTTAATGACCGTTTATCGAACGCATGGTAATCCGTTTGGCCACATTATTTTACGTGGCGGTAAAACGCCCAATTACCAACAAGAACACATTGAAACAGCTTGTGATCAGCTAGCTGCAGCCAATTTAATGCCTTCGGTAGTCGTTGACTTCAGCCACGGTAATAGCCAGAAGAAGCATAAGAATCAATTGATCGTTGCCCAAGATATCATGGCGCAAATGCGCGCTGGCAGCATGCAAATATCAGGCATCATGGCAGAGAGTTTTATCGAAGAAGGCAATCAAAATGTCGTTGAAGGTGAAACGCTAATTTATGGTAAAAGTATTACCGATGCATGTTTACATTGGCAAGATACCGAGCAACTACTCGCTGACTTAGCCGCTGCAGCAAAAGATAGAATGGCGCTGTAAAAAATAGTCTCTAAGGTTGCACTCAAATACACTCAGTGCAACCTTCTGCTTATTCGGCTACGCCGGATTATCTATATCAATAAACTCAACAGTGACACCAAACTCACTAACCAAATGCTCACCTAACGCTTTAACGCCATAACGTTCGGTCGCATGATGACCTGCCGCAAAAAATGCCATGTTATATTCACGAGCCAAATGTATCGTT
>JABSRV010000075.1 GCA_013214905.1 Psychrobium sp. | reverse complement strand
ATACGTCTGTAGCCGCGATTAACGCGCATAAGGCGTTAAAAGCGATATCGCCGCAAGCACCAATCGCCGATTGGTTCTTTGACGACTTTCATCGTAACGGCGCCTTTGTTGTGCCGATGGCGTTTCTGTTCTTTGATACGTTCGACAAATTACGTGACAAACCGCATCGTGTTTGGCCTAAAGGCATGGATTCTGTTACCCCTGACGGTTATGAGTTCTTTAAAAATTTAGGCCCGCTGTCTAACGTCAATAAAAAATACTTTAAAGGCACACGTCCATTTTGGAATGAGCTGACCGAGCATCCTAATTACGATGACTACTGGAAAGCGCGTAATGTGTTACCTCATTTAAAGAAAGTAAAACCTGCGACGCTAATTGTCGGCGGTTGGTATGACACTGAAGATTTGTACGGGCCATTGGCAACGTATCAAACAATGTCAAATAGCAATGATAAAGAGCACATTAAGATGATCATGGGCCCTTGGTATCATGGTCAGTGGAATCGCGGTAACGGCGACAAATTGGGCCAAGCTAACTTTGGCTTTGATACCAGTAAATGGTTTCAAAAAGAGGTACTATTACCATTTTTCAACCATCACTTAAAAGACGGCGATGATCCAAAGTTAGCGTCTGCGACGATGTTTGAAACGGGCAGCAATCGCTGGAGAAGCTTTGAGTCTTGGCCGCCAAAGGTGAGCGAGTCGCAAACGCTTTATTTAAGCGCTAACGAGAAATTAGTTAAGCAAGCGCCTAAAACGGCTGGTTTTACTGATTATGTCAGTGATCCTAATAAGCCTGTGCCGCATTCAGCTAACATTAGCCGTGGTTGGGACAAACCTTACATGGTTGAAGATCAGCGTTTTAGCGCGCGCCGAACCGATGTATTGGTATTTGAAACACCGGTGATGGAGCAAGATCAAACGATTGCGGGTGCCATTGATTTAAACTTGTGGTTCTCAACCAATCAAACCGCGGCAGATATTGTGGTTAAGCTGGTGGACGTATTTCCTGGTAAAGATCTCAATACAGACAAAATTGATAAAAAGAACGGTAACCGACATGAGTTAGTGCGTTGGGGCGTTATTCGTGGTCGTTTCCGCGATGACATGAGCAAGCCAAAGCCATTTGTTAGCAATAAGCCAACGCAGGTTAAATTTGAATTGTATGATGTTTTACACACGATTAAGCGTGGGCATAAATTACAAATTCAAATTCAAAGCAGTATGTTCCCGTTTATTGATCGTAACCCACAAAAATATATCGATAACATATTTAACGCCACAGAAGATGATTTTGTTAAAGCGACTCATAAAATTTATCACGGTAAAAAGCACGCGAGCTCTATTAGTTTTAAAACGATTAAGTAACGTTTATTACCCGTTATCCTTGACCGCTTTGCCTACACGGATGTAGGTACTCAGGTTTTGTCTGGAACTGAAAACCTGCACTGCAATTCCAATGGTTTTGGGTATAATATAAGCACAATTAATAAAGGGTGATAACGTGATGCGTTATCGCCCTTTTATGTTAGCGATGGCACATCATGTAAACCGTTATTACGGGCTGAAACATTTTCTGACACAATTGGTTAACATCTTAGTTATCAATATTATTCATCTGTGTTATAAAGCATGCTGATTTAATATATGGAACTATTATTATGAAGTTTAGCCCGATTAAACTGGCATTAGTGACCGCATTAGCGGCAAGTTCACTAACGTTAACAGGCTGTATGACGACGAGCAGCGATGCTAGTGTGCAAGCGAGTCAACACCAAACGATGATGAGCCGCGAAAATAGCGAGTCATTAAGCGCTGTCTACGCGGCAATGCGTAAGCAACAAATAAGTGACGTTGCGTATACCTTGGCATTTGATATTGACCACAAAAGTGATACCTATAGTGGTGTGTCGGTGATTGATTTCACTATGGTTAAGGGCAACGTAGCGCCATTAACCATTGATTTTGATAAAGGCGATATTGCTGCTATCAGCATCAATGGCCATGTGGTTGAATTTTCATATGACAAATGGTTTATCACCTTAGGGGCTGACTTATTTAACGCGGGCAAAAATACCGTTAAAATAGAATATTCTCGTTCTTATTCAAGTGATGGTTATGGTCTTCATCGCTTTAAAGATCCTGAAAACGGAGATGTGTATCTTTATTCTAACTTTGAACCGTATTCAGCCAACAAAATGTTCCCACATTTTGATCAGCCAAATTTAAAAGCGACTTTCAAGGTAACGGTTGACGCGCCGGCGCATTGGCAAATTATCTCTACCACGCGTGAAACATCAATTACCGAAAACATGGGCGTTAAGCATTGGGACTTCCCAATTTCTGCCAAAATATCATCTTATGTTTTTGCCATGCATGCGGGTAAATATGCAGTGTGGGAAGATACATTTAAAGGTAAAGATGGCGACATTCCGCTGCGTTTATTTGCACGTAAGAGCTTGGCACAATACGTTAAAGTTGATGATTGGTTTATCCCAACTAAGCAAAGCTTTGCATTCTTTAACGAATATTTCGATATTAGCTACCCGTTTGGTAAATATGACCAAGTGATGTCACCTGATTTCACCGCTGGCGCGATGGAAAATGTGGCGGCGGTTACGTTTAACGAAAGCTTCATTAGCCGTGGTGATAAAACCACAAAGCAACGCTTAAGCTTAGCCGATACTATCGCCCATGAAATGGCGCATATGTGGTTTGGTGACTTAGTGACCATGGATTGGTGGAATGGCTTATGGCTAAACGAGAGTTTTGCAAGTTACATGGCTGTATTGGCACTAGACAAAGGCTCTGACTTTGAAAACGTGTGGGATGACTTTTACACGGGCTTTAAAAGCTGGGGTTATAGAACCGATAAATCGGTAAATACCCACGCCATTGAATTACCAGTAGCAACGACTGCCGACGCGATGTCTAACTTTGACGGCATTACTTACGGCAAAGGCGCATCGGTTCTTAAGCAAGTACCAAAATACTTAGGCGAAGAAAACTTCCGTCGTGGTGTGAGCAACTACTTAAAAGAATTCGCTTACAAGAATACAACGTTAGACGATTTCATTAATTCGTTGGCAAAAGCGGCTAATACCAACTTGGATCAGTGGAGCAAAGAATGGTTGCATGAAGCGGGCGTTAATACTATTGAAGTGAGTTATCAATGTAGCGCTGGCGTGATTGAAAGTTTTGCAATTAAGCAAACAGCCCCAGAGAAGTATCCTACGCTACGTCAACAACATGTGCAGTTGGGTCTGTTTAAATATGTTAACGGTGATATGGCGTTAACCGATGCAATGGCTATTACTTATAAAGGTGCTCTAACACAGGTTCCTGCTGCCATTGGTAAAGCGTGTCCTGAACTGGTTTATCCAAACCTTGACGATTGGGGTTATGTGTTAGTTAACCTTGATAAGCGTTCAGTCAAGACGTTAAAGAAGCACATCAATAAGTTTGACAGTGCAACGCTTCGCCTAATGTTGTGGCAGAGCTTAGCTGACAGCGTTAATGACGCTAAATTGCATCCAGAAATTTTTGTTGATTTTGCACTAGCTAACATTGAAGGTGAAAAAGATCTTAATGTTGTTCAGAAAATCTCTGGTCAATTATCGGGTGCGTTGGGTTATCTAAATGTGGCGACAAGACAAGGCATTAACGATTACTCAGCAAAACGCGCGCAAGTTGAAGAGTTTTATTATCAGCAGCTATTAAAGGCAAAAGCGGGTAGTGATTTGCAAAAGCTTTGGTATGGTCGATTCATTGGCGCTGCGAAGTCGAGCGATAAAATGGATGTATTAGTGGCTATTCTTGACGGTAAGAAAACCTTTAAAGGTTTAAACGTTGATCAAGACAAGCGCTGGTCGATTGTACGTAAATTAAATCATCGAGAGTACGGTAATTATAAGCAACGTTTGACTGATGAAATAGCAGCAGATAAGAGTGATAAGGGTGCTAAAAACGCGATTCTTGCCGAAGTTATGCGACCTGATCCTGCTGTTAAGGCTAAGTGGTTTAACATTGTTACCAATAACCCAGACAAGCTAAAAGCCGCTAAATTACGCTATGCAATGTGGGGCATGTTCCCATCAGATCAGTTGGAATTAGAAAAGCCATATGTTGAACGTATTTTAGCGCATATCAAAAAGCTAAATGATGCTGGCGAATTGAGAATGTTAAGTTCTTTTACCGGTTCGATGCTACCTAGTACTTGTACTATGCAAAGCTATGAGCAGTTAGCTGGCTTGATAGAAGAGTATAAAGACATGAAACCACAGGTGCTTAAAAGTGTAAAGAGCCGCCATCAAGGTGTTGGTCGTTGCGTTAAAGTGTTGGATTTATTACGCACGTAATTGTTTGATAATTAAATGTTCTATAAAACCTCAAGCAGTAATGTTTGAGGTTTTTTTTTGCAATTTTTGCAATTTTTGCAATTTATGCAATGCTAAGTAAACCGAATACCAATTACACTAAGGTAAGTGATCTTGTTGTACGAAGGTATAATATGTTGGCGCAGCTGGTTAAGTTATCAGGGACATGATCGCGCTTCAGGAAAATTACAATGGCAAGCAACGCCAGTTGATCTTATTTTTGGCTCTAATTCTGAATTAAGAGCGATTACCGAAGTATATGCCTCTGCCGATGCCGATAAAAAATTTTCCGACGACTTTATTGCCGCATGGGTTAAAGTGATGCAGCTAGATCGCTTCGATTTAAAATAAACTGAGCATATTAAAGAGTAACTAACATAACGAATACGCCCAATGGGAGTATTCGTTATGTTCTTATGCATTACCTACCCATCTTTACTGATGTAACTAAGTAATCAATACCATTCGGACTTCCCTGAATTTAGCGCACCATACCCGTAACGAAAAACACTCAGGGAAAAAGCTCCATGACATCAGTAAATTTACAGTTTTTTGCTGAGTGATGAATAAGCAAAACAATATTAAACCCATAACTATCCCATGAGAATAATATTTTAAAGCGCTGTTTTACCTAACGTTTTAACTGTTTCTTTAATGCGCATTAATATATTTGTTGCACGTTTCATTTCAGATGTTACTAGGGGGAGTGAACTAGAACCGCAAGAATCAATAACATGTTGCTGGGTGCCTACAAATGAAACACTGTAGCCATTTGTGTCACACAGGTATTCTTCTCGTAAAACGGTTTTATTATTCCAGTCGACCAAGCTTAGCAAGTTGGTCAGTCTTTTTACTTTTTTAGTTGATATTTTTAGATAGTGGCGCACAAGTGCATCATCAGTACCAGGTGAGTTTGAGAAAGTCTGTGTTGTTAACACTGCCCAATTCACGCGATTTCTTTGGTCGCTACTTTTACGTGATGAATAAATATTTAAGTAAGACTGATCTCTAAGTTCACCAACGATATAATTACTTTGCTCTAAGGTGGACAATTTTGCCCATTTACCGTTGTCAAAATTTGGCGTGGTCGCCATCGCTGTTAGGGATAAGCCTAGCCCAGCAATGAGTGTAAATACCGTGATAGATTTTTTGTTAAGTAACATGATAGACATTTCCTCTGATGAATAAGAGTTCATATTGTCCTGATAAGCTTAACCGCTGATTAACAACCTATCCTTTATGGTTGGTCTCATACTTAAAACAACAATTTAGCATTAGGTTGTATCACACCCGACTTTTCGCACTTAAAATAATAATCAATAGAATAGGGTCAGAGTCTGAGCGATCCCCACGAAACAGGTTGAATAGACAGTAATATAAATAAAAAAGAAGGGAACATTCATGGCATTTAGTGACCAGATCTATCGCCAAACAAAAATAACCACGATAAAACACTACAGGATCCCAAATAATGAGATGATCTCAATAAAAGGCAATAAAAGGGCAATAAAAGGGACACCCACAAAATTTAGCCATTTAGCAGTCTAAAATTTATGGGTGTCCCATATTTCTGGCTAGGCCACTAACCTGCGTCAAAACTCTCATTTAAGCCATCTTCACCTTCGGTTCTACACATTTAACGGGAAACTATATGTGTAGGTTTTAGTTTCAGGTAACGTTGTTAGGAGCTTACAAAATTACCATGAAAACCCAATGGCAGATGATGGGGTAACCAGGCGCGGGCAATTGGTCCGGCAGCAAGATTGGCTGCTTCAAATATATTAAGGCAAGTACGACGTGATGGCACATGCAGCGCCGTGCCCATTAAATAACCTGTCCCTTCTACTCGAGTCGGACAAATCGGCACATGTTCTTCAACCAGAAAATCACTGCCGTAATGATAGCTATCTTGTTTACCACTCGAGACATTTAAACAGTTAACGCTATCGCTCCATAAACTATCGTTGTTCCTCGAAAGATGAAAAATATCGCGATTTTTCACGCCAGTCAAATGCTGGAAAATACGCGGAAACTCACTACAGGAACCGACAAAGTTGACGTTGCTACTGCCATTAGGATTGAGCTGGATTAACGCGGTTTGAGCGTGAGCATCGTGCACTGGTGTTTTACCTTGCATCAGTAGCGACATTTTATCGAGCACATCGGCATTAGGATAAAGACTGGCATCAAAGTGAATGGTGCCATCGGTTTCTTCCCACGCATTACCAAAGTGAAACACAAAACCAGGAGCCAATTGATATCGTTTTTTTACAGCTAAACTATTTTTATCAACGACCAAAACTTCCATCGCTTGGTCTTTATCAAAGTAGGTTGCGGAAAAATAGCCAGGATCCTGTGACTTGGTCTTTAACGACGGTAAAATTAATAGCAGATGCTTATCGGTGATTAAAAAATCATGCAACATCCCACCGCGATACTGAGCATCGATTAGCACGACATTTTTGCTCCGTCCGTCGGGCGACAAATGATAAAGCACGATATGACCAGAGCCGTGTAAGCCAAAGTTGAAAATATCACCATTAGGCGCTATTTTCGGATGAGCAGAAAAGGGCAGCCCCTTAAGCGTATCGCCATATTTAGAATCGTGGCCGAGATTAACCGTTTCCTTATAGGCTAGCGTGTTCGGATCGACCTTAGTTGGCGAGCCAGCCTCCCATAATGCCCATAAGTCTTCACCTACAGCAATGATATTGGTATTAGCTGTATTAATTGTGTCAGCCCTGGCAACCGCCAAAGACTGGCTGAATTTGGTTTGAGGGCCTGAATACAGAAATCGCTGGGCGCGTTGTTCTTGGCTATATTTGGGAGTATCAATAAACTTACCTTGATGAACAATTTTACCATCGCTGATGCGAAATTGTTGCAGCATGCCATCCCCTTCAAATAAATGCTGATATCTCTGATTATTGCGTTCATGCTTTGCTGGTCCATTACGATAAAAAATACCATTTAAATCGGTCGGTATTCGTCCTTCAAGGATTAAAGTCGTCGACTCGAAATTTTTCTCAACATTAGCAAAGCCGATTAAAGCAGGTTTTTTTGCCAATGCCTGATTAAACAACTTTCTGACATTGACAGCCGTCACCGGACTGTTACTAGCTGATTGCGCTAATAGCGTCGAAGGAATACACGAGCTAGCACCAACGGCAGCCATTCCCTTTAAAAATTGACGACGAGGGATATGTAAATTTTTCATCTGTTTTAACCTAAAATAAATTAATCGATAGTCAGCGATATCTTTGGTGTGATATTAATAAATGATTTGAGAAAGATGCTTAATTTGGGCATCGGTGGTGGTTACCGCAAACTTAACCTGCTCAAAGGTCAATGGACCAAAACTAGGTTTAACACCATTTGAAAAACCATATCCCTCAATAGGGGCTCCGACTAAATTAGTGTCGAGTTTGCCATTACTATTTTCATCATGAAAATAACGCAACGCATATTCGCCAGGCTCAACGTCAGTAAATGAAACTTTACTTATTCCTTTGTTAGCAGAGACCATCGTGGCCGCGGCAGCCTTGCCTAATTTATAATTTTGTTGCCCTTTAAATAACTGAACATAGATTTGACCATTATTGCTGCTGATCCCCGACAGCTCCACGGTCAGTTGATTGGCATAGGCACATCCTTGAAATAATAGCGCGGCAAGAGTGGTTAATGTGATGATGGCTTTCATGGTTTATCCTTTAGTTAATTCTACTGTCAGTTATAGTGACGGTTATTATTGAGCTAATGCGTTACGCGTTGGCCAAAAGACGATAGAATAATAAAAGATATTGAGACAGCGGGTTTTCGTTAAGTGATTCTATTTATTCGTGAAACGCCCAATTTAAGGATGTTGTACCATTGACGAATCGTGAAATAACCGATAAAAATAACGAACAACCAGCATTTTATCGTAAAGATAAACTGATCCGAGGATTGCTAACGGCACTAACAATGGGGGTGTTCCTTGGTTATCTTGCACCCTTTGGCACCGATCAGTTATCCTTAGTACCGTCTATTGGTTACTGGGTGGTAATTTGCATCACCGGCTATTTTATTTACGCCCCCTGCATCTCTTTAGGAGATTACTGGTTAGTTAATAAAATTAAACAGCGGTACTGGCGAGTCGCATGCTCTTCGTTAATGGCTAGTTTATTGTTAAGCGCCGTGGTGCCATTTATTAGCTGGCTATTTTTTGATAGTCCGATTGATCTCGCGAGCCAGTTTATCCAAGTATTACCATCAACCATTATTATCGGTGGATTGATCACCTTAATTAGTGTGATGCAGGTAGTGATCGCTCAACAAAAACAGCAATTGATTCAGTCTGAAAATATCATTAAACAGCAACCCAATCAGCAATCATCAGTAAACAACGAGCAAATAGATGCTTTCATGGCGTTGTTACCGCTTGAGAAAAGAGGGGAACTTATTTGTTTAGAAATGTCAGATCACTATCTTAAGGTGTATACCGATAAGGGCCATGAGATGTTATTAATGCGCTTTAAAGACGCCTTAGCACAACTGGATCAATACCCTGGTTTACAAACACATCGTTCATGGTGGGTGGCAACATCAGCAATAGAGTCACTGAGTAAAGATGGCAGAAAATCAACCCTCAACCTAACTAATCAGTTGCAGGTTCCAGTATCAAAAACCTATGCAGAACAAGTTAAAGAGCTAGGTATTGGATAACTGATACTAATTTGATTAACCGGCGCAAGTGGACAATAATTTAATCAGATGGGACAGGACACTCATAAAAATTTATTTAATAGATACGAGTTATGCAGTGGTCCACTAAATTAATGAAATAGTTATAAGTTTTAGCTTTTTTCAGCTCAATCAAATGTAGTAAATACTTAAGTCCTACATTGTTGAGTTTCTTTAGCTGCTATTTATACCCATTCCGATAATTAATTGCTCATTCTTGATGGTTAAAACAAATGATAAGGCTATCGCGTCCAGCTATCGCCCCTTACCTACGTCCTGTAGGCAACTGCGTTATTTATTTTCTATGTAGAATAACTATATACGACAATAAATGCCTCGCCCACAAGGATGTGGGTGCTTATGTTCAGTCTAGAACTATGAGCATGTGTTCTCGTTCGTTTTTCCTCCCCAATAAATTGACCACTAATTTAACGGAATTGGTATTATAATATCCCAGATATGTTGTCACAGGCAATAAAAAAGCCGATTACAAAGTAATCAGCTTTTCATGAAGCGGTGTTAAGTCGCTAATAAACTATCTAAACTTACGAGCGCGGAAACTACGACCTTTTAGCTTGCCGCTGCTAATTTTGTCTAGCGCTATGTCTGCAACATTACTGTCGACGGCTACGTAAGCCCAGTTGTCGCCGATTTGAATCTTACCGACGTTACTACCTTTAATGCCGCCTTCGCTGGTTAGTGCACCTAAAATGTCGCCAGCGCGTACTTTTTGCTTTTTACCGCCGTCAATTTGCAAGGTAGCCATGCTAGGTTGTCTGATAGGCTTGTCTAGTACACTGTTGTCAGGTAACGGTTGTGGCTCAATGGTGAAATCTAAAAATCTTTCTAACTTACCTATTTTATTAAACTCTTTTTCAGCAAATAATGAAAAGGCTTGTCCTTTCTCACCAGCGCGGCCTGTACGGCCTATACGATGAAGATGTATTTCAGGATCAACTGATATGTGGTAATTGATTACCGTGTCTAAGTTTTCAATATCAAGACCACGTGCAGCAACATCTGTTGCGACTAAAATTGAGACACTCTTGTTAGCAAAGCGAACCAATGCCTGATCACGATCGCGTTGCTCTAAATCACCGTGCAGGGCTAATACGTTAAAGCCGTAATCTTTTAAGTCATGCGCTAAATCTTGTACATCACGCTTGGTCGTACAGAATATTACAGTTGATTCGCTATTAGCATCTTGCAATAACAAACGCACTGCGTGGCTGCGATGACGATTGTCGTCAACTTTAAAGAAAGTTTGCGAAATGGTATTAACATCATGTGTTGATGCAACCTCAATGCTCACAGGATCAACCATTAAGCGTTTAGCGATAGGTTTCACTTCTTCAGGGAATGTCGCGCTAAACAACAGGTTCTGTCGATTTGTAGGACATAATGAAAAGATTAAGTCTAGGGCTGATTGAAAGCCCATTTCTAACATGCGATCCGCTTCATCTAATACTAGGGTATTTAAATGGTTTAGTTTTAAGCGACCACGGCTAAGGTGATCTTCGATACGCCCTGGGGTGCCAACAATAATATGAGCGCCATGCTCTAAAGAACCAATTTGTGGGCCCATTGGCGTGCCACCACACAAGGTTAATACCTTGATATTATGGATTGAGCGAGCCAACTTACGTATTTCTTTGGCGACTTGGTCTGCCAATTCACGCGTTGGACACAATACCAGTGATTGAACACGGAATTTTTTAACATCAAGGTTATTTAGCAAACCCAAGGCGAACGCTGCTGTTTTACCAGATCCGGTTTTACCTTGTGCAATCACATCTTTACCTTCAAGAATTGGCGGTAAGCTTTGCGCTTGAATTGGCGTCATTTCTAAATAACCAAGGCTATTTAGGTTTTCCAATAACGATGAATTTAATGCTAGTTGAGAGAAATCAGTTGATTGCACGTTGCTACCCTTGGCTCTAAAATATTGGCGCACAGTGTAGCAGAACCCCTAACGGATTATTGATTTAGTTTGTTAATTGCAATCGGTGTCGCATTGTTGTTGTCGTGATGATGGTGTAGGGTGCCAGCATACTATTTTAAAGTGAATGTCATTGTGAAAAAAATTGCTGTGTTTGTCGATGTGCAAAATATTTATTACACCACCCGTGATACCTTCCAACGCCAATTCAATTACCGCCAATTTTGGCAGTTTTTAAGTGAGCAGGGCGACGTGGTTATTGCTAACGCGTATGCGATTGACCGTGGTGACAGTTCACAGCAAAAATTTCAAAGTGCGCTGCGCCATATTGGTTTTGACGTAAAGCTAAAACCTTTCATTCAACGCCGTGACGGCACGGCAAAAGGCGATTGGGATGTTGGCATTACTATTGACGTTCTGCGCGCTGCCCCTGACGTTGACGAGGTTTATTTATTATCTGGTGATGGCGACTTTGCGCTATTACTCGATGAAATATCTGAGCGTCATGGCGTAAGAACAACGGTATGGGGCGTATTGACGTTAACGGCCAACGGCTTAATTCAATCGGCTAACGACTTTCACGCCATCGACAACGATAATTTAATCTAAAGGGAGGGGCGCTGTTGTTGGCTCACCCAGTGGCTGAAAATAACGAGTATTAATGTGTAATAGCTGGGCGTTATCTAGTTTGACACTCAGCGCCATTTTGTGATCATTGGTAACATCAAATAAGCGGCTTTGCCATAACAATGGGTTGTCATTACGCTGCGGCGAAAAACTTATCGAAATGTCGTTAAAGGTTTTTATATCAAACGAGAAATGATCGAGTGGAATAGCCAATCCTTCACCACACGCTTTAATATATGACTCTTTTAACGTCCAATAGTGATAAAAGTCGATAGCTTGTTGCTCATAGGGCAGGGCTTTCAATGCAGTGACTTCAAAAGGGCTAAAATAGCGAGAGCTTAATTTGTAGGTATCGCTTTTACGTCTGATGTATTCGACATCAAGCCCCAATGTCATATTTTTGCTCACCGCACAGGCTATGAGGCCATGAGCGTGGCTGATATTAAACTCTAGATTAACACCCTCATTTTCAATAAACGGCTTGCCGTGTTTCCCTTTACCAAAGATCCAATCTTGTGGCTCAATTGGCGCGTAGTGTGACAATATGGTGCGGATAAAAGCGCGGGTAATCAACGCGTCATGGCGACCTCGTTCACTAATTAAGCGATCAACTTTTTTATGTTCTTGCTGATTTAACAGTTGTCGATAACGCTGCAACAAGGTTTTGTCGTTAATATCTTGTGGCTTGACCAACCAAATGTCGACTTGATGTGTGCTTAATTTGAGAATGCTCACGTGGTATGTATCTGTAGAAACGTAAAATTGAATATTAACATTGTTTTACGTCTGTATTTTGTATAAATACTCGTCAGCGTACGTTTTTGTGCGAGTACAATCGTCATGCTCTTATGGGGGGTAATATTAAAACCTACGCTTTGCACTAAGTAAGAATTGCATGCTAGATACATCGCTATCTTTACTGCCAATTGGAAATGCGATATCAACATGAATAACATGTCTGGCATAGGCTCTAGTGGGGGCAAATCGTAAACCAAATCCTACATTGGCTAGCATGCGATTATCTTGCTCGACGGAGTAGCGCATTGGGCCTAAGGTATTGCCCCATGTTTTACCAATATCAATATAAGCGACTGCACCAACTTTCATCAATTGAAACAAATGCAGATTACTATAAAATCGCTGCTCGATGGTTAATATTGCATTACTTTCGCTGGCTCGATGACGAATGGGGTAGCCGCGTAATCCAGTATCTCCGCCTAAGAATAATTGATTTTCGATATGCGGGTTTTTAAGGTGATTAACGGTTAATCCGGTAAAAAACACCCAATCCTTTAACGAAAAATTGTAGTAATCGCTGGCGAACCTAAGCGCAAGGTTTTCGGTCTTTTTTGTATCAGTTCGCCAAAATCCGTTAAGAGAAGACTCTACGGTAAATAGATGATTCTTTCTTTTAAGTGCATTCTTTGAGTTGAGTTCAAAAATGATACGACTATGATCATTGCTCCACGATCGATCGCTGTAGCCGATTTTGGCATTAAATGAACGGCCCAAGTTAATGTCTTCAGTCCGCTTTATTGAGCGATAATTTTCAATCGTGGTGAATTTGTTTTTTAACGAGCTTAATTCTAACCAAGGGTAGAGCTGTTTACGCTCGATGCCTTGGTCGCGAAAGTTATCATACGACTTGTCTATTGTTAGTTTATCTTGATTGTAAGTGATGCCATATCGCCAACGGTTGGTTTTACCATTGATATAACCATCTGACTTACCATAGAAGAGCTCTACGTATTGATTTTTATGATTTACGTCAAGAATTTTTTCACCGTCGTGATAAATTGGCTGACTTAATTTCTCATTGTTAAAAGTTAAGCTATAACTTTTGGTGCTGGCCAAGGAATAAAAAGGCAAATTAAGCGTAAAAAATTGACGGTAACCATCACTATTATCACTAATCTCAATGACGGTTTCCCGCCTTGAACCTCCAATATTATGATCTTCAAATCGCATGGTATATTCGGTGCGCTGGCTATTTTTACTTTGTGAAACTGAGATTAATTTACCGGTTCCTAAGAAGTTGGATTCGGTAATTGATAATTTGCTTTTATTTTCGCCGCCACTACGTGAGAGATTAAGTGAGGGGGAAATTGACCAGGTATCTCGCGTGGTGACTTCTAAATCGACTGTGTCGTTGCAAAGTCTAACCGGACGTACTCTCGCGTCAAAAATAAAAGTGTTAGACCGTAATTTTCTTTCAGTTTCACTCAGGCGTTCTAAGTCTAATTTGTCAGAGGTCGTAAAAAGTAAATCTTCGTTGACCACATTCTCTGTAGTCACGTAATGAATGCTGTTAAGCCATTGGTATAGGAAAATAGTTTCTTTGGGATTATTTTCATCAAACACCATATAGCGAACTATCGTTATCTCACCAATTTGTTTGCCGTTTAATAGTGATGGCAATTGCTCTTTTTTATAGACGAAATCAAAAGGGCTAGCTTGTTGGTTTGAACTTTTCCACTGGCATATTTTTTCCTTACCTAACGTCGTTAAAGGAAAAAACAGAGATGCCATGGTAATACACGACAAATATTGTGTAGAGGTTAAAAGTTTAATAACGAATTCCCTGTCGCATATTTCATTAGAGATTGAATTTAAAATGTATAGGGCAAAGTTTAATTGATTTTTGTGTTTGTCGCCAGTTATTGAATAAACTATGACTGTTCTATCGGGGACTATCAGCCCCCAGAATGTTTTAACCAGCATATCTGGCTAGTCTTTAATGTGGGTTTGTATTATACCACCGGCAGTACTGGTGTTGGTTTGCCATCGTCATCAACGGCAACGAAGCTAAATGTGCCAGTAATCGCCTTTTCACGATGATCATGATACATGTCTTCAACGTAGATATTGACTTCAACTTTTAAACTGGTGCGCCCAACATGCACAACTTGCCCAACGAGTTCAACCAAGCTTCCACCTGGAATAGGGTGTTTAAAATCGATTCGGTCAGACGATACAGTCACTAAACGCTTACGACAAAAACGTGTTGCGGCGATAAAGGCTGTTTCATCCATCCATGATAACGCTTGACCACCAAATAATGTGTCGTGGTGATTCGTGGTAGAAGGGAATATGGCCTTGGTAATGCGAGCTTGACTGTTTTCTAAGCGTTCTAAAATAATTGGATCTGTGATCATGGGTGGCTGCTGTCTTGAACAAAGAAGCATTATGCTCGGCGCTACAACAAAAGCAAGATTAATGAATAACTAACGATAGATATGTGATGTTAAGTAGAATAGTTGGTTTAAAGGGGGATAATTATATTGTATATAAAAAGAGTTTTTTTTATTGATGCGTGAGGAGTTTAAGATGCTATTTCGCGTTGTATATTTTACGTGTTTTTTTTTGTGGTACACTGCCACCCTGAAAAATAGTTATTTATAGAAAGATTTTTTTTGGCTGCACGACATGATGATTGACTAGGGGGGTGGGTACGAAAATTTATTGGGTCGAGTATGGGGGGTGGGTGGTAAGAAATTTTACTGGATTGAGTATGGGTGGGG
>JABSRV010000074.1 GCA_013214905.1 Psychrobium sp. | reverse complement strand
GTGACATCGCACCTAGACAATGTGTCGGTGGTGGGTTTTTCGGGTTTATTAATTGATTTTGCCAAAGATCATCAAGCCACTATTCTAATCCGTGGCTTGCGTGCGGTCTCTGATTTTGAGTACGAATTTCAATTGGCGAACATGAATCGCCGCCTGTACCCTGAATTAGAAAGTGTTTTTTTAACCCCCGCCGAAGAGAACTCCTTTATCTCATCGACCTTGGTTAAAGAAGTTGCACTGCATGGCGGCCAAGTCGAACAGTTTGTACCAAGTTTGGTAAGCGACGCTTTAAATATGAAGTGTACGCCTACAAAAAATTAACAACATTCTAGGTAATCTGCTATTCGTACTGATGCCAAGCCATCCGTGGAGCCTACATGGTTTCGCGTATAATCATCTTTATGTTGTTGGGATTGCTGAGGGGTTTTTAATTGATTGGGTATCGCTTTAATCAATGCTTAGTAGTTAATAACATGCAGCCAAATATTTTCTCAAAACAATATTTAAAAGACCTGCGATAGACCACTTTAATTTAAAAAATTACAAACAATAACTGGCTTACCCAACGCCGAAATCTCAAACAATGCACTCGATGCTTCGCTCAATAGAATATTTGCATTTTTCATAAATGGCAGTAATGATAAATCTTGCTCTCGCGTAGTAAGTAAACGTATGAGACTTAATCAAAACTTTATATTGCGAAAAATCACTAGGTCAGTTGTCAGGGAAACGATCTAAGGAGCTTGGATTAAATGTTGGCGCCAATAAAATGGTTGGCTTGTCAAGAGTCAAACCTAAAGCGTCTACATCAAAACCCGCGTCTGTATTATTTAACATAGGATCGAGTTTCGAGTAGCCAACTTGAACAAATTATCATTAAGATACAGCTATTTTATTTTATTCAGGCGCATCTATCCCCCTCCATAAAACGCACAGTCATCGGTGTATCAGCATGAGATTCTCACGACGCTAAAGGCATATTCCTCTCAAATAAACGAGTCTGACAGACCAAGTGCGAATAAGAAATATCACCGTGTTTATACCTCAGGCTATTTCGATATTGGAAGCGAACAGATATGTTGATGAAATAATACCGAAAATAGATAAAGACAAACAGCGCGTGATCGACCAGTATCTGAGAGTTCGGACTGGAAAGGGAAATATCCTCCAGTAAGCTGCGGCATGCTTTATTTTGATTACAAACCAAATGTTAGCTCTACCGTGTTACAACAAAAGCTCAACATCACCCCGAAATAATCGCTATCACACAGACTGACAACTAGGACAAAATACACTCGCTCGTTGCCCGATTTTCACTTCTTGCAATATGGATTGGCATTTTAGACATGCTTCACCACCACGACCATAAACATTCAATGATTGCGCAAAATATCCAGGTTTTCCGTCGGTTTGGCTAAAATCTTTTAAGGTAGTGCCGCCTTGTTTTATCGCCGCGACCAGCACTTGCTTAATCACTGCTACCAACGCTGTTAATTGCTTTTTTGTCAGCTCATTTGCTGGTATTTGTGGGTGAATACCACACAAAAACAAGCATTCGTTGGCGTAAATATTACCAACACCAACCACAACCGGATTATCCATGATGACTAATTTAATCACCGCTTTGCGTTTGGCGCATTTGGCAATTAAATGCGTCGCGTTAAAATCTCCTGTAAGGGGCTCAGGGCCGAGCTTGTCAAATAATGCATGCTGAGTACCATATTCACTAAACAATACCGCACCAAAGCGTCTAGGGTCATTCAAGCGTAATACTTTATCACCAATACATATATCAACATGATCGTGTTTTTTAAGCGCTACCTTACTGTCAATAACCCGCAAACTGCCCGACATACCCAAATGAATAATGATGTTGCCTTTGCCGGTTTCAATAATTAGATATTTTGCACGGCGCGATATCGCAGTAATGCGCTGGCCAATTAAGGTTTGCAATTGACTGGTTGGAATATCCCAGCGCAATTTAGGCGTGCGCACCACAACGTCGCTAATAATTTGTTGATTTAGGTGTTGGCTAACACCCATGCGACTCACTTCGACTTCTGGTAATTCAGGCATCTATGACGACTTCTTAGTGGTAGCACTTGAAATATGCAGTTGACCAATACGTTTGATGTTGTCTTGACTGATGCGCCACACTTTTTGGCTGATGACGTTGGTAATTAAACCAGATTCAGGCTGAACCCAGTATCGACTAGCTTGCTCGTTACCCGCTAACCAGACCATGACTCGGTATCCCTGTTCATCACTGCTCGATAAGGTAATCTCGCCATGGAGCCCCAACCATGTTTCGATGACCGACTCAACAATGCCTTGTTCAACAGTATCACTGGGCGTTACACGCCAATGTCGTCCTAATCGCTCTACCGTAATATTTGGATATTCTATGGTCAGCAACATGCTTTGCACGGGCAATACCGAGACAATATCGCCTTCGGCATTTTCAATTAACTTATTGCTGGTAAGGTTAAACACAACAATCATGCCCAAACAGGCAAAAATCATCACATTGTTCCAGCTACGTTTCGACAAAGCCACGGCACATTTCCAATCGGTATAAAGATGTGTTCAGTCTACTCAATAATTTCAAATTTGCATTAAGTAAAGAGTCCAAACGCAAAAAACCCAGCCGAAGCTGGGTTTTAAAGAACTTGAAGTGAAAATCAATTACTTGATTTTAGCTTCTTTGTACATAACGTGCTTACGTACAATTGGGTCATACTTTTTAAGTTCTAATTTTTCAGGCATAGTGCGCTTGTTCTTATCAGTCGTATAGAAATGACTGCTGGCACTTGAAACCAATTTGATTTTATCTCTCATAATCTATTCCTTAAACCTTTTCGCCACGAGCACGCATTTCTGCTAATACTACGTCAATGCCTTTCTTATCGATAATGCGCATACCTTTAGCGGTAAGACGCAATTTAACGAAGCGTTTTTCACTTTCAACCCAAAAACGGTGAGTGTGAAGATTTGGCAAAAAACGACGACGTGTGCGGTTTTTTGCGTGTGATACGTTGTTACCTGTTACTGGTCTTTTACCAGTTACTTGGCATACTTTAGACATGACTGTCCTCCAAAAATAATCTACTAAGCTCGAGCTTTTAATGTGCCTCTTTTGGCCGTCGCCCGAGGCACAAATCAGGGCGCATGTTATACACTACAACAGACGCCATATCAACTAATGTTCAAATAAGAGACGTATTTTTTACCTTTTGGGCAAAAAACAATGGTTAGCTCTCAAAATCGGACGAATTCTAACAGAAAAAAAACAATTAAAGTAGACCATGATCAGCAAAAGAATACGGCCTATTTTTACCAATGATAAAATGATCCAAAACTGTGACGTCGATCAACGCTAGCGCGGCTTTTATTCGCTCAGTAATTCGACGATCAGCCTGGCTCGGTTCGCTAATGCCTGAAGGGTGATTATGACTTAATATAATAGCCGCCGCATTATGCTTGATCACTTGACGCACTATTTCTCGAGGATAGACATTCGCGCTGTTAATGGTGCCTCTAAATAGCTCTTCGCTAGTAATTAGCTGATGCTGATTGTCGAGATAGAGCACCATAAAGGCCTCGTAAGGTAAATCACGTAACGTGGCGATGAGATAATCGGCGGTGGCTTTGGAACTTGTTAACGCCAACGGAGCTTGCAATTGCTGTTGATAATGCCGCTTGCTCATTTCTAACACGGCTTGTAACTGCGCATATTTTGCTGGCCCTAAACCAAGATGTTGACAAAATTCTTGCTGACTCGCTTTTAATAAAGGGCTGAGTCCACCAAACGCCACTAATAAATGATTGGCTAGGTCTACTGCAGAAAAGCCTTTACTGCCCGTTCTTAAAAAAATTGCCAATAATTGCGCATCAGACAAGGAGTTCGCGCCATGGTGCAATAACATCTCTCGTGGTTGCAACGAATTTGGCCAGTCTTTAATCGACATATTATCCTCCTCTTTGGAGCATTAATTATGGAACAAAACCAAGAATATGGTAGAAAACATGTTATCTTGTTGCGCAATCTTTCCTGAATCACTTGTAACAATGACACTGACTAATAAAAAAATAGTACTGGGCATCAGTGGTGGCATCGCCGCCTATAAATGTCCCGAACTGGTACGTCGCCTAAAAGATCAAGGCGCCGATGTACGTGTAGTCATGACTAATGGCGCTAAAGAGTTTATTACGCCGTTAACCTTGCAAGCAGTCAGTGGAAATAATGTATTTGATAGTTTGCTTGATCCAGCGGCAGAGGCCGCGATGGGCCATATTGAACTGGCAAAATGGGCCGACCTCATTATTATTGCGCCAGCTACCGCCAATACTATTGCTGCCATTAACGCAGGATTGGCTGGCGACTTGTTAACGACATTATGTTTAGCAACAGCCGCGCCTATCGCGATAGTACCTGCGATGAACCAACAAATGTATAGTGCTGCTATTACCCAGCAAAATATAGCAAGCCTGAGCCAACGAGGGTTGCATATTTGGGGCCCGGGTAGCGGTGAGCAAGCCTGTGGGGATGTAGGCAAGGGACGCATGTTAGAAGCCGCAGAAATTGTCACGTTAACGGGCGACTTACTTATGCCTATTCATCCTAGCTTCAAAATTCTTATCACGGCGGGTCCAACGCGTGAAGCCATTGATCCGGTGAGATACATTAGCAATCACAGCTCTGGAAAGATGGGTTATGCAATCGCACAGGCCGCGCAGCTACTTGGTGGCGAAGTCACGTTAATCAGTGGCCCAGTATCGTTAGCGACGCCAAATAATACTCATCGCATTGATGTCACTAGCGCACAAGAAATGCATCAGCAGACCTTAGCGCTGGCCCAGCAGCATGATATATTCATCGCCTGCGCCGCAGTGGCAGATTATCGTCCGAGTGAAGTTAGTGGGCAAAAAATTAAAAAGAGCAGCGATGAAATGGTCATTACCATGATCAAAAATCCTGATATTTTAGCCGATGTTGCCGCGTTAACTCAGCAACGTCCTTTTTGCGTCGGTTTTGCCGCCGAAACTCAAGATGTTGAAAAATATGCGCGTGGAAAATTGCGTAATAAAAAACTCGACCTTATCGCCGCCAATAATGTCAGTGTGGCAGGTCAGGGATTTAATAGTGATGACAACGCATTGACACTGTATTGGGATAAGGGACAACAAGAATTGCCCTTGGCTAATAAGCAGCTGTTAGCAAAACAGCTAGTACTTGAAATTCTTAAGCATTACAATAAACAACATTAGGGTCTATTGATCTTTATAGTTCGGATTTTGTTCAACAGTCCCTAACCGTATTCATCTTTTGTCAGCAGGATTATTTGCCACATGGCCGTTACAAAGAAATCAAATCGACGTGAACACATATTACAATCGCTAGCCCACATGCTGCAAACACCCGGTAATAGGATCACAACAGCTAAATTAGCGGCGCAAGTCGGTGTATCTGAAGCAGCGCTTTATCGACATTTCCCATCTAAAGCACGGATGTTTGAGGGGTTAATTGAATTTATCGAGCAATCGATACTCTCGCGTGTCAATATTATCACCACAGAAGAAAAGAATACGTTACTGCGCTGTTATCACATCATTCAATTGTTATTGTTGTTTTCCGAAAAGAACCCAGGCATTACCCGCATTTTAACCGGTGATGCTTTGTTGGGTGAACACGACCGTTTACGTGAACGCATGAGCCAGTTGTTCGACAAAATCGAAACGCATTTAAAGCAAATATTGCGTGAGAGAAAGTTGCGTGAAGGAAAAAGCTTCGATATTGATGAGGGTGCATTGGCCAACATGTTGCTAGCTTATGCCGAAGGTCGTATCAATCAATACGTACGCAGTGGTTTTAAAGTTAAACCAACCAAAGACTTTGAACTGCAATGGTCACAGTTTGCTAAGCTGTTAGATTAATAGAAAAGAGTCCGTCATCCCGCAGTTCTTTTATGCGGGACCTCATCAAGCGCATTATGCGCCAATAGACACTTCACTTGTGGCACGAGATCCTCGACAAAAAGATATCGAGGATAACGACTTTTTTAAATACCGTATTGCGCGCGATAAGCACTAACACTTTCTAACGTATCGTTCATTTCGCCTTTATCTTTCAAGAAACCAATCAAGTCGCTTAGCGTTACAATTGAAATCATTGTTGCGCCGTAATCACGTTCAATTTCTTGAATAGCAGAAAGCTCGCCTTTACCTTTTTCTTGACGGTCCAATGCGATTAATACACCGGCTAAAGCAGCGCCATGGGCATTAATAATATCCATCGATTCACGAATTGCAGTGCCCGCGGTGATCACATCATCAACCAACATCACTTTGCCTTTTAGCTCGCTGCCAACCAAGCTGCCACCTTCGCCGTGGGTTTTAGCTTCTTTACGGTTGAAACAATAAGGCATATCAATGTCATGCACTTCACACAACTGCAAAGCCGTTGCCGACACAATTGGAATGCCTTTGTATGCTGGGCCAAATAACAAGTCATAATCAACGCCGCTATCAATAAGCGCCGCGGCATAAAAACGTCCTAAACGTGCTAAATCACGACCGGTATTAAACAAGCCCGCATTAAAGAAATAAGGACTAATACGACCAGACTTTAAGGTGAACTCACCAAATTTTAAAACGCCGCGCTCTAACGCAAATTCAATAAAATCGATTTGATACTGTTTCATGGTTAATTCCTTATTTTATGATGTTTCTAATGTTTCTTGCTGTTTAACAAACAAATCTTTGATGCCGCCATCGGCCAGCGCCAACATACTAAGCAATTCTTGATGACTAAAGGGTTCGCCCTCGGCCGTGCCTTGGATTTCAATCATTTTGCCATTGTCGGCCATCACCACATTCATGTCGGTTTCCGCTTTGCTATCTTCAGGATAGTCAAGATCACAAACCGCTTCACCTTTATAAATGCCAACCGAAATCGCCGCAATCATGTATTTCAATGGGTCACTCTTGATCATTTTTTTACGCTGCATGTAGCGCAATGCATCAACTAACGCAACACAAGCACCGGTAATCGCAGCCGTACGAGTGCCGCCATCGGCTTGAATAACATCACAATCGATGATGATGGTATGCTCACCCAACTTCTTTAAATCAACGGCTGCGCGCAATGAACGGGCGATTAAACGTTGAATTTCCATGGTGCGTCCGCCTTGCTTACCAGCATTCGCTTCGCGGCGCATTCTAGAATGTGTTGAGCGAGGTAACATGCCATATTCAGCCGTGATCCAACCTTCGCCTTTACCTTTCATAAAACGTGGCACACCCGTTTCAACGGTGGCGTTGCACAATACCTTAGTGCCGCCAAACTCGACCAATACAGAGCCTTCGGCATGTTCGGTGAAATTACGGGTAAAAGTAACGGGTCTAACTTGCTCATTACTGCGCCCACTAGGACGAAAAGTATCAGTTGTCATGGCTGGTCTCGATAGCGTTCAAATAAATGCCGCCATTATAGAGATACCAGCCCTATAACGCTATCACCAATATTGGTAATGGATCGCAAGTCTGCCTATACCCGTGCCCCTTGAGACTGCCGTTTTATTATCGGCGGCTTCGAATCACAATCAATTAGCTTTTATTGGCTCAATAAGCTCAATTAGCTCAATTAGCTCAGGCGATTCTAACCTTGACAGCTTCACTGCAATTCCAATGATTTTGGGTCTATAATCTAACAAAAGGAGAGAAAACTATGACTCACAGCATGACCGCTTTCGCCCGCCAAGATATCAGCGCAGACTGGGGCAACGCCAGTTGGGAAATACGCTCGGTTAATCAACGTTATCTCGAAACCTATTTTCGCCTGCCTGATCAATTCCGGCATTTAGAGCCTATATTACGAGAACGATTACGAACTAGACTGCAACGTGGAAAAATAGAAATCCATCTGCGCTTTTCGGCGCTTGAGCAACAAACGTCTTTAGACATCAATCGCCAACTCGCTAAACAAGTTATCGAGCAAGCCAACTGGGTATTAAACGAGGCTGGCACAGGCCAACTAAATCCATTAGATATTCTTAAATGGCCTGGCGTCATTGCCACTGCCGAGCGTGATATGACACTAATATCAAAAGAGCTAATGCAACAGTTTGATCTGGCAATGGAAAGCTTTCTGACGGCTCGCGGTGCAGAAGGCGAAAATCTAAAACAAATGATAATAAGCAGGCTCAGCGGCATTACTACATTGGTCAACAGTGTTCGCGCTCAAATGCCTGAAATTATTATATGGCAGCGCGAACGTTTGCTTAAAAAATTCAACGATTTATCCATCGACATTAATCACGATCGCGTTGAACAAGAAATGGTAATGCTGGCACAAAAAATAGATGTTGCAGAAGAACTAGACCGCTTAGACAGTCACGTTAGTGAAGCTTCAAAAGTGCTCATTAAAGGCGGGGCTTGCGGGCGCCGACTCGATTTCATGATGCAAGAATTCAACCGCGAAGCCAACACCCTCGCCTCAAAATCAATCAACAGCGACATCACCCAAGCCAGCGTCGAATTAAAAGTGCTAATCGAACAAATGAGGGAGCAGATCCAGAATATAGAGTAATATTCTCACGTATACAAACACCTCCAATTAAACACAAAAGCCTCTGATTTAGAGGCTTTTTTAGTTTTAACCTGTTCTCATTTGTTCAAGCAAGTTGTAGTATAAGTGGTGGGCAACTTGGTGGGTAATTCACTCCACCTAAAATACAGATGGTGGGCAATTAATATTATGGCAATTGTAACAGCAAAGAAAATTCAATCCTTAGCTAACGGCGAACCCAAAAGAAACCCTATTGGCGGCGGGCTATATTTCGTTGTTAGAAAATCAGCAACACCATATTGGATGCTTCGCTATTCTTCAAATGGCAAGCGTAAAGAAATGACGCTTGGCCAATACCCATATTTAGGATTGGCCGATGCAAAAGCAGAAGCAGCGATCCAGAAACGAGATATTAACTCTGGTGCCGACCCCTTAATTGTTAGAAAACGCATTAAAGAGCAATCAATAAAGTTAGTCGATGACCTATTTAATGATTGGTATGAAAATGATTTAGCTAAACGGCTGCAACACCCCAACATACCCAAGCGCGTATATATTCGAGATGTTAAGCCATATATCGGAGATATGCCGATTGACCAAGTTAACGCGAGAGATGTCCGTTCAATCATCCAACGGATAGCAGTCGACCGCCCCACTGTATCCAATGACGCCTTAATGTATTTAAAGCAGCTATTCCGGCACGGTATTAAATTGGACTTATTAGCTAATAACCCAGCTAGTGCCTTTACCGTTACAGATGCTGGCGGTATTGAGATAAGCAAAGACCGATTTTTAACGCTAGATGAAATCACCAAAGCATTTAGAGTTTTTCGAGAAAACCATGCAAAATTCACCCGAGACAACTATCTGGCATGTGCCTTGTTGGTGACGCTAGGAGTGAGAAAAAGCGAGCTATGTTGCGCTAAGTGGAGTGAGTTCAATCTTGAGCAGGCCCTATGGGACTTGCCAGAAGGTCGCAGTAAGACCGGCGCACCAATTACAATCCCCTTACCTAGCCAGATAGTAACGTGGCTGAACGAATTAAAAATGAGGGCTTGTGGCTCTGAGTATGTATTTCCAGCAAGGCGAAGCTCCAAAAAACCACATATGGGAAATGACACACTTAATCGAGCAATCTCAAGCATGTTTGGCCATGAGGCAGGCAGAAAAGTACAGCCTAAAAACCTAATGGGCGATATGAAACACTTCTCACCTCATGATCTTAGACGCACATTTAGAAGTTTGGCCGCTTCACAAGGTGTGCCCGGTCATGTGGCCGAACGCTGTTTAAATCACAAATTAAAAGGCGTTGAAGGTATTTATGACCGCCACGACTATCTTAAGGAACGTACTGAAGCACACGCAAAAGTAGCAACGTTACTTGAGCCAGTAATAAATGGGGTTAGTAATGGCTAAAATCGACGATGTAAATAAATTACCTAAATGGTTTAGAGAGGATAAAGGTCGATACTCTTGGTTAAGGGACTGTTCGCTAAGTCACCTAGCCGGTCAATGGACGATTAGAGTTGCAGCATTCCAAGACTTAGAAGAAGGGAAAAAAAACTCGGAGCATCTTCAACATATATACGACAATTATGGAGCATTTGAAGATGATGATTATTTCCCTCCT
This sequence comes from Psychrobium sp., assembly GCA_013214905.1. Lineage (GTDB taxonomy): Bacteria > Pseudomonadota > Gammaproteobacteria > Enterobacterales > Psychrobiaceae > Psychrobium. The sequence goes on along the minus strand of JABSRV010000074.1, from coordinate 5,170 downwards.
TATAAGGGGGATGTTATTTGGCCACTTGTGTCTTCGGATATTTTATTACACGCGAGAGAAATCAGTACTTTAAATCCAGACCCTTTTGATGAAGATAATGTTGCGATATACCAACCTCGTGAGGGCTCAATTATTATAAATATAGCGCTTGCTGATTTAACAGATACCGAAGTCATTTCTCAAATTCAATTATTACTGGATCACGTTCGACCCAAATTGAATATTCACGGCCGCAACAATGTAAAGGAAAAGGATGTAACACCTCATAAGCACAAAGCTAAAAAGAAAAAAAATATGGCACCTCAAATTCATAAGTTAAGAACTGGTGGGATTTTTGAATGTATGGACCTCTTTTTATGGGCAGAAGCTAATGGGCATGAAATTAAAGGTGATACATTTGCCGTAGCAGTCCAGCCAAACAGATTTGATAATAAAACAATTTCAGCGCAACTAGCATATGCAAAAGAGATGGTCACTGAAAGGTTTACAGACCTTTTGGAATTGGAAATAGGCAAACAAAACATAAATTCTTAACTTTCCGAGCAAAACGTTTCGGACAGACACCAAAAACAATCAGTCATGATGAGTCTTAACTTAACAGAACAAGTAAAGGCACATTATGACAACGCTATATACCCAACCCTCCCCTGCTCTACGTCAAGAACTTTTAAAAAATGCTGGCGAACCTGAGCGCTACGTACGAGAAAAAGAGCGTCAAAAAATAACCACCATTTCCAGAGTGCAAGCTTGGGAAATGGAACGCAAAGGCTTACACCCAAAAAGAGTAAAGCTCAGTTCTCAGTCTGTAGCTTGGCTTTTGTCTGACCTCCTGTGGTTTCTCTACCGACACACCAAGCAGCAAAACGACAACACCCAGCCAAAAGACGCTTAAATAAAGTAGCCAAGGAGTTAATCATGATCAGAAGAAATGGTTTTGAGCTTCCTATTAGCGATGCTCACATTTATCAACAGCTCGGAACTATCGTTGCGTATAACGATCAATGTCCCTTACATTTTACTGTCTTGCGCTGCAACGATGGTCAAGTGAGCAGAACATACTTTGGGTTAGCTAGGGCAGACAACATTCAAGATTTTGAAGCAATACTTGATTACGGCGATAAATTTGAGGCGGTCATAAATTGGTTCAACTCACAGGAGCATACCAAGTGAATCAGCCAGTAACAGAAATTGTTCAAGCAGCAAACGGACAATGGCCGCAAGTGTTTGCCAGTTTGGGGATTAACATCCCGAAACACGGAAAACATGGCCCTTGCCCTATTTGCGGTGGCAAAGATAGATTTAGATGTGACGATAAAGAAGGCCGTGGCACATGGTTTTGCAATCAATGTGAGGTTCAAGCTGGCGATGGATTAAGCCTCGTTGCTAGTGTCTCGCAGTTATCAGCCTTTGATGCGGCGAAACATGTGGCAAGCGCTATAGGCCAAACGTTTGGCTCTGTTGACCCCATAATTGTAGAAGAAAACAAATGCCGCGCTGATCATTACAAGAAAGAAGCAATGAAACGCAATGATCAGTCGGCTAAAAAAACTCAGGAGCGGGCTCGCCAAATAAAACAACGCACGCAGTTAGGCGCATCGAGTTACCTCAAAAGTAAGGGTTTAGATCTACAATCACAAGTCCTAAAAGGAGAGTCGATCATCAATATAGGTGGCATCTCATTTCAGAAAGATGATCTATTTATATCGATGCTTAACTTTGATCAAGAAATCGTTAATTGTCAGCTGATAAACGCCGATGGTGCAAAGCGCTATCTACCGTCAGGGATCAAATCCAACTGCTTCCATAAAATTAATGGCAATGACGATGTTATTGCTATTACTGAAGGTTACGCCACGGCGCTCACTATCAACTTAGCGATAGAAGCTACCACATACATAGCTTTTGATTGCGGTAACTTAAAAAATGTAGCGCGAATTGCTAGAAAGAATCATCCAAAGGCAACAATCATTGTTTGTGGTGACAATGATACAAAAACTAAAGGTAACCCGGGCAAGACTAAAGCGGCGGAGGCTGCTAAAGAAATAGACGCTATCGCGCTTGTTCCAGAATCCTCTGGTGACTGGAACGATGCCTACCAGAGAGATGGCATCGAAGAAATCAAATCAATATTACTTTCTGCTATTCAAAGCGATGAATCAAAGCTACGAGTGAACAACAAGCAATTAGAGCCGTGGGAATTGGAGCGATTGAGTGCTATAGGCAAAGATAATGTCCATATTGTTGTTGGCGCTAAGCACAGAATAATGATTTGGAAACACTGCCCTGTCGATGGTGTACGGCCAACATTTGAATCCATTAATGACTTTCAAAACTACTTTTTACACTTGCCTACTATCGCCGGCTTAAACCAAGGCAAAGCCCTTATGAGCTGGACTGGCAAAGTATTTTATCCCAATGGGCTTGGTTACTATCCCGATACAGGTAGTTTACCAAAATATTGCTATAACCTGTTTCGAGGTTGGGGCGTTGAGCCAATGGAAACCGTAGGGCTAGAGAAAGATCCTGAGCTGGCCATCATAAAAGTGCATTTAGAAGAAGTGATTTGCGATGGTGACTCCAAAGCATATCACTACCTTGTTGGCTGGCTCGCGCAAATGCTCCAATTCCCAGCCGAGAAACCGCCAGTAGCAATATTGTTAAAATCCGTTGAAGGCTCAGGCAAAGGGACAGTTTACGAGCTAATTAAATCAATGCTTGGCAGCAATGCTTATCAGGTGAACGGTAACGGGCAATTAGTTGGGCGATTTAACTCAATTATTGATGGCCGACTATTTGTATTTGGTGATGAGGTTGATATGACCGATAAGACCCAATACGACAAATTAAAGAGTCTGATTTCAGAGAAAACACAATCAGTAGAACGGAAAGGCTTAGAGCCTGCGCCAGTCCGTGTATTAGCGCGATTCATGTTCACTGGCAACCATGACCACTTAATTAAGGCGGGCACTAATGAACGCCGCTGGTTGGTATTGGAGCCATCAGGACACAAGCAAGAAGATAGAGAATATTGGAATCAGCTTTATCGAGCCATCAGAGGCAATGCTCCAGCTAAGTTATTGCATTACTTGCTAACGCTGGATCTTAATAATTTTGATGTAAGACGCCCGCCAGTAACACAAGGGCTTATCGACCAAAAGCTAGCCAGCTTAAAGATTCAAGAAGTTTGGATGTATGAGCAGCTTGTACTGCGCATACCATTTAGCGGAAAAGCCAGAATCACAGCACCAGAAGCCATCGATGATTTCATACATTTTGCAGAGTCCAACGGCGAACACTTTACCAAGCCCAAAGCTCGATCATTGGTTGGGAAGATAATGAGTGCAACGGGCTTAACTGTAATAGGTAGATCCGATCGAGGTGACGGAATCAGATTCTACGATTTACCCGAGGTAATGCAAATGCGTGAAGCGTTCGCCCGTTACTTAAAGCACAAGCCAGAAGAAATATTCTAAAAACCTAATACCCCTCATACCAAGGGTTATAAACAACTAAATAACAAAGAGATAGGTGGTACTAGGTTATATAACTACCTAATACCATAGCTAATACCACCTAGTACCACTAATTAAAAACGGTATGTGGTGGTTTGAGGTGGTAAAGCACAATTTAACCCACCACATACCATGGCTAGCCCTTGCTAGGTCTAGGTTTGGCTTTGCTGGTACGTGGTGTACTAGGTAAAAACACATTTATTGCTACGAAAGGAGAAAGACAGTGACAGAACTATTTTCAACCAAGGAATCAGCAGAGTTAATAATCCAGAAAACGCACCGCATAAGAGCAATTTCATTAATTGCTCAAGAGGGAGATGTAGAAGGATTATCAAAGCTTGATATCGAAGCCCTATTTAGTGTTTTTGTTGATGTTACAACTGAAATACTCGACATAGCCAAATCCATGCAGCATCCAATCAGCAACTAGAGAGAGGTATTTAATGCCTAGAGTGCATTCAGCCCGTAACCGCGATGAGTTCAAAGTTATTTTAGATACGTTAGAGCGCAACCGTGGGCTTAAAGCTAGATGGTTAGCAGAACTAACCGCGCTTTGGGCATTAAGGATTAGTGACCTTTTGGCGATTACAACAAGCCAAATCGATGAATCTTTTAACACTGGAGAATTCACCATCATTGAAACAAAGACCAAGAAAACCAAAGTGATTACATTAAGTCATCACGCCATTAAGCTGCTCGGAATAATGAGGGAAACATTTCCCAATGATGTGTATTTGTTTGAAAGTCGATATGGCGGTAAGAGAAAACCACTTAGTCGAAAAACAGCTTGGCTTTGGATGTGTGAAGTTGAACCCGATGTTATCAAATGGCGGCGCTCATGTGGGCGTCTCGGTGGAGTAAATTTAGGTACACATTCTTTACGCAAGTCAGGTTCAAGGTTGCGGCAACAAGCAGGGGTGACGATGGAAGAGATCCAGCAACTGCTAAATCATAGTAAACCCGAAACAACAATTAATTATCTAGACAACAATGAACAAGACTTAGTTGATACATTCATTGCCGGTGATAAAGCATTATTTGGCTAGGAATTATATAACTTTAGACAGTTTAAGAGTCGCGTCCAAACTGAAGGTTATAACATTGATTTATAACAAAAAAGACAAACGTCAATTTAACGGTAAAAACAGCAATAAAAGGAGATATTTTGAACATTGATAGAAACGAAATAATTGCAGGCTTGCCAGCGGTCGAAGCTAGAGACTTGATAGCAAAACTTATTTGGATTCATAGCGGTTTTACACTTAATGATCTAGCCAAAAGATTAAAGATAAAGAAACCAATTGCTCATAAATATGTCGAGGCTTTCGAATCTGAAGGGTATTTAAAACCCTTTGATGGCCAAGACAGTAAGAAACGATGGGTCACGACAATTAAAGGGAATGCTTTAGCGCAGGCCAGCGCTGCAAAGAGGTTTAAAAGGGCCACAGCTGATAAGCACTATGACCTATTCCTAAAACGGGTAAGCGAAATCAATAGTAACGCCAAATTTTTGTACCAAGTGAGCAAAGTCGCTGTGTTCGGAAGTTACCTAACGAATTCACCAACTGTTGGAGATATTGATCTTTTTGTCTGGATTGAACTAAAAAAAGAATTTTCCGAGCAATTCCCTCAAATTCACGAGCAACGTACAAAAGAGA
>JABSRV010000073.1 GCA_013214905.1 Psychrobium sp. | reverse complement strand
CTTATGGTTGTCACTTTCATGTGGACGGCGCGTGGGGTGCCCCCACTTTATTCTCGAAAAAATACGGTCCACTGTTAAAAGGCATTGAACGTGCCGACTCGGTGACCATCGATGCCCATAAGCAGCTTTACATTCCAATGGGTGCCGGTTTAGTTGTATTTAAAGATCCAACGTCGCTTAACTCTATTGAACATCACGCGAATTATATTATTCGTAAAGGTTCTAAAGATCTTGGTAGCAAAACCCTAGAAGGTTCACGCCCTGGCATGGCCATGCTGGTGCATTCTGGTTTAAAAATATTAGGACGTAGTGGTTACGAATTGCTTATTGAGCAGGGCATTGAAAAAACGCGCTATTTTGCCGATACCATTGTGGAACATGACGATTTTGAATTATGTAATGAGCCAACGCTAAACATTCTAACTTATCGTTATTGCCCAAGCTGGTGTCAAAAATTCCTAAAAAATTGTGACAATGAACAAGCTAAAAAAATTAATGAGGTGTTAAACCGCTTCACTAAATATTTACAAAAAGTGCAGCGTGGACACGGTAAAGCCTTTGTATCGCGTACGCAGTTAACGCCGGCTTGTTATGAGCATCAACCAATCATCGTCTTGCGCGTTGTATTGGCTAATCCACTAACAACCAATGATATTCTTAAAGATATTCTAGCGGAGCAACAAGCCATCGCTACGCATAAAGACGCGGCGAGTTACCTTGAACAACTTCGCCAGTTAACCAATAGCTAATCACTGCAACTATTGTGTATGACATGTAGCTGTTCATCGCGCAGCCATTTGGTGCAAGTTTTAGGAGAAAGCGCGGAGTTTATACGCATAAATGAGCACTTTCGACAAAAAAATGGTGACAAATGGCAAGACGCTGAATAGTTACCTATTATTAATGCTCATACGCTGCGGAGAGATTGCCGCGTTGGGCATCATCGCTTTCTTAGTTAAGTGGTGCTGATAAATGACAGTGTACGCCAATACATTTTTAACGTAATTTCGTGTCTCGCGATATGGAATCGTTTCAATCCACTGATCTTGTGGCAACTCTTTGTTAACCCAATGCTTAACGCGATGCGGCCCCGCGTTATATGCAGCGGCGGCCACTGCCAAGTTATCATCAAACTTATCTAACATGCGGTCCAAGTAACCTGTTCCTAGTTTTATGTTGAATGCTGGAGACAATAATTGAGATTTTCGGTGATATAGAACGCGTGAAAATTTAGCCTGTAACTTGGCTGTTCCTGGCATTAACTGCATTAACCCTGTTGCGCCAACGCGCGATTTAGCACGAGTCATAAACGCACTTTCTTGTCTTGCAATCGCCAGCGGCCAACTGATGTCCATTTCATTGTGGCGTGATTCTTTGTCAAATGATTCCATGTGCGGCATAGGAAAGCGCAAGTTGAGATCATCACGCTCATCGGTCATGGTTAACGTTATAATTGTCCTATTGTGCCAGCCCCATTGATGCGCAATCTGCGCCGCGGTAATACGACCTTTTTCTTGTAAACGTTTGGTCATTTGATACCACTCACGACGCGCTAAATGATTGTCGTTTAGCAGGTATAATTCGTGCGCTCGAATCAAATAAGCATTTTTATTGAGTGTGCTCATCATCTTTTTATCGATGGCCAAAGACTGATGATTTAGGCTGTAAGGAAGGTTTAATTTGTCACTGGCCAAGAATCCATAATAGCGGCGATGTTTGGCTATCTTTTGTAAAAGATTATTCGCTTGTTCCTTTTTTCCATTGGCTTGTAGCGAGATAGCTTGCCAATATTGCCACTCGAGATCTGGCGTTTGGCTGTGCCATAATTCTTGATACAACTTGTTTATATGCTGCCACTCACTAATACCGACCAAATGACGCAAAATTTGCGACTGTTTCGAGTTATTAAGTGTTGGCCAATGTAATTGCGTTAACCAATGGCCTAAATTTCCTTGTGACTTGGTAATAGCGCGCACAGCCAATTGATTAATCAGATCGCGTTTAATCGTTCGGGTAAAGCCGATATGAGCCGATATTTTGTTGGCATAATTTTGTGCAATCTCGACATCTTGGTGAATAAGGCGTTGCAAGGAAATTTTCATCATCACGTTGGCAAAGTGTCCGCGTTGTTTCCAATAATCATCTTGCGCCAATAAACGCGGCTTGTGATAAAGCTTAACCCAAGATTTTACCATGGCTTGATCTGACTTATTTAACGATTTGGTTAAGTGCTTGGCGAGCGAATGATTGCGACTCACCAACGCTAGCTCGATACGGCTTATGGTGTTTTTGCTATTTTTACGTCCGTCCTTGCCCCAGTTCTTTAGCATCTTGTCACAGTTCTTCGGTAAGGAATTTCCTGTATTCCAAATGCTATTAATGTGGCTAAGAGCTTTTTCTTTGTGACCTGTTTGGTATAACGCTAACGCGTACATGCATCTGTAATTCACGCTATCACCAGCGCGATATAATTGCTGCACATCTTGCCAATTTTTTACCGAATATTTACGGCTTAGCGCTTTCAGTCTAAATTGTTGATCAAATGGCAAGCCTTTGTATTTTCGTAAAAATGAATTTATTTCTGTCAGGGATCTGTTGGCGAGATCTTTTTTAATGATGGTATATTGCAGGTAGGGATATAACGGATAATCGACTAGAGAAGATAACTGATGTTCAATGGTTTGGCGCAGCTTGAGCGACGGCTTATCTTTTTGCAGCAGCTGTTGCAGCTGCGCATAATCATCTCGTTGTTGCTGCCATTGGTCTGTGTTGCTACTCGCCTTGCTTTGAAAACTGACGGTGACTATTAACAAGCAAAAACTAGTGAAGATATTCTTTAACATCCCTGTTTCCTTAATGCGAAGAAGTAATTGGCGATACCATGATATTAAAGCATGCTCGACTTATGGAATATCACAAAATTGAAGATCATTTACAATGCAAAAATAATAGTCGTGAATTTCAATTTTGCTCATATTTGTTTTTATCAGACCACTATATTGATAAGAAGTTAGGGACTAACTTCTCTTTTAATCGGATTGTCTAACGAGATAAGCGTTTCGGTGGATTGAATTTCGTCGATGGCTTGAATCTTATGAATCAAAATTTGATGTAAATGGTCGATGGATTTTGCCATTATTTTAACAAAAATATTATAGTGTCCCGTGGTGTAATAGGCTTCTAATACTTGTTCAATTTTATCTAATTTTGCGATGGTTGGTTGATAGTCGGCGGCGGTTTTTAAATTAATACCAATAAAGCAGCACACATCATAACCGAGGCATTTGGCATTTAGTTGCACATAGGTTTTTTCGATAATGCCCGCTTGCTTCATTTTTTCAATTCGCACGTGCACTGTAGCGGGACTTACACTGAATAACTTTGCCATTTCGGCATAAGGAGTACGCGCGTTATCGCGTAGGGTAAGTAAAATCTTGCGGTCTAAATTGTCGATATGATGATTTTTAGTCATAACTGAAGATTTTATTAGATAATATTCACTAAAAGTATCATTTTAGTGAATGAATGTCGTTAACTTTACTTGTTTTGTTGTTGGACTGTTGTTTTTAGTGCCGAAATGGTTGAATATTCGTATTAAGTATTTAGCGGCATTTGTTCGTGAAGTGGTATCAGTTGTTATTTATTAATTATCAATTGCTACTTATGGTTTGAATACCTAGCACCTAGAAACCTGGCGGTTTTCTAGGTGTTTTTTTTTGCCTGCTTAATTTCGCTTAATCGCGCGAGGATATCTCGCTTCTTGTGATCACTTGCGCTCGACCAATCCAATATCTCATCGAGGGTTCTATGGCACCCTTGGCAAATATCATCATATTGCAATTTGCAATTGGCAATGCAAGGTGAGCGTAATTTATTGTCTACGGCCATCTGTTTTCTCAATGTGTGTTTATAATCAATAGATTTATTGTACGCTATTGTAGGTGATCGCATCACCTAACAATGATATATTCATGCTTTAACTTATTTTCGGTTCTATTCCAGCCTTTTATCATGACAAATACCCAAATCTACTCTACATTTAATGGTCATTTAACCGATAGCGATGCCACGGTTTTGTTAGGGCGCCAACTTGCATTAGCCTGTGTAAGCGCTACTACTATTTTTTTACATGGTGATCTAGGTGCGGGGAAAACTACCCTTTGTCGCGGATTTGTCCAAGCATTAGGCCATAAAGGCAACGTTAAGAGTCCTACTTATACCCTAGTTGAACCTTATACCGTGGCGCCGTGGCAGGTATATCATTTTGACTTGTACCGTTTGTCTGATCCTGAAGAGTTAGAGTTTATGGGCATTAGAGACTACTTTAATGACGACAGCTTATGTTTAATCGAGTGGCCGCAACGTGGTTTTGGTATGTTGCCTACCGCCGATTTAGAACTGACATTGACTTACATTGGCACTGAGCGCCAAGTGAGCATAGTGGCGAAAAGCGATGTTGGGAAAAACATTATTGCACAGCTAACAAACAGAGAGACATAAATTGAAATTTCGCACTGTGTGTTCAGCCATCCTATTGTCGATTAGCTTACTTGCTAGCTCTTTTTCGGCGTTGGCGGCTAATAATTTACAAGATGTGCGTGTATGGCCGTCACCAGACAAGTTTCGTGTGGTGTTTGATTTAACCCAGCAGCCTGATTTTACCTACTTCAGTTTGACGGGTAAAGATCGTTTGGTGATAGATTTCAAAGGCACAAAAATTAGTGCCAATTTAAAAAAGCTAATCATTAAGAGTAAATTGGTAGGAAAAATTCGTGTCAGCAAAGCGCCTAAAAAAGGCATGTTACGCATTGTTATCGATTTAAATAAAGCCATTGAACCGCGTATCTTTTCCTTATCACCGGCTGGGCCTTACGGCGATCGATTGGTGGTGGATTTACCTAAACTGTCGCTAGGTGACAAAGCCGCTAAAACTGTAAAATTGGTGAAAAGCGTTAAAGACATGCAAAACAAGAATCGTGACATCATGATTGCGGTTGATGCGGGACATGGCGGTGAAGATCCCGGCTCTATCGGCGCTAGCGGTCGGTACGAGAAAAATGTCACCTTAATTATAGCTAAGATGTTAGCGGCGAGAATAAACAAAACCAAAGGCTTAAAGGCTATATTAACGCGCCGTGGCGATTATTACGTTGATCTGAATAAGCGAACTGGCATCGCTCGTAAAAACAAGACCGATTTATTAGTGTCTATTCATGCGGACGCCTTCACGTCAAGAAAACCCCATGGTGCATCGGTATTAGTATTATCCTCTCGTCGTGCCGATACCGAAGTTGGGCGCTTTTTAGAAGACAGTGAAAAGCACTCGCAGTTACTGGGCGGTGTTGGAAAAATTATTGAATCTAATGAAACAGAAAAAGACCTTGCGCGCACATTAATCGACATGCAGATGTTTCATTCGATGGACGAAAGCAATATTATTGCTCAAGGCGTGCTTAAGAGACTAGGCAAGGTCACGCACTTACATAACAAAAAACCGGTTTATCTTAGTTTGGGCTTGTTAAAGTCTCCTGATTTTCCGTCGATTATGGTGGAAACTGGCTTTATTTCTAATCGACAAGATGAAAAAAATCTCCATAGCAGTAAGCATCGAAAGAAGTTGGTTGACGCTATATTCAATGGTGTAAATAGTTATTTTGAAAAGAATCCACCTGACGGTTCCTTGTATGCCCAGCGCAATGAGCAAGCTAAACCGAAAACCCATCGTGTGGTGTCGGGTGATTCGTTGTCGGTGCTGGCAAAACGATACAATACGTCGGTGTCTAAATTAAAGAAGAAAAATGCACTGCGCTCAAGCATGTTGCGCATTGGCCAAGTTATTAACATTTAGTAAGGTCGTTATGGCAATTGAGTTATTATCCCCCCGTTTAGCTAACCAAATTGCCGCTGGCGAAGTGGTCGAGCGTCCCTCATCGGTTGTTAAAGAGCTGATTGAAAACTCGTTAGATGCGGGGGCAACACAAATTGTTGTCGATATCGAAAAGGGCGGTAGCAAACTTATCCGGATCCGTGACAACGGCTTTGGGGTGGATAAAAGTGAACTTATCTTGGCGTTATCACGTCATGCCACCAGTAAAATATCCAATCTTGATGATTTAGAAGCTATTGTTTCCTTGGGTTTTCGCGGCGAAGCGTTAGCGAGTATTAGCTCGGTTAGCCGTTTACATTTCACCTCAAAAACAGCGCAACAAACGGAAGCGTGGCAGGCTTTTGCCCAAGGTCGTGATATGGAGGTGACGATAACACCGGCCGCTCATCCCGTTGGCACCAGCGTGGAAGTGGCGGATTTGTTTTTTAATACTCCAGCAAGACGCCGATTTCTACGCACCGAAAAAACAGAATTTAACCATATTGAAGAATTGCTGCGCCGATTCGCATTAAGCCGCTTTGATGTTGAGTTTAGCCTTAAACATAATGGCAAGGTATTGCGTCATCTCAAAGTAGCAAACAGCAAACCACAGCAAGAACGTCGTGTGGCGGCAATTTGTGGTGTGCGGTTCATGGAAAACGCCATCGCTATTAGCAACGAACACAACGGCATTGTGCTCAGTGGTTGGTTGGGGCTGCCAGCGGCATGTAAAGCCATTAGTGACGTGGCTTATTGCTACGTTAACGGTCGTATGATGCGCGATAAACTGATCAATCATGCGATACGTCAAGCGTACCAGCATTTCTTGCCCGAAGGCTGCCAGCCAAGTTATGTGTTGTACATTGTGCTTGATCCGGCTCAAGTCGACGTTAACGTGCATCCGTCAAAACACGAAGTACGGTTTCATCAAGCGCGCATGATCCATGACTTAATTACCCAAGTGCTGGGCAGTGGTTTGTCGCAAGCGATGGCGCAAATCCCTGGGCAATTAAATGAAGTGCCGGCAGCGCCAACGCATCATTACAATAATCAAGGGTTGGTTAATAGCCATCAGGTTCAAGACTCACCTGAGCATATGCAAACAGCGCAGCCGCCGGTGCAATTTAGCGACTTGGCGCAAACACCCCAAGTGGGTAGCAGCGGTCAAAGTGCTGGTTATGCCAATGCTGGTAATTATTCGGCAACGCCAAGCAACGTGCGTCAAGCGTCACAATCCTATTCACAGCTTATTAATCCAAATTTTAGCGGCGCACAATCTTTCATCGACACACCAAGCAATGCAAAGATCGCCAGCGATGCCGGATTTGTCAGTGCGTTGTTTGGTCAGCCACTGAGCCTAGTAGATAAGTCATTTTTATTGCTGCAACGTGATAAAAATATTGAGCTATTGTCGCTTGATAAGTTGCATCAACGGGTCACCACACAAGAGTTGCTAGCACGTTGGGCACAGGGTTTTGCGGCGCAACCTTTATTATTACCGGTCTCAATTACCCTAGATAGCACATTAGTTGAGCAATTAGTCACATATAAACAACTATTTCGACGCCTAGGTATTGATATTAGTGTTCGTGATCCCCAAATCATTATCAAACAAGTACCACAAATGTTACGTGAACAAGACGTTGCTTTGTTGGTACCGCAACTGATACAACTTTTACATCAACAGCAACATTCAAGCGACGATGAATTAAAAGAAGTTGTTTGCCAATGGTTAGCGAAACTTGTGCCAAAGCAATATGCGTTAGCCCAGGCCATTAGCTTATTGCAAAAAGCACAAGAGTTTAGCGGGGCAATAAGCGAGCATGTCAATGACATGCGCAGTGTGGTTGATTTTTCAGCCACGATTAATTTATTGCAAACTACATAATCTAAATACAAGAGTAACGCAGTGCACACAGCCACATTACCCAAAGCTATATTTTTGATGGGACCAACCGCCAGCGGTAAGACCGAATTGGCGATCCGCTTGTGCGAGCAATTTAACTGCGAAATTATCTCCGTTGACTCAGCACTTATCTATCGCACCATGGACATTGGCACTGCCAAGCCTAATGCGGCAGAGTTAGCGCGCGCGCCTCATTTGTTAATTGATATTTTAGATCCTAGTGCCGCTTATTCCGCCGCCGATTTTCGCAAAGACGCGTTAAGGTTAATGGGTGAGATTAGCGCCCGTGGCAAAATTCCGCTGTTGGTTGGCGGCACCATGCTTTATTTTAAAGCGCTGATTGATGGTTTATCGCCCTTGCCAGCGGCAGATCCTGCTATTCGCGCTGAGATTGAGCAGCAAGCACAAGAGTTCGGCTGGACATGGCTGCATCAGCAATTACACGACGTTGATCCGGTGTCGGCTAAGCGCATTCACCCGAATGATCCACAACGGGTATCACGTGCCTTAGAAGTGTATCGCATTAGTGGTAAGTCAATGACTGAGCTGACTCAGACTAAAGATAATGACTTACCATTTGACGTGGTGCAATTTGCTATTTATCCTGATGAACGAGCGCAATTACACCAGCGTATCGAGCAGCGATTTAAGCAAATGTTGACGTTGGGTTTTGAGGACGAAGTTAGAGAATTATACCAACGTGGTGATTTACATACAGATATGCCAGCGGTGAGATGTGTTGGTTATCGACAGATGTGGGATTACTTCGAAGGCAATATTGATTATGACGAAATGATATTTCGTGGCATAGTAGCAACGCGTCAGTTAGCCAAACGGCAGATGACTTGGTTACGCGGATGGGATAAGCTCAATCGACTGCATACGCCAATAGGCGATGAAAGTGAGGCGATGGTGCTGGAAAATGTTGCATTGGTAAAAAAATTCGTTGGCTAGCTGCAAGAAGAAATTGCTTATTACTCAATTTCAAGCTAGCTTCTATATCCCAAAGGGATATAACAACAATAATAATTAAATTACAATAATAAGGATTAGCTATGGCTAAGGGACAATCTCTACAAGACCCGTTTTTAAACGCTTTACGTCGCGAACGTTGCCCAGTTGCAATTTATCTGGTTAATGGTATTAAACTACAAGGTCAAATTGAATCATTCGATCAATTCGTTATCTTGTTACGCAATACGGTTAGTCAAATGGTATATAAACATGCGATATCTACGGTTGTCCCCGCACGACCTTTCAATGCTCATCAACATACTCATGCTGAAGATTCAGAAGAGAATGAAGAAAGCTAAGGAATAGATCTTTGTTTGATCGTTTTGAAGCCGGCGAACGGGCGGTACTGGTTCATATAGATTTTAGTGCAGAAGACGATCGCGAAGATTTAGAAGAACTTGAGCTACTGGTATCTTCTGCTGGCGTAACAACCTGCGGCAAGATCACCGGTTCGCGAAGCGCTGCGCATGCAAAATTCTTTGTTGGCACTGGTAAGGCGCAAGAAATTGCCGATCTAGTGACTCAACTTGGCGCCAATGTGGTGATTTTTAATCATGCATTATCCCCATCACAAGAACGTAATCTCGAATTGTTATGTCAATGTCGAGTGCTCGATCGCACCACGCTTATTTTAGATATTTTTGCGCAACGTGCTCGTACCCACGAAGGTAAGCTGCAAGTGGAGTTGGCGCAACTGCGTCATATGTCAACCCGGTTAATCCGTGGTTGGACACACTTAGAGCGCCAAAAAGGCGGCATTGGTTTACGTGGTCCGGGTGAAACGCAACTTGAAACAGATCGACGTTTATTACGGGCACGCATTAAAAATATTTTAGGGCGTCTTAAAAAAGTATCAAAGCAGCGAGAGCAAGGGCGGCGTGCTAGAACGCGTAACGAAGTGCCAACGGTATCTTTAGTCGGTTATACTAATGCGGGAAAATCGACATTATTTAATCGTCTTACTGATGCTCAGGTTTATGTTGCAGATCAGCTGTTTGCAACGCTTGATCCGACATTGCGTAAGCTAGATGTTGTCGACGTTGGTGATGTGATTATAGCGGACACCGTGGGGTTTATTCGCCACTTACCGCATAAATTAATCGCGGCGTTTCAAGCAACCTTGCAAGAAACACAAGAAGCAGACATCTTGTTACATGTAATTGATGTTGCTGATGTGCGAAAAACAGATAATATACAACAAGTAAATGACGTTTTAGAGCATATTGAGGCGAGCGACATACCGCAATTGCTGATTTGTAATAAATTAGACTTGTTAGAAGAGGGCTTAGCACCGCGCATTGATCGCGACGATACAGGCAAACCTATTCGAGTTTGGCTGTCGGCGCAAACTGGCGCGGGCATTGAATTATTATTTGAAGCGCTAAGTGAGTTACTTGCCGGCCAAATCATTGAGCAGCAATTTAGTTTACCACCCGCGCAGCAAGGAAAATTTAAAAACCTATTTTATATGCTGGACAGCGTCGTTAGTGAATCTTACGACGAACAGGGTAATACCTTGTTAGCTGTTCGTTTGCCAGCAATTGAATGGCAACGGATTTTGAAGAAAACCAACAATGAAATCATCGATTTTATTGTTACCTAATTATAATTAAACTGGAGTATTTATGGCCTGGAATGAGCCTGGTAACAAGGGTAAAGATCCTTGGGGAAATAAAGGCGGCAAAGATCAAGGTCCACCTGATCTTGAGCAAGTCATTAGCGATCTGTCGAAGAAGTTTGGCGGTATTTTCGGCGGCAAAGGCGGTAAGGGCGGCGGCAGTATTTCCGGTGCTGGCATGGCATTTGCGCTAGTCTTAGTCGTTGTTGTTTGGGGCGTTAGCGGTTTCTACACCATTAATGAAGCCGAGCGCGGTGTGGTCTTACGTTTTGGTGAAATCAGCGAGCAAGTAACTCCTGGTTTGCATTGGAAGCCGACATTTATTGAAGAAGTTAGACCTGTTAACATTGAAACGATTCGTTCGTTGCAAGCTAATGGTTTTATGCTGACTCGAGACGAAAACGTTGTTCGTGTTGAGATGGACGTGCAATATCGTGTTGTTGACCCTGAGAAATTCTTGTTTAGTGCGGTTGATCCGGCTAATTCATTGAGCCATGCTACCGATAGCGCCTTGCGTTATGTGGTTGGGCATACCTCTATGAATGATTTGCTAACCACTGGTCGTGAGCTTGTGCGTCAGCAAACAGAAGTTGAAATAAACAAAATCATTGAGTCTTACAACTTAGGTTTGGCTATTGTCGACGTTAACTTTTTACCAGCACGCCCGCCGGAAGAAGTTAAAGGTTCATTTGACGACGCCATTGCGGCGCAAGAAGATGAGCAGCGTTATGTTCGTGAAGCCGAAGCCTATGCACTTAGTATCGAGCCGCAAGCACGTGGTCAAGTTCGCCGTTTAGAGCAAGAAGCTAGAGCTTACAAGCAGCAGCAAATACTAAAAGCAACCGGTGAAGTCGCTCGTTTCGATAAAATATTACCAGCGTATCAAGCTGCTAAAATTGTGACACGTGAGCGCATCTATTTAGAAACCATTGAAAGCATCTATCAAAATACCAGTAAGGTGATGGTTGATGTCGATGGTGGCAATAGCATGATGTATATTCCGCTAGACAAAATCATTAATCAGCAAGGCGGCTCCGCAGCGCCAGCTAGAAACCGACTGAATAACTCATTAAACTCGGCGATTAATAGCAGTAACACTAGCGAAAGTTTACGTAACTACTCGCGTGATGCGTCTCGCCAAGGGAGAAATTAATCAATGAAACGTTTATTAATAATTATTATTGCCCTAGCCGGTCTGTTTGCTTATACCTCGCTTTATGTAGTGAAGGAAGGCGAGCGTGGCATTAAGATTCGTTTTGCTGCTGTGCTTAAAGATAGCGCGGGTACGACCGCCGTATTTGGACCAGGTTTGCATTTCAAGGTACCATTCATTGATAAGGTACGCTTTTTAGACGCGCGTATTCAAACCCTTGATGGTAAGCCGGATCGTTTTGTAACCTCTGAAAAGAAAGATTTGATCGTTGACTCGTTTGTGAAATGGCGCATCAAAGATTTTGCGACCTATTACCTACGTACTGGTGGTGGCAATAAGAATCAAGCCGAAAACTTACTGAAACAAAAAGTCAGTGACGGCCTGCGTAATGCCTTTGGTACTCGTACCATCTCGCAAATCGTTTCTGGTGAGCGCAGCGAATTAATGAGTGATGCATTACGTGACGCTTCGCTAAAAGCAGAAGATTTGGGTATCGAGCTAATTGATATTCGCGTTAAGCAAATCGAATTGCCACAAGCCGTTCGTAGCAGTATTTATCAACGTATGCGCGCCGAGCGTCAAGCGGTGGCTAAAGAGCATCGTTCTAAGGGTAAAGAGCAATCTGAAATTATCCGCGCCGACATCGATGCTAAAGTAGCTATCATGTTAGCGACTGCCGATAGCCAAGCACGTATTACACGTGGTGAAGGCGATGCGGACGCTGCCAATATTTACGCTAATACGTACGGTAAAGATCCTGAGTTCTTTAGCTTCTTGCGTTCAATGGATGCATACAAGAAGTCATTTAATAATCAAAGAGACATTATGATTATTAAACCTGACAGTGAATTCTTTAAATACATGAAGAATCCAAGTCTGACTAAGTAGTTATTAGTCTTATTATCAAGCAGTCTCTCGTTATCTTAGTGTGAGGCTGCTTATTTCAATCCCCCTTTTCTTATACCAACTCCGACAATTATCTGACCACTTGACCTGGTTCAAATCAACTATTACATCGTTGCGCTACTTACGCTCATCCATGAGCTAATGCGTTGCTCTAATAACGACATCTATATCGAAATCAATCGAGCGCCTCGCCTATAGAACATAGGTGCTTTGTTCAGTCTGGAACAATGAACATGTGTACTAATACCAATCTAGCAAAGTACCTGATCATTTTTAATGGCCTAAACAGATGACGACTACGTTATTTATTTTCTATGGAGAATGACTACATACGTAAAAAAACGCCTTGTCCTAATCAATTTATTCTCATGAAAAAGTAGACCATTTACTTACCTAGATTGGTATAATTGATTTTCCCTACGTACAACCAAACAACATATTTATCGGAGTTGGTATTACTATTCATTTCCCTATAAATATTTATTTTTACTACTTTTTTCTGCTCTTCTTACGCATCTAGTCTAAGCCCAATGTGAAATTAGCGCAGTTAGTGCTAGATCTCAGATTTAAATCTGCTAGAATTCCGCTTTAATTTTCAACCGTGAATAGAAAAATGGCTAATAACGTAGTTGTGCTCGGCACCCAATGGGGCGACGAGGGTAAAGGTAAGATTGTTGATTTACTAACAGATAGCGCAAAATATGCGGTACGTTATCAAGGTGGTCACAATGCTGGTCATACTTTGGTAATCGATGGTAAAAAGACCGTTCTTCATCTTATCCCGTCAGGCATCTTACGCGATAATCTGATGAGCGTTATCGGCAATGGGGTTGTATTATCACCTGCTGCTTTGCTTGAAGAAATGAAAATGCTTGAAGATCGTGGCGTGCCTGTTAGAGACCGTTTACGCATCAGTGAAGCATGTCCGTTGATCCTGCCTTATCATATTGCTCTTGACCAAGCGCGCGAAGTCGCTCGTGGTAACAAAGCAATTGGGACAACCGGTCGTGGTATCGGTCCTGCATACGAAGATAAAGTAAGCCGCCGTGCATTGCGCGTAGGTGACTTGTTCGACGCTAAAAAATTCGCGGTTAAGCTTAAAGAAGTGATGGAATATCACAACTTTATGCTAACGAACTACTACAAAGTAGACGCTGTTGATTATCAAAAGACCTTAGATGACGCATTAGAAGTTGCAGAGCTTCTTAAGTCAATGGTTGTTGACGTGACTGAATTACTTGATAGCGCTCGTAAAAACGGCGAGAAAATCATGTTTGAAGGCGCGCAAGGTACTCTACTTGATATCGACCACGGTACTTACCCATACGTAACGTCTTCAAATACTACCGCTGGTGGTGTTGCTACAGGTACTGGTTTCGGTCCTTGTCACATTGAATACGTATTAGGTATCATCAAAGCATACACCACGCGTGTTGGCTCTGGTCCATTCCCTACCGAGCTTGATTGTTCTATTGGTGAACATTTAGCGGTTAAAGGTCATGAAGTTGGCGCAACTACCGGTCGTGGCCGTCGTTGTGGTTGGTTAGATGCAGTATCAATGCGTCGTGCCATTCAGCTAAACAGCTTGACTGGTTTTTGTTTAACTAAGTTAGATGTATTAGACGGTCTTGAAGAGTTGAAGATTTGTACGGCGTACAAACTTGAAGATGGCAGTGTGACTAATATCGCACCAATGTCTGCTGATGATTACGAGAAAGTTACTCCTATCTACGAAACAATGCCTGGTTGGACTGACGTAACTGTTGGCGTGCAAACGCGTGACGGTTTACCACAAGCAGCGCTTGATTACATCGCTCGTATCGAAGAGATCCTTGAAGTGCCAGTGCACATCATCTCTACCGGTCCTGATCGCGTTGAAACTATCGTATTGGTTAACCCATTCTCAGATTAGAGATTAGGTATTGATAAAATAAAAAGGCTTCCTCTGGAAGCCTTTTTATTTTCAGGCTCTAGGCAATTTAATTCATATCTATACCCAAAATCATTGGAGTTACAGTGAAGCTTTTGACACAAAATATTCTGGAAATATTTTGAACGTCGCTTGCGGCGGCCTCTGGAGAAATACAGGACGTATTTCTTAATGAAACTGCGGTATCAAGGATGACGGGTATGCAATAACTTGCGTAAATAATAATTGGTGGCGCCGACTGGGTAGTCTTCTAATTCGGCGTATACTTCATAGCCTTGTTTCTTATAAAAATCTAATGCTTGAAAGCTGCCTGTTTCTAACTTTAAACGGCTAATGCCTTCGTCGATGGCGTATTGTTCTATTTTTTGTAACATTGAGGTCGCTAAATCATTGCCACGATAAGCTTCGTCCACCCAAACTAGTTCGATAGAGCACCAACCCCAAGAATCAAAGGCAAACAAACCTGCGACTAACTTGCCTTGCAGATCGCGAATAAAACAGCCTACAGGCTTCTTCACGTTGTCCCACAATTGACCATGATTATATGCACGTAAGGCTTTGGTTAATTCTTCAATATCTTCAGCTTGTGCTGGCAATACCGGTTCGAAGACTAATTCGTCTAAATTGATATTCATGTAAGTCTGCTGTAATAGTTTCTAATTATTTTTGATATACTACGCGCGTTTTTAACATAGAGAAATAGCATGAGCCGAGATTTAGTTGTTTTAGTCGATAGCGACGATCGTGAGATTGGCCAAGAGCAAAAACTGATTGCCCACGAGCAAGGTTTACTGCATCGTGCATTCTCTATATTCATCGCCAGAAAACGTGGCAATCAAACAGAAATCTTGTTGCAGCAACGCGCGTTGTCTAAATATCATTGCGCAGGGGTATGGAGCAATACCTGTTGCTCACATCCACAACCAGCAGAAAACGTCAAACAATCGGCCTTGGCTCGCCTGCAAGAAGAACTGGGCTTTACACTTGATGATATAACCTGGGTTGGCAGTCATACCT
>JABSRV010000072.1 GCA_013214905.1 Psychrobium sp. | reverse complement strand
AAGCCGCGCGTTTTGGACTAAACATCGCCGATATTCAACTGGTTGTTGCCACCGCTATTGGCGGCGTGAATGTCACCAGCACCATTGAGGGCTTAGAGCGCTATCCGGTTAATTTACGTTATCCACAAGACTATCGTAATTCACCAGAGCAATTGGCCTTGCTGCCAATTGTCACGCCCCAAGGACAGTTAATTTCGTTGGGCGATGTGGCCAATATTTTAATTGAAGATGGTCCTCCCGGCATAAAAAGTGAGAATGCACGCCTCAATGGTTGGGTATTTATCGATATCGAAGACATTGATATTGGTCACTATGTTGAGCAAGCACAATTAGTAGTTAAGGAGCAATTAGAGCTGCCTACGGGCTATTCTATTAGTTGGTCAGGTCAATATGAATATATGCAAAGAGCCAAAGCCAAGTTAGCGTATGTGGTGCCGTTAACGTTGCTTATCATTGTGTTTTTGCTATTCCTAAACTTTAGAAACGTTGCTGAAGTGGCGATTATTATGGCAACCTTACCATTGGCGATGGTTGGTAGTATTTGGCTGATGTATGCACTGGGATACAACTTTTCGGTGGCGGTTGGTGTTGGTTTCATTGCCTTGGCTGGCGTTGCTGTGGAAATTGGGGTCATTATGTTGGTGTATCTTAACCAAGCGTATAAAGCGATGCTTGAGGATCACCAGCAACAGGGCACAGCGGTTACGCGAGCGAGTTTAATGCAGTCTGTGTTAGACGGTGCTGGTTTACGGGTGCGTCCGGTGATGATGACTGCAACAGCCATTATTGTCGGTCTATTGCCAATTATGATGGGCACCGGCACTGGCTCAGAAGTGATGCGCCGTATTGCCACGCCAATGGTTGGTGGCATGTTAAGCGCGGTATTTTTAACCTTGTTGTTATTGCCAGCGGTTTACCTGTTATGGCGTAGCAGTTCATTACCCAAAGGTGCCATTAAATAACGATTACCCTACAGTTGCTGTTCATCTTACGAATTGTATGGTGAATAGCACTGCTATTAATTTGAATAAACATTAAAAAGTGAGTAAAAAATGAAAAAAATAATCATCCTATTGGCAACACTTGCTCTGGCGTTATCGAGCAGTGTTTATGCCCATACTGGACTCGTTTCTTCTAGCCCAATAAACAACGCGATGTTGATGTATTCTCCAGACAACGTTGAATTGACCTTCGGTAAAAAAGTCCGTTTATTGAAATTAAAATTAACCAATAAAAATGGCATAAATTTTTATTTTGGTTTCAAAATTACTGGAAAATCAGCCACTAGTTATAGTTATGCACTGCCGGTGTTACCGGTCGATACTTACAACGTAACTTGGGTTGCTATGGGTAATGATGCCCACAAGATCAAAGGCAAGATTGTATTTATGGTGCATGTTAGTACCAAACAACCATCACCAAAAATGATAAAAACAGCCGTAGAAAAGCACAAAAACATCAGCATTAAGTAAGGCTATAGTCATGGAGTTCACGACATGGCAGTTTGCATTAGTTATTTGTAAATTGATACTTTATGTCGGCATTGCCGGCGCTATTGCCACACCTTGCATGCATTGGTTGCTGAGGGCTGTTAATAATCAACAGGATTGCTTCAAACGTTATGGGATGTTGAGCATCATCACCGCATTAATTGCGGTGATCCTAGGTTTTTTTTTGCAAGTCGGTTCGTTCGTTGAAGAAGGTTTTAGCGGCATGCTTGATACCGAGATAATGAACATTATCTGGCAGTCAAACGCAGGTACGGCAAGTCGCTGGTTAGCCCTAGCCCTAGTGAGTTTGTTGCTTTGCCAAATGCTGCTAGCTGGTCACCGTAAAAGCGCTGTGCTATTTTTTAGCAGCGGCTTGTTACTGCTTGGCGCTGCATTTACTAACATTGGCCATTTAGCCGATAGTAGTATTTGGTTGCAACTGTTATTGCTGCTACATGTTGGCATTGCATTTAGTTGGTTAGGCAGTTTGTGGCCATTGCTGCGAACATGCGGTTATTTAACCGCTAGCGAACTGGCTAGGTTAATGGAGTTATTTGGGCGCTGCGCCGCAGTCATTGTACCGCTATTGTTACTGGCTGGTTTTGTCATTGCCTATCAACTTGTTGGTTCATTTGACCTATTATTTGGCAGTGATTACGGACAGTTATTATTGCTTAAATTGATGATGGTCGCCGCCATTTTATCATTAGCCGCACTGCATAAGTGGCGTTTGGTGCCAGCGCTTAACAGTGATAACAACGTGCAAGCGCGCGCAATATTGGCCAAATCAATTATCGTTGAAATATGCTTAGCGTTACTTATTTTATCGATAACAACAGTGCTTAGCACTCTAGTTGGTCCGGTGCATTAAGCTACAATCAATAACATTTAATATGTTCTTCACCGCTGTGATATATAGTACGATGAGGTATGCACTATTTGCAGTTGAGGAGAACAATGATGAAAAATATATTGGGGTTGAAAGGCACTGTCGGTTTATTGGCGATTTTATTATTAGGCGGTTGTGCGACTGGTCCACAGATGTCAAAAAGCGAAAAGAACATGGCTTATGAAGACTATATTAAGAGCAATGAGTTAGTCTCATTAAAGAAAATTCGCAGTTTTCGGTATCAAGGTTGGCAATCATTAACTAATGACTATTTAATAATATCCACCTCGCAACGAAATAAATATTTGATTAAAATTAAAGGATATTGCCCAGATTTGAGCTTTAGCCAAGCCATATTGATCAATCAAAGCATGAGTTCGATATTAACCACCAATTTTGATTCTATTTCGATGTTAAGAACACCTCAGTTGAAATGTTATATCAAAACAATTCATCAGGTTAGTAAAGAGCAGTTGAAGGAGATTATGGCTATTGGCAAGCCACAAAAAAGCGCCGATGAAAGCGCTTAATATGATATGTCTGCAGTGATTAAGTTGACGGCTAATCGTCGTCTTCTTGATCGTCAGATTGATAATACTGTGGACTAATGCGAATGCTCTGCACCATGTTGTTGTCCACCGCAATAATCTCTACCGGATAACCCGCTAGGCGAATGCTGATGCCTTGGCTTGGGATATCTTGAAAATGCTCGACCAACAGACCGTTTAGCGTTTTAGGGCCGTCAATTGGGAATTTCCAATCCATTTCTTTATTCATTTCACGGATATTCATCGAACCTTCAACCAGATAACTTCCGTCTTCTTGCAATTGAATTTCTTCGCTAACCGTTGGCGATACGTTGGTAGTGAATTCTCCGACTATTTCTTCCAAGATATCTTCCAGAGTAACCAAGCCTTGAATATCACCATACTCATCCACCACTAAGCCAATGCGCTGCTTGTTTTCTTGAAACTTAAGTAGCTGCACGTTTAAGCTTGTTGCTTCGGGAATGAAATATAACTCACGCACCGCACGAATTATATTTGATTTATCAAACAGGTCTTTAGACTGTAAATGCATAAGATCACGGGCATGGATAAAGCCTACTGCGTCGTCAATCTTGTCGCGATATAACAAAATACGCGTATGCTGTAAGTGTCCTAACTGCTTCTGAATAGACTTCCAGTCGTCATTAATGTCGATGCCGCCCACTTCACTGCGCGGGATCATAATGTCTTGCACCGTTACTTTTTCTAAATCGAGAAGACTGGTTAGCATTTGTTGGTGTTTGTCAGGTTCTTTACCCGACGTTTCACTAACAATGGTGCGCAGTTCATCGTTGCTTAGTTGTGTTTGAGTATTGTGCTTAATATCAACACCACACAGACGTAATAAACCGTTAGTAATTAGGTTAATCATCCATACAAACGGATACATGACTTTCATTAGCGGTAATAGAATCAGTGAACTTGGAAAGGCGACGCGCTCTGGATGCAATGCTGCAATGGTTTTTGGCGTCACTTCTGCAAAAATTAAGATAATGAAGGTCAATACAACGGTGGCGGCCGCTATGCCTGCATCGCCGTATAGACGCATGCCTATCACTGTAGCTATGGCCGATGCCGCGATATTAACCAAATTATTACCAATAAGAATAAGGCTAATAAGGCGGTCAGGGCGTTGCAATAATTTGTCGGCGCGTTTAGCCCCTTTGTCTTTATTATTGACTAAGTGGCGCAGTCGGTAGCGGTTTAAAGACATCATACTTGTTTCTGAGCTTGAAAAATAAGCCGATAGAATGACAAGTCCGAACAGGATCCCAAATAAGGTTAGGGTAGATATACTGTCCAAGTAGGTTGTTCCTCTTTACAATTAATAGCTCGTTATACGGCGTTGTATAACAAGCGTCAAGTTTAGCTTAATGTTAGTTAAGTATTAGCTCACTAACCAATCGGCTGCCAAAATAAGCAAGGGTTAATAAAGTCGCACCGGCAATAGTAATATAGACCGCCGTTTTGATTCTTACACCTTGTTGGTTGTGTCGCCATAATAAATAGCTATAAAGCCCCCAAGCGAGAATTGACAAAATTGTTTTGTGTGCCTTACCTTGTGCCAGCATATCTTCTAAAAAGAAAAAACCGGTAATTAACGACAAGGTTAATAGTAACGTGCCCGCCAGAATCAGCTGGAAAAGCTGCTTTTCCACCGTTAATAATGGTGGTAATGACGATGAAGCCAAATTCAATTTTTTGTTTTTTAACCGGTAATCAATCACATTGAGTTGTATGGCGTAAAACGCGGCAATCACCAGCGTACTATACGCACTTAATGCCAAACAGATATGGATTAGTACTTCGGGATATGTTTCAAAATGTGTAATGAAACTTGAGGGAATTAACCAAACACCTAAGATCGCTAAAATAGTGAAACCATAGACCACGGGCAATAAGGTTATTATGGCAAATTTTGGGATAGCAATGGTTAGGATAGCGGCAATTAACCAACTAACAATGGAGGCAACCACCAAAATACTCATATTTTGACCGTCGTTGGCCAAAATTACGTTGCCCAATACTATGGCATGAAAACCAATGCCCATGCTGGCAATAGCAAAGATAATCTTGGGGTTGATTTTGTCTTGGCTGAACAGGCTTTTTAGCACTAGCGCCAAACTTAAACTGTAGAAGACTACCGCCGTCAAAGATGAAATATTAGTCCACATATCCATTGAGATCGAGTTGAAGGTAAAATCCCATTATATAGATTAGTGAGCTTAACGATAGCGCTTTAGTTAATAAAAGTGAGAATTATTATCCTATTGCAAAACATCAGCCCTAATAAAAATAGAGATAAAGTAAAGTTGCTAACAGTGCCGAGATAAGAAGCGCTCTAATCTTCTTGCAGCGTGGGCAATCACGCCAGTTAATTTTTTGGTTGCTACTTTTAGGTGGCTTTTCGTTGCCATACATTTTTCTGAATATCGCGCTTCTAGTGTTTTTGTCCATGACGTTGTTCGTGATAACAGGATAATCAGTTAGACTAGCAGCAATAAGCACTTCTATATATAGGCAATGTTTATACCCTTTATCCTTGAAACCGCAGTTTTATTGTCGGCGGATTCGAATCACAATTACTTAGCTTTTTACTGGCTAAGGGCTCAATAAGCTCAGGCGATTAGAGCCTTGACTGCTTCACTGAAATTCCAATGATTTTGGGTGTAGGCTTTGCATTGATAAACGAACGCCTTGTATTAAACAATAGAGAAATAAAAAGAATGAACTACCAATTAGTCGATTTTTCCACTTGGTCACGAAGCGAACATTTTAAATTTTATCGAGAGGCAAGCATGCCTTGGTTCAATATTTGTGTTGATATTGAGGCGAGCAATTTAAAGCAGTATTGCAAAGATAACTCGCTGAGTTTCTTCCACGCCTACTTATACCTAACCCAAGTGGCTATCGATAAAAACTTGCCATTTCGATATCGCATTGTTGGCGATGAAGTGCGAGTGTACGATAAAATATCAGTCAGTTGCGCCGTGTTAGCGGATGACGAGACCATGCGCTTTTGTGATATGCCATACGGCAATAATTTTCCGCAGTTTTCCGCGTTGGCGGCAAAAGCCGAGCAGGCGGCAAAAGAAAGCTCTTTTATTGCGGGGAACTTTGTTGGCGAGCAAATGAAACAAGACGTGGTGCATATGTCGGTATTACCATGGGTAAGTTTCACTAGCTTTAGCAATGCGCGAAATACCAGTGAAGTTGATAGTGTGCCAAAAATAGTTTATGGCCGCGCTAAAAAAACCGATAATGGGCTATTAATGCCATTATCGGTTGAGGTACATCATGGAGTGATGGATGGTTTGCATGTCGGTCGGTTTATTGACACTGTTGAGCAGTTATTTACTCAGCCAGCGCTTAGTTTATCAATTGTTGGCAATGGCGCAGGCTCTAATATTGCTTGCGCACAATAAAGCCATTTTTCATCGAAGCTTTGCGAGAATTAAAGTCTGCATTAGCCTTTTCTTCTTGCGCTACTCGCTGGCGTCCCTGTACTGAGTCGGCCAAAAGATGAGGCTGCTCGGTAAATCGTCGCATTAACGCTTGAGAAATAAAGGTCTGCGCACTGCCTACAATGACTTGGCTTTGTGCGCCAACCATGCGTACGCTCAAGTAAACACCGCTATCGTAGCGATCTAATGTACCGCTAACTAAATAATCTACTGCCTGTTGTACCTTTAGATCATCCAAATCTCTAGAATGAATAAAATCGCCTTCTCCAGTGACTGCAATAGCGCCAGTTAACTTAAAGTCAACTACGCGATAGCCACTATCGTGTAAGTAATGGACCAAGCCTTCAGACAACTGATGGCTTAGTCTATTGGTTTTGTCGAGAGATTTTAGATCAACAATAGAGGTGACTGCAATGGCATTTTGCTTGGTCACAAACTGATTATTAGATAACATTTCAACGACCAGTTTTTCTACCAAATGGTTCAACTCATTCTTTGGCGGTCGCTGATCAGCGTCTAACTCGTTGGAATCAGAAAGTAACATCGCTCTAAAATTAGGGTCAAAGCCTGTCGTACAGCCGGATATAACTAATATCCCTATACATAGCAGCACAAATTTCATATTAAACACTCTCCAAATTTTTGACCATTATCTTTATTACAGTAGTATGCATTAATTACGCCAGATAAAGTTAAATGCTTAACTTGATATTATCAATAAAGTGGCACAATAAATTTTTCTAAAATATCGTTAAATACTTTTACAACTTTTACAACTTTTTGACTAGTTAATCTAAAGAAATGCAACTTTAAGCCGATAAATTAATTACACAAGCGGTAATGTGAAAATGCAGAACGCAATATGTAATAAAAATTATTGAAAATAAAGCGCAACCACATAATGGTTAGTGCTAAATATTATGAAATTCAAAAGGATTACACCATGAAATTAAAAAAATCATTTTCAGCTGTTAAGTCTGTAGCATTTGGTGCTGCATTAGTTGCTGGTATTGCTACAACGTCAGCTTACGCTGATACATTTACTTTTAGCGTTGATACTATTGCACCTGTATCAATCAGCGAGCGTCAAGCTATCACATTCACTTCAGCGCTTACGCTTTTACCAGCGGGTTCATGTAAATTTGCTGACTTAGTTGTGACTTCTGAATGGTTAGCCGCTGAAACTAATTTAGCTATCACCCCAGCTTCTGCGAATGGCGTTGCCGTTACGGGTTCTGGTTGTGCTGACGGTACATCAACTACTAGTAACTATGGTCATTATTTAATAAATGGCGCGGATTCTACAGCAGTTAAGATAACGTTAGTTAGCGGCGGCGCTGATGATAGTTCGTTTACTTTTACGCCTCAAGGCGCTGTTGAAACTGACCCTGGAACTGCTGGTGACTCGGTTGTTATTGTTGCTGATACACAAACAACAGTTACATTAGATTCGTCTGGTAACGCTGGTCTGTTGGTTGGTGGTGAAATTAACATTGGTCTTACTCAGTTAACTGCAGGCACAAATATCGCTGCAAGTTTTGACATTAACGTGGTTTACTAAACTAAAACGTTTTTTATTTAGTGAAAAGCCTTGCTCGTAGTAAGGCTTTTTTGTTATATAAAGCTATTTAATAGGGGGGGGAATAATGAAATGTTTTAAAGAAGGTTCACTTGAATCGTCGGAAAAACAATCTGTATTTTTTAATGGAACCTTGAATTTCGGTCGTGGATTAGTGCTTTTATTAACGCTTGGCATGGCGCAGCAGGCAGTTGCTACTGGGGTTTCATTTTCACAATATCGTATAGCCCTTGATGACAAGCAGCGCCATAATTCACTGATGATCATGAATGGCAACAAACAAGATACACGTTGTAATATTGGCTTTAGCCATCAACAAGTACTACCTAATGGCGATACTAAATCCGTAAAAAGCAGTGAGCAAGTATTCAATAGTGCCGCTAATTTAGTGCGATACTCGCCTAAAAGGGTTAGCGTTAAAGCATTTGGTAGCCAAACTGTGCGCCTATCATTGAAACGAAAAAAAGATTTACCAGTTGGTGAGTACATAAGCTACTTAAAATTGTCATGTAGGTTGCTTACTTCTGCCGCAGTCACTAGTGGCAACGTTATTTCATCGAAAATCCATTATAATATTCCGATTATAGCCCGAGTAGGTAAGCTCAACGCTACTGTCAAATTATCGTCGGCTACCGTGCGTAATAATGTGTTGCAACTAACGATTGAACGCGAAGGTAATCGCTCGTTATATGGAGATTTTACCGTTACCGATCAACAAACTAACAAAGTTATTGGGAGAAGAAATGCTTTGTCAGTATTTTTACCCACCAAATTGCAAATACTACGTATTAAGTTAACCGAAAAACCTAAAGGTTCACTGTTAATCGAGTTTAGCGAAAATAAGCAATATGGCGGAAACCAAAAAGCTTCATTGCTTGTTAAGCTTTAATTAAATATTACGACTTTTTATTTATAACGGGGACAGATTCGGTCTCCTGTTTTATTTTATCTTTTACTCGCGGCAATTAATTATGATCCTTAGCGTTATTAAACCATCAACTCGTTTATTGTTGGTGATGTTATTTTTTATCTTTGGGTTTTTCCAGCCAACAGCTGCCGCTGAGTTTAAAAAAATTGACCTTGAGCAAGCCGATTTTTTGCTGCTTGATGTAACTATTCTAAAAAAACGGTTGTTACAATCGATTGAAGCGTACCAATCAGGCGACCAAACATTATTACCGGTCAGTTTAATTATCAGCGCATTGGGTGCAGGGATCGAGGTCGATTTAGAGCTCGCGCAATTGCTGTACACTAGTGATGGCGTTACCACGGTAATAGAATTGGCAAGTAATGATAGTTCTATCGAGTTTACTCAACGAGAAACTCCGTATCTGTGGGGCCAAGATGATTTTGAGATATATCTGTCTAATCTTGCGCTCGCTCAATTAATTGAAGGTATCGTTGACATTCAATTGAGTCGCCTAAATGTTCATCTAGTGTCAATCAACCGTTTATTCCCTATCGAAAAACAATGGCAACGTGCTGATCAGCGCACAAGAGAAACAGCGCAAGTTGACAAGAAAACATTGTATGTGCCAGACGTTTATCAGCTGTTAACGCCGCCGACTGCCGATATTGCATTGAGCCTAGGCAGGCAAAGTGGTGGCGATGGGTTTAGTGGTGGTTTTAGCGCCCAAACGTCGTCCGATATTTTGTACCACAGCGCCCGTATTTCACTATTTAAAAACATTCAAAATAGTGAGTTAACCTCAAGAGTGAACTTTACCCGACATCAAGCAAGTCCTGACGAGCCGTTGTTGGGCGGTCTTAATCAATACAGTTTTGGTGATATATCGACGGGCTCAAACTCATTATTTAGTAAGTCATCGTCGGGCGTTGGTTTAAAGTTTTCACGCCGTCCTGAGAATATTAGTGGTCGTTTTGGTAGTCAAACTATTGAAGGTGACGCCACCCCAGGTTGGGACGTTGAATTGCATTACAATGGCTTCTTATTATCCAGTGCCAAAGTGCCGGATAATGGCCATTACGTATTTGAAGACATCGCCACCGAATATGGCAATAACCATTTCGAAATCAGATTATTTGGTCCTTTTGGTGAAGAAGAGATTCGTCCACTTAACATTAAAATTGGTGGTAATTGGCTACCAAAAGGTGAAGTTGCCTATAGCGGCTTCTTAGTTGACAAGAATAAGTCACTATTTAACAATAAAACTGGTAGTGCTGATACAGGTAAAGACTATGGTTTTTCGTTTGATTACTCGCCTTTTGACAATACCAACATAGGCACGTTTTTTCAGCAAATTGGTCGAAAGACTAGCACGAGAGGCAACTATCAAAATTATTTTGGTAGTCATATTCAAACGGCGTTAAGCAACTTGGTGCTTGATCTAAAATATACAAAACAGCAAGACGAAGGTCAGCATGTTTTGATGCAAGGTATAGGTGTTTTCCCTTGGGGGCAAAACTATAATGTCTTGTTAGAAGACAAGCGTAACTTTTCAAATGCCGGTGAGGTCAGTAACGCACATGATTATTCGGCATCTTTCGCAACTGGTGGTATTTTACCATTTACACGGGGCGTAGGTTATCGCGCTGGGATTACCTATACGGGCAATCCTGAACGCGCAAACAGCTGGCTTTTAAATACTCGATTGTCGTGGCGTTTATCCAAGTTACATTTCAGTAATATACTAAATTATTATACAACCAGCGAATCCTATGTGCTAGATAGTGTCGCCGGTAATATGACTGTCAGCTCGAAAGTCGCAGGCGTAAGGGTTCGTGCAAGTGCCGCCTATACAGTCGAACCGAATGCTA
This sequence comes from Psychrobium sp., assembly GCA_013214905.1. GTDB lineage: Bacteria > Pseudomonadota > Gammaproteobacteria > Enterobacterales > Psychrobiaceae > Psychrobium. The sequence goes on along the minus strand of JABSRV010000072.1, from coordinate 4,739 downwards.
CCATTACAAATATCAATGTTAATGCGTCATGGCAATCCGGAACCAGTAGTTTTCATAACGTTAACAGCCGTTACAACCCATCGTCAAAACTTAGAAAAGACGAAAGTTGGCAACTTAGTTATACCTATAGCACGGTATTTGATAACTTTAGATTATTTAGTACCGCCGATTATGACTCAGAGAAGCAATGGTCGGTAAACCTTGGTCTAAAATTCTTTTTCGACTATGACGGTTACAATGACCGTTTTATTGTTAGTAGCTTGAGTTCATCACATACTGGTAATCTTAATATCACTAGTTATTTGGATCGTAATGATAATAACCGTCGTGATGAAGCGGATTGGTCCCTCAACAATGTGGCATATTCACCGTTACCGATTTGGCGCGATAGGCTAAGTAATCGGCTTGGGCAGACCTCCCTATCAGGGGTTCCTGTTTATACACCGTTTACTTTTAGCGCAAACGCTAATACGGACGTTGCAACAAAACAGCCTAATTACACGATTTATACACACCCAGGCAGCCGAGTTAATATTGAAATTCCGTTTACCATACAAACCAGTATTTCTGGATTCGTGATGATTAATGCGCTCAGTGGTGAGCGAGCATTAACAACGGGTAAAATTATCTTGTTAAACCTTAATACTTTGGTTAGTCGGGAACTACAAGTTGATATCGATGGCTTTTATGAGGCGAACAATTTAAACCCTGGACATTATCAATTACAAGTTGCCGCAAAAGATTTACAGCGACTTGGCTTAGTGGCCAGTCAAGGAGCTTTGCAGCTTATTACGCCTAAGTTGGGCGGTTATTATGAACTCGCGTCAATCGTTTTAAGTCGAGAAAAAGACCTAACGATGGCTCCCGTTAAAAGTACAAAAATCGTGCTCGATGAAAGTAACGGTGAAGCATTCTACTTCGATGGCGCGCCTGATGGCCAGCAAATGTATGCGTCACCGTGGGATCCACGACTCGGTTTAGCTAGCCGAGGCAGTCAAAATACCTTTAATAATGCTGCAGATTATGTGAAATATGCCACGCCAAATGACAGATTGTTAACTGTGCCTAGTAATGAAAACATTGAGGTGAAAGTAGCACCATCGTTGGAAACCAACGATAATGCAATGCGAGCCGAGGCGACTAAGGGGAACAGTACCATTAGCGATGCCAATGAAAATAACCAGTTAATAGCCACTATTGCCCCGTCTAAGATCGCAAGTGACGCGGCGTTACGCGCAGAGGCGGCAGGTAGTTTCATTATATTACCTAGCAACAATAATAATATTGTCGTTATATCAAAGAAAACTAACGATGTATTAAAGAATTATGTACTGCAAACAGGCGCATTTGGATTACGCAGTAACGCTCATAATTGGTTAAATACTCATAGCGAAATTAGCGACTTATGTCGCTTGATATTACGAGCTAATTTACACATTATTCAATGTGGTGCATTTGAAAGTAGAAACAACGTCACGGACTTTCAGTTAATATTCAAACGTTTATATCCGGGGCAAGCGTCTATGATCAAGAAGTTAAACTAATAGTTGAAATTACTTGATGGTGGTGTGCTAAAAAATAAGAGGTTTTATGAAAAATAAAATAATATTGTGTTGCTTAGTTGGTCTCGTTAGCTTGACTCTAAGCAATCGCTTATATGCGTCTGACTATGGCGTTGCGATACTACAACCGATTAAATTTGGCAAAGTATTACCTATTATTGGCCGCTGTGAAATGTCTTTTGAAACTGGTGTTTTTAGCAGCGATCTTAGTAATACCTGCCCAGTGTTAAATGGCCGTCCTGGTGAATATCGCATTGTAGCACCGCGCAACACCCTCGTTAGAATAACGCCCTATACATTTACCTATGCCGGTAATATGTTTACCTTTACCCCAAAAGGTAAAGTATCTAATAGCACTGTCACTAAGTTTTTCACCGCTAATAATGCGACGATTATAGATAGCGGTGCCACTGGTGTTATTGATATGAAAATTGGCGGTATTTTGAATGTAATGAGCCCACTAACCACTAGCAATAGCTATCCGGTTGATTTGGAAATTGATATTGTAGTAATGCCTTAGATGCCAGTTAACCAATAAATTGATCAAATAAACGCACATCAACTATCTCACCAGCGACCACATTGCCTTGTTCGCTTGGTAATACAATATAGCAATTGGCTTGGGCTAAGCTGCTTAAAATGCCTGAGCCTTGGCTACCGGTGCTGCGAACAATTGCTTGCCCTTGGTCATCAATACTAAAAATTCCACGTTGAAAGTCGATACGACCCGCACGTTTCTTTAGGGCATCCCTACATATTACCCGTAAAGTGGTTGGCTTTATCGCGCAGCAATTTTGCATTTTAAGCAGCGCAGGAATGGCTAATACGTGAGCGGTAACCGTTGCCGATACCGGGTTGCCGGGCAGGCCAAAAAATACGCTATTAGGCAGTTTCCCAAACGCGAAAGGTTTGCCGGGTTTCATGGCTATTTTCCAAAAACCGATTTGACCAAGTTGTTCCAATACCTTTTTTGTATAATCTGCATCCCCCACAGATACTCCACCACAAGAAATGATGGCGTCGGCTTGCTCGTCGGCACTAATAAAGGCACGTTTTAAAGCCGCTTCTTCGTCTTTAACGATACCAAAATTAATCACCTTAACGTTTAGTTTATGCAGCATGGCACTTAATACATGGCTATTGCTCTCAAAAATTTCACCATCGTTTAGTGTCTCGCTAGGCGTTTTAAGTTCATCACCCGTGGCAATGAGTGCCACTGTTAATTTTCGATATACCTGCACGGCGTTAATGCCTAATGACGCGAGCAAGCCTAGGTCGATGGCGTTGAGTCTTTTTCCGCGCTGATAAACCAACTGGCCTTGTTTGATGTCTTCACCTGTTTTTCGAACATTAGCACCTAGCTTACGCATCGCTGAGAAATGAATTTGTTGCTCAACCACCGTGGCATTTTCTTGCATTTCTACCGTATCACAGCCTATTGGCATCTTGGCGCCAGTCATGATGCGGATACAATGCAGCGGCGGGCACGGCTCATTAAATGGCTTACCGGCAATGCTAGTGCCAAATAATTGTAAATTTTGTTGCTCAGTGAAACTGTGATGACTAAAGGCATATCCGTCCATGGCCGAATTGTCATAAGGCGGCACGTTTACAGGGCTGCTAATGTCGGAAGCTAAAATACGATCTTGTGCGTCATTAATGCTTATGTCTTCTTGCTCGGTCACCGGCTCAATGGCTGCTAACATGTTATCTAAGGCTTGGTCGAACGGTAAAAGTGTGTTGCTTGAAAAACAGTCTTTCATTTATTTATTCCTTGCAAGAATTTGGGCCGTAATTATTGGTATTTACTGTTTTCGCATAAGATAGCGCCTAATATACGATATTTTATGCATAATAAATGATTATAAAGTGTTAATGAAGCGCGCGATATGTGTTAATTTAATGTTTCTTCTCGTTGGGAAGTCGTAAAAATAAGAAGGGTGATAACCTCGATACTTAATGGATGTTGGAAAAACAGCAACGTCGCATGTTATTTGTGATTAGGTAAAGTGAGGTCAAAAAAGTGTTAACAGATAGTTTTGGGCGTAAATTTAGTTATTTGCGATTGTCGATTACCGACGTTTGCAATTTCAGTTGTAATTACTGCCTGCCCGATGGGTATCAGTGTTCTCAGCCAAGGGACTTTTTAAGCTTGGCGAAAATAACGCGTATTGCCAATGCGTTCTCTGAAATGGGCACTGAAAAAATCCGAATTACCGGGGGGGAACCATCCTTACGCAAAGATTTACCCGAGATTATTGCCGCCTGTAAAGCGCCTCAAAACATCAAGAAAGTTGCGCTTACCAGCAATGGTTACAAATTGCCGCAACATATCAATCAATGGTTAGACGCTGGCTTAGACGCCATTAACATCAGCATCGACAGTTTAGATCCACGCCAATTCCAACAAATTACCGGACATAATAAATTGCCGCATATCCTTAAGGGTATCGATATGGCGCTGAGCGATGGTCGCGCTGATGTTAAAGTCAACGTAGTGTTGATGCGCGAGTATAACGGTTATGACATTGAAACTTTTCTTGCTTGGATTAAAGATACTCCCATTACCCTACGATTTATCGAATTAATGCAAACGGGCGAAAATGATAAATTTTTCGACGCGCAGCATGTGCAAGGCAGCCGTATTAAACAAAATCTTATTTTGGCGGGGTGGTTGCCGGTCATCAATTCTCATAGCGCTGGACCTGCGCAAGAGTTTTACCATCCAGATTATCAGGGCCGAATTGGCTTGATCATGCCTTATGCTAAAAACTTTTGCGATAGTTGTAACCGATTGCGCATCAGTGCGGTGGGTAAATTACACCTCTGTTTGTTTGCCGAGCAAGGATTAGATCTGCAGCAGCATTTGCAAAATGATGACGTAGAGCCGCTAAAACAGCACATTCGCGCCATGTTAGGTGATAAAAAGGTTAGTCATTTTCTGCAAGATCGATTAACTGGTGCCACCCGAAACTTTGCTATGTTAGGTGGCTAATGATGAATAAAGAAAAAAGCTCTATTATCGAAGATCAAGGCTGTATAGGCGTAGTGCTGGCGGGCGGTTTATCAAGTCGCATGGGACAAGATAAAGCCAGTTTAATACGAAACAATATCAATATGCTGCAATTTACTACCCAACTACTTAACGACGTTGGTCTGAGCAAGGTATTAGTCAGC
>JABSRV010000071.1:4484-15504 GCA_013214905.1 Psychrobium sp. | reverse complement strand
GTCATTACGCTTGCTCCAGCTTAAACTGCGATGTTGCGCCAACAATGCTTCAAAACTTAACGTCACTTCATTGCTCATCACCAATAATAATTGATTCATTTGACGCGTCGCCACCAACGGAAAAAAGCCTAATTCAGGTAACGAATCCAACAGGGCAGCGCTCTTGTCATTATCAGGCAGGCTATAAAGCTGCACGTTGTCTAAACCATTAACGATGCAATCACCCACGTGACCCAAACGTTTACCTATTTCGGTAAAGGCAGCATCGGGTTCAAAACTGCTGCGCACGCGCAAGGCAATCTTGTCTTTGGCTAATGGCTGTAGAGTACGGCGATGCAATACGGGATTGCCCAAGCGAGCAAGCTCTTCCGCTTCTGCAAGGCTAAGCTCTTCGATAAGAGCGGCTTCTTTGATTAAATTAGGATCGGCGCTAAAAACACCTGCAACGTCGGTCCAAATATTCACTTCACTGGCACCGGCTAATTTAGCGATTAACGTAGCGCTGTAATCACTGCCATTACGACCTAATAATAAGGTTCTCTGCTCCTTATCCGCACAAATAAAGCCGGTAATGACTCGCTGTTTTTCACCCTCACCAAGCTCATTCAGGCGACTTGCCGACAGAACTTCATCGACGATAGGCGTTACCAGTCCCTGGGCAATAAGAAAATCGCGTGCGTCTATCGCCGTGCTATCGCGGCCAAGTTGTTCTAGCAAGGCACTTAATAGTCGTGAAGACCATACTTCACCGTAAGCAACAATGTGGTTGCAGGTATGGGTATCAATGGTGTCTTGTGTAAACCAAATTTCCAGCTGTATTATATCTTGACTAAGCAATTGACTTAAATGTAGCGGCTGCTCTAACAACTCATTTAAAAGCTGCTGTTGATAATGCTGTAATTGTGCCAACAATGGCAAATGGTCAATGTCCTGTTGTGCTAGTTCAGTCAGTTTTAATAGTTTATTAGTGGTTTTTCCAGCCGCGGATACCACGACCAAATCATTAGGCTGGCTATGACTGAGTAAAAGCTTCGCGACACGTTGATAACATTCAGGATTGGCTAAACTGCTACCGCCAAATTTGTGTAATGCTATCTTGCTGATGCTGCTTTGGTGTTGTGTCACACTCATCTCACTTCTACCTAATAAACTTTTGGTTATACCGACGCCAAGACGACATCTAAACTACGACTTAAATCATCAATCAAATCATCAACCGACTCTAAACCCACCGACAATCTAATTAAACTGTTGCCAATGCCTGCGTGCAACCTTGCTGCTTCTTCCATGCCTGCATGAGTCATGGTAGCAGGATGAGCCACTAAACTTTCGACCCCGCCTAAACTTTCTGCTAAACAAAATAGCGAAACATTTTCGACCAAGGCCTTGGCTTGCTCAATGTCACCGATTAAATCAAAACTTAACATCGCGCCAAAACCTTGCTGCTGTTCTTTGGCTAACTCGTGTTGCGGGTGACTGATAAGCCCTGGATAATACACTGCTTTAACCGCAGCATGTTGATTTAAGAACTGAGCAATTTGTGCGGCACTTTTTTGATGCTGCTGTAACCTTACTGGTAGAGTGCGTAGACCACGCAACGCCATGTAACTATCAAACGCAGAGCCAGTTACGCCGATGCAATTAGCCCACCAATCTAAGTCGATACCTAACTGCTGGTCTTTAGTAATGATAGCCCCAGCGACCACGTCACTATGACCATTAATATATTTGGTGCAAGAGTGCACAACAATGTCTGCACCCAAGCTTAATGGTTGCTGCAGTATCGGCGTTAAAAATGTATTGTCCACTACGACTAACGCGCCAATCGCCTTGGCTTGTGCCGCGATGCTTTTCACGTCAACTAAGCGTAATAATGGATTGCTTGGTGTTTCGAGCCAAACCATTTTAGGTTTAGCGTCTAACGCCTTTGTTAGAGCCACTGCATCATTTTGATCGACCACCAGCAGCTTAAATAAACCACGACGAGATAAATGATCAAACATGCGATAGCTGCCGCCATAACAATCGTGTGGAATAAGTAAGGTATCTTGCGGTGATAATAATTGAATAACCGTGGTAATGGCCGACAAGCCAGTGCTGGTCATAATACCGTAGGCACCGCCTTCTAAATCTGCCAATGCTTTGGCTAATAAACTACGTGTCGGATTGCCGCGCCGTGCATAATCGTATTCACGAGGCTGATCATAGCCTTTAAAAGTGTAGTTACTCGACAAATAAATAGGTGGCACAACAGCGCCGTGTTGGGTGTCTGTATCAATGCCACCGCGCACCGCGATGGTTTCTAATCCGAGTTTGCGCATAAATGCTCCAGCAAAAGGCTTGACTTAAAATTCAGCTAGGATATAAAAGATGTCTAGATGGCTAATTTAGTTCATTCGCTTATAGCCGTCAAGATGTTTAGACGTCTACTTAGATAATATTTTCATAAGTTATTTGACTGTTGCGGTTAAGCCTTTAAAATCTGCCACACTGATTTTAGAGTAATGCTTTAAAATCGTGATTAAGTGACAATCATTTGATCAAAAATCATTAAAAAATAGCTTTCAATTAAAAGGTAAATGCATGACAGTCTGGAAGGGTGAGTATATCAGTCCCTATGCCGAACATGGCAAAAAGAATGAACAGGTCAAAAAAGTGACCGTTTCAGTGCCATTAAAATTACTGAAGATTTTAACCGATGAGCGCACTCGTCGTCAGGTTAATAACTTACGTCATGCCACTAACAGCGAGCTATTATGTGAAGCATTTTTACATGCCTACACAGGTCAGCCGTTGCCAGAAGATAGTGACCTAACCAAAGACAAACCTAATGGCATGCCAGAGTTAGCGCGCAGCATCATGAAAGAGCTAGGCACATTGGACGCATATGAACAGAACCTAGAAGAAAAATAGCTCGCCCGCTGTATCTCAATATTTTTACAACGTTTGTCAGGCATTAAAAAAGCACCCTCCGGTGCTTTTTTTGTGTCTTACATCCGCTCCTGCGATGTAATGTCTGCAACGCTAGCTAATTACTCAGCCATATAATTTTCAGGTAATGCTATTTGCGCGACACCACTTGCGATGGCCGCTAGTGCTACCGCTTTTGATACACGAGTTAACAAACGTGGATCCATTGGCTTTGGAATGATGTATTGTTTGCCAAAAGTTAGTGAATCGTAACCACTAGCCTTTAATACCGATGCCGGCACTTCTTCTTTAGCGATTTGACGAATCGCATGCACTGCAGCTACTTTCATTTCTTCGTTAATGGTACTAGCACGAACATCCAATGCACCACGGAAGATGAAAGGAAAACACAAGACGTTATTTACTTGATTAGGGAAGTCAGAGCGACCCGTCGCCATAATCAAATCTTGACGTGCTGCGTGTGCCAATTCAGGTTTAATCTCCGGATCAGGATTTGAACAAGCAAAAATGATTGGGTTAATCGCCATTAGTTTTACATGTTCAGGCTCGATTACATTAGGGCCTGATACACCAACAAAAATATCCGCGCCATCAATCACGTCTTCTAACGTGCGCTTGTCGGTATTGTTAGCGAAACGGCGTTTGTATTCATTCAAGTCGTCACGACTGGCGTGAATAACACCCTTACGATCTAACATATAGATTTTCTCGCGCATCGCGCCACATGAAATAAGCAACTCCATGCATGAAATTGCCGCTGCACCAGCGCCCATGCAGACAATAATTGACTCTTCTAGTTTCTTGCCCTGAATATCTAACGCATTTAACATGCCCGCCGCGGTAACAATCGCAGTGCCATGTTGATCATCATGAAAAACAGGAATAGAACAACGCTCTTTTAGCGCCTTCTCAATCGCAAAACACTCAGGGGCTTTAATATCTTCTAAATTGATACCACCAAAAGTATCGGCAATGTTAGCCACTGTATCAATGAATTCGTCTACGGTGCGATGTGTCACTTCAATATCAATTGAATCAATATTTGCAAAGCGTTTAAACAATAATGACTTGCCTTCCATCACAGGTTTCGACGCCAACGGGCCTAAATTCCCCAGCCCTAAAATGGCGGTGCCATTAGTAATCACCGCGACTAAATTCCCTTTGGCAGTGTACTTGTAGGCATTTTCTGGATCTTTAGCGATTTCACGCACAGGCTCTGCCACGCCGGGGCTGTAGGCAAGTGCTAAATCATTGGCGGTTTCAGCTGAAGTGGTAAGTTCGACACTAATTTTACCTGGCGTTGGCAGCGCATGATAATCAAGCGCTTGTTGACGAAAGTCAGTCATTCTGTTTTGGGTCCCTGAGTAAAGTGGAATAGAAAGTTAATGCTTATACCATTTGCATTAAATAACTGATCACCTGTACTAGCTAAAATTAACAATAACGGCGTTGCTCTCAATCCCAATAGCCAGCTATTAGTCATTCAAGCGTCTTGTTCTAGTCAATTTTCTCAGCGCACAGCAAGATCACATCATTAATACGAATGGTATTACTAAACTACTCTGTCAGGTAATAATTTCAACTAAAAAACGCAATTAAGCAAGTCATCCAACCAGAAGCGTTATTTTGGGGACTTTATGACAAAAAGATAGCGCTGTTAATACCTATTAGCGATATGAAATAACATTTTGTTAAGCAGTATAAACTAAACACAATCGATTATTACGGTGAACGTTAGTATTGCTATTTACTAGGAAGAGAAACTACTTCATCAAGATGCATGGAGCTTGATGTAAGACCGCTTTAGCCGGTCCGTAGAATGGCTTACATGTTTGCACATGGATGTGCACATTAGGATAACGCAGGAGCAGTTATCGAGATGGCAATGAGCGGCAATTTCCAGCTCGATACTAAGACCGAGAGAGAGCTTATCAATTAAGCCTTGTTAAGACCCTTGCTGATAAGCAGAAGATCTTTTTCTTTCAGTGTACCAGCGGTTTGCTTTAGGCTAAGCACTGACAAAATATAGCTATAACGAGCGTTAGACAATTGCTTTTTCGCGCTATAAACCTGACGAGTGCTGTTTAATACGTCAACGATAGTACGAGTACCCACATCAAATCCAGCTTCGGTCGCCTTAAGTGCGCTGTCTGCTGATTTTGCCGCTTGCGAGAATGCGCGAATAGAAGCTATTGAAGCACGTACATCGTTAAAGTTACTGCGAATGTTACGTACAACGCTACGATGGTTTTGCTCCAATAATTGTGAGCTAGCGACATAACCAAAACGTGCCTGCGAAGTTTGTGATGAAACGCGTCCACCCGAATAGATTGGCACATTAAGCGTTAAACCAAGACTTGCACCGTTTTGATGATTGTATGGGTTAAGTTGACTTGGTGCTTGATTATAAGAATGTGTTACCGACGCAGAAGCGCCTAACGTTGGTAAATGACCAGCCTTAGATAAATCAATGCGCTGCTTGGCAATATCAACCGCTAGGCGCTGATCTAATAACGTCAGGTTATTTTCTTCGGCTAATTTTATCCAACCGTTAGAGGTGGTTGGTTGTGGCATGGCAGGGCTAAACGTTTCGGTATTTAATACGTTTAAGTTCTCGTGCTTTAAACCGGTAATTTCGGTTAATACTTCCAGAGAGTTATCTACCGAGTTTTGCGCCAAAATTTCGTTAGCGGTTGAGCTATCAAACTGTGCCTGCGCTTCATGCACATCGGTAAATGCGTTCAAACCTACTTCAAAGCGTTTCTTAGTTTGCTCAAGCTGACGTTCAATTGAGCGTTTTTCGGCGCGAACAAAAGACAGATTATCACTGGCTTTTAGCACGTTAAAATAAGCATTAGCAACGCGTAAGATAAGACCTTGCTGTGCGGCGGCTAACTGAGCGTCGCTACGTGAAGCGGTTTTTTCAGCTAGGCTTAGGCTTAACCAAGAACCGTGAGAATAAATTTGTTGGGTCAGGCTAACATTCATGTTGCCGCCCCAGTGATCGCCCATTTTAAAACTATGACCGTCATGAGGGAAATCAACACCGCCATTGGCTAAAGAAATAGAACCGGTAATTTGTGGCAATAATACTGCGCGAGATTGCGAGATCGACTCGAAACTCTGATCACGATTCGCTTTTGCTTGCTTAATTTGCGGATCGCCTTGCAGCGCTTGTTGATAAATTTGATGTAAACCGTCGGCATTGGCGGTTAGTGAAAGCATGCCTAGGCTGATTGATAAAATCAGCTTGTTTAATTTCGCGTTCATTATTATACCTAAATGTAAATTATGAGTAGATTTTAGCTTAATCTAAATGTTTTTAATAAACTGTTCCAGCGGCTAAGTGTAACAGTTTATTAAGGAATCAAGATAATAAACATTTTATAAGGACTCATTTAAATTTATTTAACCTGTTACCATGAGCCATGCACCAAATTGATGGACAACAATTATGTCGTTAAGCACTTTCACAGCACAAGATGTAGAAATTGTTAGCAAAGAAACTTTATGGCAAGGCTATTTCAAAATGGTCAAATTCACCTTCCGTCATCGGTTGTTTAGTGGCGGCAAAAGTGAGCTCATAGAACGTGAATTATTTGACCGTGGTCATGCAGTGGCCGTTATCCCTTACGATCCGGTTACCGACGAAGTCGTTCTTATTGAACAAATTCGCGTTGGTGCTTTTGATGGGCAATTTAACCCTTGGTTGATCGAGTTGGTAGCAGGTATCATTGAACCTAATGAGCATGCGATGGCGGTTGCTCGTCGGGAAACGCTAGAGGAAACTGGTCTGGTGGTTGAGCAATGTGAAAAAATCATGAGTTATTTGTCCAGTCCCGGTGGTATGTCGGAGAGCATGGATCTTTTCCTCGCGAGAATAGATGCATCACAGGCCGCAGCGGTGGCTGGACTAGCTGACGAAGGGGAAGATATTCGGGTGATTACCATGCCAGTTTCGGCAGTTTTTGAGGCGTTAAGGGCAGGGGAGTTCGTCAACGCAACAACGATTATTGGCTTGCAGTGGCTTCAATTAAATCACCAACGAGTACGTCAACAGTGGTTAGCGTCGAGTCAATCTTAGGAATATAAATGGTCAGTAAATTTTACAGTAAACCTAAATACCAACCTGACTTGTTGGCTTTACATCGTAATTGCGCCAATAATTATATGATGTTACTAAAGTTGGTACCCTCTTTAGAGAGCCAAGACTACTTTTTCTATCACCTTGATGATGCCTGTTATCAAATACATGTTATTGAGAAAACGCAGTACACATCGGTTGTTAGCATCGAAACGATTGCCAGTAATGTCAACGTTACTGAAAGTGTTAATGCGCTCACACCTCAAATAAAAGTACGTCTATATCACGACGCTCAAATGGCAGAAGTGTTAGCTAGTCGACAGATCCGTTATTTCAAATCACGTTATGATTACCCTAATCGTTTAATGCAACAACCTGACGAGAAGCATCAAATAAATCAATATTTAGGCCAGTGGCTTAGACATTGTTGTCATGATGGTCGAGTAACACAGCTAACACATAAGCAGGGAAATTGATGAGTCAGCCTATATTAAAGCTTGGTCAAGCCAATCCACAAATATTGCAATTTAGTGATTTGCATTTGTCGGCCAATGAGCCGTTAATGGGCATTAACTGTGATGAAAGTTTTGCATCTGTTAAAGCACTCGCGTCGCAATATCATCATATTGACTTAACGCTATTGACCGGCGATTTATCACAAGATCACAGTGAAGCTTCTTATCAAAAATGCCGTGAAGTTTTTCGCAATCAAAATCATCCCGTAGCCTGGATTACTGGCAATCATGATGATCTAGCGTTACAAAACGAAGTATTGAATATTGGCGCAATAACCACGACTAAACGCATACTCTTTAAGCACTGGCAATTGTTGCTACTCAATTCTCAGATTGTTGGTGAAGTGTGCGGCGAAATCAGTGAGCAAGAATTGGCGTTGATTGAACAAGCAGGACAAGATTATCCAAGCCATCATCTGTTAATTGTGATGCATCATCATCCCGTCTTAATGAATAGCCAATGGATTGATAATCATCGTTTGATTAATCAATCGCAGTTATGGCAAAGCATTGAAAAAACGTCGCAAGTCAAAGGCATTATTTTTGGGCATGTGCACCAAGAGGTTGACGTTGAAAAGCAAGGCGTTCGAGTATTGGGGGTACCTTCAACAAGTGTTCAATTCTCACCAAGTGTCGATGAATTTACCATTGACGAAAAACAACCTGGTTTTCGATTTTTAGAATTATTAGCCAATGGACAGATCAAAACAAAAGTGCATCGTGTCGCGGATAATAAATTTAATCCTGTATTTGATCCAGTGGGTTACTAGGCAACAGTAGCGCTTGTTGGTCAGTGGCTTGTTGGCTTAACAGCGCGAGTTCCTGGCAAACAGCAAGCACGACCTTAGCCCAATTCTTATCGACTCCTTGTCTAAATAACGTCAGCACCTTGGGATACCAAATGCTGTCAGAGCGCAGCTCTAACCAGCGCCAATCGTTGTTGTACTCAATAAGCAGCAGGGTTTTAATCCCTAAGGCTCCTGCAAGGTGAGCGACGGCTGTATCAACACAAATGAGTAAATCGAGTTGGGAAATGATTGCTGCGCTGTCCGAAAAATCGTTGATCTTGCTGCCTAGCTCTGTCATCGGTTGATCCTTTGGCGTATTCAATAACTGATTTTTACCATCTTGTTTTTGCAGGCTTATAAAGTTTACATTGGGCACATTCCATAAGGGTTTTAATTGCGCGAGCGATTGCAATGAACGTGTTTTATCCCGAGTATTGGTGCGCGATCCTCTCCACACTAAGCCAACGTTAAAGCCATCACTTGGCAAATACTGGTGCCAATGATCACTTTGAGCGGTTTTAGCGTGAAGATATGGCAGTTGATTGGGCACATTGTGTAACGTGCTTTTAAACATCGCGGGTAAATCCATGATCAAACACCAATAATCAATATGACTTACCTGATCATCTTGTAAATTTTTCTCATCAATAATCTCGTCAATGTAAGGATTTACTTTTAACAATGCGATTAAAGGGGCTGGGCAAACGAAAATAATATGTCTTGCGCCACGAGAACGGAGTTGTGAAAAATATCGCATGAATTGAATGTTGTCGCCAAACCCTTGTTCTCCATGGACTAAAATACGTTTACCATGCAAGTTCCCCCCTTGCCAGCGTTCGCCTTTTAGCAAGTTGATATTGCGCTGTAGTCTTGGCTCTGTCGGCCTAAATTGGTTAAGTGCAAAGCCTTCACTAAATTGTCCTTGGCTAAGTAAAAGCTGTGCCAAGTTAAACTTTGCTATCGCATAATTTGGGGCAATACGTAGCGCCTTTCGACAATGAGCAATAGCCAATGCAACTTGTTTTTTTAAACGGTAAACATACGCCAAATCTAGGTGTGCCGCTTTTAATCGAGGATTGATTGCCAATGATTTCTTGTTGTATGAAATACACTCGTCATATAGTTCGAGATGTTTAGTACTGGTCGCAAGGCCAATGAATATGAGTAAGTGATTGTCATCAATCAATAAAGCTTTAGTCAGGCAGTCATAGGCCCGGCGCATTTCATGGCTGCGAATATAGGCATTACTTAAATTGATATAGGCATTGATGTAATATTTGTTCAGGCCAATGACTCTGTTGTAAAGTACTTTAGCTTTCGAATAAATCTTTTTTTGCAGATAAAAATTGGCTAAATTGTACTGGGCATCAAGATGAAGAGGATTGAGTGCTATTGTTTTTAGATAAAAATATTCAGTATCTAGTAAGTTACCGTTTTGCTCACTAACAAAGGCAAGGTCAAAACTCACTTTAACCTGTTTATGATTTTTTTTAAGTAGCGTTCGATAGAGCTTAATCGCTTGTTGGTAATTTTTTTCATTGCGATATATTAACGCCAAATTATTATTGGCTTGTTCATTAAAAGGGTTACTGGCTAGCGCCTGCACCAAATACTTTTTTGCTTCAATAATATCTTTTAATGACAAGTAAATGCTGCCCATATTACTCAGTAATGTGGTGCTAAATGGAAAGTGTAATAATGCTTGTTGATTTAAATGAAGCGCATCTTTTAGTTGGTTACTGTTAAATAAAAAACTAACTTCTTTTAGGAAATCATTAAAACTCTTTTGATTATTTTTGTCCAATGCAATACCTGCTAACTAAATGGTGATTAATCACATTAAAATACCCACTATAATTAAAGAACATATTAGTCGTAAATTCAAAGAAATCATTGGTCATAGTATATAAATTATTGTGGCGAGTGCTTGCAGTCAAAAGGTTAACAAGAAGTGTCGAAAAATATATTGATATATCTGCATGGTTTTAATAGCTCGCCACAATCGATTAAAGCGCAACAGGTGGCTGAGTTTGTCAAGCAGCACGCTCGTGATATTGAGTTAGTGATGCCGCAATTACAAAATTCACCGATGGCTGCGTGGCAACAAATAGCGCAAATGGCCGATACTTACCAAGGCCAAACCGTAGGCGTTGTCGGTAGCTCTTTAGGTGGTTTTTTTGCGACATTACTAGCGAACAAGCTTGGGGTTAAAGCGGTTTTAATTAATCCGGCGGTTAGGCCGCATCGGCTAATCGATTTACTATTGGGCGAGCAATATAATAGTTATACCAACGAGCATTATATTGTCACGACGGCGCACGAAGAAGAGTTGTCACTGCTTGATATTAAGTCGTTAGAACAAGCTGCAGACTTTTGGGTTCTATTGCAACAAGCGGATGAAACACTCAATTATCGCGACGCATTGGCTTTTTATCATGGCGCTCGAATAACGCTCGAACCTTTAGGGGATCACAGTTTTGAAGGTTTTAATCGCTATTTAAGCGCATTAGTTGAGTTTTTGTTTGAAAAACAGACTTTAAGTACTTAAATGATCACGTAAATTTCGCTACACTGACACTCATAAAAAGAACTCAGAAATAGGGCCTAGATGTGAGTGACCAGCAATACAATTCCGACGCGATTGAAGTTTTAAATGGACTCGATCCCGTTAAGCGCCGCCCAGGTATGTATACCGACACCAC
>JABSRV010000071.1:0-4474 GCA_013214905.1 Psychrobium sp. | reverse complement strand
GTCAGTACACGGCGCAAGATATTGAGGTCTTGACGGGACTTGATCCGGTGCGCAAAAGGCCGGGGATGTACACGGAGACATCGCGGCCCAATCATCTGGCGCAGGAGGTAATCGATAACAGTGTCGACGAAGCGTTGGCGGGTTTTGCAACATCCATTCAAGTTATCTTGCACGAAGACCAATCATTAGAAGTAATTGATGACGGTCGCGGCATGCCAGTCGACATTCATGCGGAAGAGGGGGTGAGTGGTGTCGAACTTATCTTATGTAAATTGCATGCTGGTGGTAAATTCTCGGGTAAAAATTACCAATTCTCCGGTGGTTTACACGGCGTTGGCATTTCGGTAGTTAACGCATTGTCGGATCGCGTGGAAGTGGTTATAAGGCGCGATGCTACCGTTTATGAAATTGCTTTTGAGAATGGCGACAAGGTTGTTGAACTTCATGAAACCGGCACTTGTGGCAAACGCAATACCGGTACTCGTGTACGCTTTTGGCCAAACCCAATATATTTCGACTCTTTTAAGTTTTCAATATCTCGATTAATTCATAATTTACGTTCTAAAGCGATATTGTGTCCGGGTTTATCGATTAAATTTATAGATAAAATCAGTAAAGATACCCACGAATGGTTGTACGAATCTGGCTTAGAAGACTATTTACTTGAAACCGTTAAAGAGTGGCCTTTGTTACCGGCAACGCCGTTTGTTTGCACTATGTCGAGCAAGACCGAAGCCGTAGATTTGGCAGTTGTTTGGCTGCCTGAAGGAGGCACCAGTTTAACCGAAAGCTACGTTAACTTAATTCCTACCGTACAAGGTGGTACGCACGTTAACGGATTACGTGCCGGTTTACTTGATGCCATGCGCGAATTTTGTGAATTTAGAAACTTGTTGCCCCGCGGCATTAAGCTTGCGCCAGATGATATTTGGGATAAATGTAGTTATGTCTTGTCGGTCAAAATGCAAGATCCACAATTTGCAGGGCAAATTAAAGAGCGATTATCGTCACGCCAATGTTCGGCGTTTGTGTCTGGTGTGGTTAAAGATGCGTTTAGCTTATGGCTAAATCAACACACAGAAATTGCTGAGCTGTTGGCTGATTTATGTATTAACAACGCTCAAACCAGACTTAAAGCCAGTAAAAAGATTGCCCGTAAAAAAGTAACTTCGGGACCTGCGTTACCCGGTAAATTAACCGATTGTACCGGACAAGATCCAAGTCGCTCAGAATTATTCTTAGTGGAAGGTGACTCGGCGGGTGGCTCTGCTAAACAAGCAAGAGATCGTGAAATTCAAGCGGTAATGCCGCTGCGCGGAAAAATACTCAATACCTGGGAAGTTGAATCGACTCAAGTATTGGCTTCTCAAGAAGTACATGATATCTCGGTGGCCATCGGCCTAGATCCAGACAGTGATGATTTGTCGGGGCTGCGTTATGCCAAAGTTTGTATCTTGGCCGATGCCGATTCCGATGGACTTCACATTGCAACCTTGCTTTGCGCATTATTTATGATGCACTTTAGAGAGCTAGTGCTCAAAGGGCACGTTTATGTGGCCATGCCGCCGCTATATCGAATCGATATTGGCAAAGAAGTGTTCTACGCCTTAGATGAAGCAGAAAAAGAAGCTATTTTGGCTCGCATCGAAGCCGAAAAGAAACGTGGCAAGGTTAATGTGCAGCGTTTTAAAGGATTGGGTGAAATGAACCCAATGCAACTGCGTGAAACGACGATGGATCCTAATACTCGCCGTTTGGTGCAATTAACGTTAGATGACGTTGAAGGAACCATTGAAGCCATGGATATGTTATTGGCTAAAAAGCGTGCTCCAGATCGTAGAACTTGGTTAGAAACCAAGGGTGATTTAGCGCAAGTTATTGACACAGTAGAAGAATAAAAAGGGTTAATACGTGACAGATTCAATAGAAATGAGCCTTGATGGGGTAGAGCAGCAATCGATGATGAAATTCACCGAAGACGCTTATCTTAATTATTCAATGTACGTGATAAAAGATCGCGCATTGCCGCACATCGGAGATGGGCTAAAACCAGTACAGCGACGCATTATTTACGCCATGTCAGAACTTGGCTTACATGCGTCGGCCAAATATAAAAAATCGGCACGTACCGTTGGTGATGTATTAGGTAAGTTCCACCCTCACGGCGACTCTGCATGTTATGAAGCCATGGTATTAATGGCTCAGCCGTTCTCTTACCGTTATCCGTTAGTTGACGGTCAAGGTAACTGGGGCGCGCCAGATGATCCTAAATCATTTGCTGCCATGCGTTATACCGAAGCTAAGTTGTCAAAATTTAGTGAAGTATTATTGGCTGAATTAGCGCAAGGCACCGTTGATTGGCAGCCCAATTTCGATGGCACCATGAAAGAGCCGATAGTTTTTCCGTCACGCTTGCCACATATTTTACTGAACGGTATTACGGGCATTGCCGTGGGCATGGCCACTGATATACCGCCGCACAATGTACGTGAAGTCGCAAACGCCGCCATTCATTTGCTGGAGCAACCTAAAGCCGAACTTAGCGATATTCTCGAATATGTGCAAGGTCCTGATTATCCGACCAAAGCTGAGATTATTACCCCGAAAGCTGATATTGAAAAAATGTATGCCTTGGGCAAAGGTTCTATCAAAATGCGCGCCGTGTATGAAGTAGAAGATGGTGACATAGTGATCAGCGCGCTGCCACACCAAGTATCAGGTGGTAAAATCTTAGAACAAATTGCCGCGCAAATGCAGACTAAAAAATTGCCGATGGTCGCGGATTTACGTGATGAGTCAGATCATGAATGCCCAACGCGATTAGTGATTGTGCCTCGCTCAAATCGTGTTGATGTCGACGGTTTAATGAATCATTTGTTTGCAACGACTGATTTGGAGAAAAATTTCCGCGTTAACCTTAATATTCTTGGTTTGGATAAGCGTCCACGCGTGATGGGCCTCAAAGAAATTTTGACCGAGTGGATTAGCTTTCGTTTAGAGACTGTACGTCGCCGTTTACAGCATCGATTAGACAAGATTTTGTCGCGTTTACATATTCTTGATGGCTTGTTAATTGCCTTTCTAAATATCGATGAAATTATCGATATTGTACGAACCTTTGACGATCCAAAAAGCGAACTTATTCGTCGTTTTAACTTGTCAGTGATTCAAGCCGAAGCCATTTTAGAAATAAAGCTGCGTCAACTGGCTAAGTTAGAAGAAGTTAAAATTCGAGCTGAGCAAGACGAACTAGCG
Source organism: Psychrobium sp. (assembly GCA_013214905.1). Taxonomy (GTDB): domain Bacteria; phylum Pseudomonadota; class Gammaproteobacteria; order Enterobacterales; family Psychrobiaceae; genus Psychrobium. The sequence goes on along the minus strand of JABSRV010000071.1, from coordinate 1,219 downwards.
CAAGAGCGAGATAAGCTGGAATTAGTATTGTCGTCTGAGCGTCGCATGAAAACGTTGGTTAAGAAAGAGTTAATAGCCGATGCCTTGCAGTTTGGTGATGATCGTCGTTCGCCAATTATTGAACGTGGTGAAGCCAAAGCGTTATCGGAAAAAGATTTAATACCAAGTGAAGCCGTGACCGTTGTGGTCTCAGAAAAAGGTTGGGCACGTTGCGCCAAAGGGCATGACATTGAGCCTAATAATCTCAGTTATAAGGCCGGTGATGGTTTCTTATGTGCGGCGAAAGGGCGCAGTAACTTACCGGTAGTATTTATTGATACCTCAGGACGCGCTTATACCACGGATGCTCATTCATTACCGTCGGCGCGTAGCCAAGGTGAGCCACTAACAGGTCGCTTTAGCCTAAGTACCGGTGAAACCATCGCCCATACCATTATGGGTAAAGAGCAGCAGTTATATTTATTAGCAACCGATGGCGGATATGGTTTTATTGGCAGCTTTAGTGACATGATAAGCAGCAATAAAAAAGGCAAGGCACTGATTAGTAGGCCAAAGGGCAGTAACGTGATGCCGCTTATCGAGGTAAGGGACTACGATACACAGTTGTGCTTGTCTATTTCTAATGAAGGGCGCATGTTAATTTTCCCATTGTCGAGCTTGCCAAAATTGAGTAAAGGCAAGGGCAATAAGATTATTAACATTCCTAGCTCACGAGTGCAGTCGCGTGAAGAGTTTGTGAAGCAAATTGTGGTCATTAATAGCGATAGTGACGTGACCTTATTAGCGGGTAAGCGTAAATTAACCCTTAAAGCGTCAGACTTAGAACACTATATTGGTGAGCGAGGTCGCCGAGGCAATAAATTGCCGAGGGGTTTACAGCGAGTCGATGATATTGAAGTATCAATGCCATCAAGTGAACCCGACGACGAAATGGTTATCGACAGCGAATAAATTTAAAAACTCATGCCGTTAAACGCATGAGTTTTTTATGTTCACGACTACATGGATGTAGGAGGTAGAGCGAAGCAGGATGCTCGAGCCGAGGATGAATGGTCAGGCTTTATGTTCTCGCAAAGAGCGGTGATACTTCGCTACACACAAAACAATAGCAATTAACTAATGGAGTGAAACGTGCAATTAGATATCAATATCGTCGATGCATTTACTACTCAGGTTTTTAAAGGGAATTCGGCGGCGGTGATCATGACACAGCAATGGT
>JABSRV010000070.1 GCA_013214905.1 Psychrobium sp. | reverse complement strand
TCGGCGCCTTTAATCGCCACGGAATGCTCCGAATTATGACCATTTTTTAATTTGCCGTCGGTTAACTGATGGGCAATGGCAAAGCTCATGGCGTTACCTAGCCCGATATTAGATAACAAAGCATCAAACGATACACTATTAGTATCGCTAACCACTTGCTCAACTTTGGCTGGATCTAATTGATCTAACTCGATATCACCCAAGGCATGTTTCAATAATCTACGACCGAGTTTTGTGGACTCTTGCGTATGTAAGTTCTTTAATACTTGACGTATTTTAGAGCGTGCACGAGCAGTAACCACAAAGTTTAGCCAAGCTGCATTAGGCTGTGAACCTGGCGCAGTAATGATTTCAACGCTCTGACCGCTGGTCAGCGCCTGACTTAGCGGATAGGCCTTTCTATCAACCTTAGCGCCAACACAGGTATTACCCACGTCGGTATGCACCGCGAATGCGAAATCAACCGGGGTAGAACCGGTAGGTAATTCTAATAAACGGCCATCGGGGGTGAAGACGTAAATTTCTTCAGGGAATAAATCAGTTTTAACGTTTTCAATAAACTCAAAAGAGTTACCGGCACTTTGTTGTAATTCATGCAGGCTTTGGATCCAACGGCGTGCACGAATTTGCGCCGTGGTGCCTTGGCTATCATTGTGTTTATAAACCCAATGCGCCGCCACGCCTTTGTCGGCCATTTGATCCATGTACTCGGTGCGGATTTGTACTTCAACAGGAATGCCGTGAGGCCCTAGTAATGAGGTATGCAAGGACTGATAACCGTTGGCTTTAGGCAGTGCAATATAGTCCTTAAAACGACCTGGACGAGGCTTGTACAAGGTGTGCATTGCACCTAAGCAGCGATAGCAGGTATCTAAATCGTCAACAATAATTCTAAACGCATAAATGTCCATCACGTCTTCGAATTGAATTTCTTTGTTACGCATTTTTTTATAAATGGAATAAAGGTTTTTTTGTCGACCGACTATTTCAGCTTTAATGCCTGCTTCTTCTAATCGCCCGCTAATTTCTTGCTCAACATTGGCTAAGACTTCCTTACGGTTGCCCTTAGCATGACGCACTACTTCGCTTAATACGCGGAATCGGTTAGGGTATAAACCCTTAAAACCTAATTCTTCCAGTTCATATTTTATGTTATGAATGCCCAATCGATTGGCTATTGGTGCGTAAATATCTAATGTTTCGCGCGCGATGCGGCGGCGTTTGTCGGGGCGTAATGAACCAAGTGTTCGCATGTTGTGCGTGCGATCCGCTAGCTTTATCAGAATAACGCGAAGATCTTGTACCATCGCCATCATCATCTTGCGAAAGTTTTCTGCCTGTGCTTCTTCTTTACTGCTGAACTGTAATTTATCGAGCTTAGAAACACCCTCGACTAATTCACCCACAGCAACACCAAATTGAGCGGCGAATTCATCTTGGGTAACGGGAGTATCTTCGATAACGTCATGCAATAATGCAGCAATTAGCGTTTCATGATCAAGGTGCATGTCGGCCAAAATTTGACTAACGGCAACGGGATGAGTGACATAAGGTTCGCCGGAAGAGCGGAATTGACCAGCATGTGCAGCTCTGGCAACACGATAGGCGTCTTCAATTTCTTTGACTTGGGCAGGTTCGAGGTAACTTGAGGCTACTTCAACAAGATTTTCTATCAGGTACAATGAACACTCCGACAATAAGGGGGAAAGAGTCTTTCACTGACTATACGCTATAGGGGATATAAAATTGGATATATTATGCAAGTATTGATGCATTAATGAATAATCAATGCATCAATACTATAAAGGAGCGATCGATTAACCGATACGACCTTCAGCAATAGCGGCTACAGCAGCTAATTCAGCAGCTTCTTGCTCACGTTGTACTAAACGTTCGCTCTCGTCCATGGTTGCCATGGAAACAAGGCCTTTTTCAATTTCACGAAGTGCAACGACTGTTGGCTTATCGTTTTCTATGTCAACAAGAGCTTCGTGGCCGCCATTTGCTAGCTGACGAGCACGACGTGCTGCTACTAGAATTAAATCAAAACGGTTGCCAACTTGTTCTAAAGCATCTTCTACTGTTACGCGAGCCATGGGCAGTTCCTAAAATTTGTGAATAAAAAATGACGGAAAATTATACTACATTTTCGTTAGTTCGCCAACAGTTCTTTTAGCATATCGCCATGTTTTATTGCTTGTTGCTCTGCGAGCAATCTATTGCCGTTGATAATAGCCGAAAAATCTTGTACTGCATCGTCAAAATTATCGTTAATAATCATATAATCATATTCATTATGGTGCGACATTTCGCTGACTGCTTTGTCCATGCGAGATTTAATCACTTGGTCGCTGTCGGTGCCGCGACCAACTAAACGACGCTCTAATTCAACACGCGATGGTGGCAAAATGAAAATGCCTTTGGCTTGTGGCATTAATTGCTTTACTTGACGAGCACCTTGCCAGTCGATGTCTAAAAATACGTCGATGCCTTTAGTCAGTTGCTGTTCGATGACCGTGCGCGATGTGCCGTAATAATTGCCAAACACTTCCGCCCATTCAAAAAACACGTCATCCTTAATCAGCGCTTTAAACTCTTCAACATTGACAAAATGATAATGCCGGCCATTTTCTTCACCGGTGCGCGGTGCTCGCGTCGTATGAGATACTGATACCTGTAAGTTTTCCGCTTGAGCATTGTGCTCTAATAATGCGTTAATAAGGCTCGACTTACCTGCGCCACTTGGTGCCGATACTATATAAAGGGTGCCCGTTACTGACATGCAGTCTCCGTTTAAAGCTGTTTGCTGATTGCAAAAATAATGCAGCGAATATAGCGCAATTTGACCATTTTTAAAATCATTGCGCTAAATTTTGTAACAAATTTGTGTGTTGCTCGATGTTGTTTTTCCCTGTAATTTGGTTGTTTTGAAAAAAGTGCAGGTGTTTGGGTGTTAAATGAGATATTAGCCGGACCGATATTACGTCGTCTGACTAGCAAGCAATTAGTCTTATGGTGGGTTAGTCCTGCAATTTGTCGTGGTGAGTTTGTTTGTTATCTTGATAATAAATCCGTATTACAAGTGCCGCTGCACAGCGACGTACTAAGTAGTTATCAAATTGGTGAACGTGCTTTTGTGCATTTACTGGACGTAACCATTGATTTACCGTGCGATACGTTGATTGAATATGACTTATTGTTTAATAACGCAGGTCAAAGGAAAAACTTAGCACAAATATTGCCACATTTAACCTACGGCGAGCAGCAACGACCGTCATTCGTTATTAGCCCTAACATCAATAATATGTTGCATGGTTCTTGTCGCAACCCCCATCATCCTAGCAGTGATAGCCTGTTGGCAGGCGATCAGTTAGTTGGTGATACCTTGCTCGATGTTCAGAAACGACCTAACTTGCTAATGATGAGCGGCGATCAAATCTATGCGGATCATGTGGCCGGCCATACCTTGCACGTTATACATCAAGTTATTGAATTGTTGGGATTAAACAATGAACAACTATTTGATGAAACACTGCCAAATAGCGAAACCTTATACCAACAAAGTGCGGGTTATTATCAGCGCAGAGACATACTGCCAACCACCGACATTGGCGCACCGTGGTACAACCGAAATGCACAGCAACCTATCTTCACTTCGGTACATACCGACAACCATTTAATCACTTTTGCCGAAACCATGGCGATGTACTTGCTTATTTGGTCACCAAACTTATGGCATGAAGTAGCCAATATTGGTTTTAATCCACCTGACAAATATCGAGCTCAATATGAACGCGAGCTAGCCGCGATCGAGGATTTTGTGCAGGGACTAGATAAAGTGCAGCGTTTGCTGGCGCATATCCCAACTTATATGATTTTTGACGATCACGACGTGACCGATGATTGGAATATTACCGCACAGTGGGAGCAAGCGGCTTATCAAAACCCACTGGCAAAACGCATGATTGGTAATTTGTTAATGGCTTATTGGTTGTGTCAAGGCTGGGGCAATGATCCTAAACAGTTTACTGGGCAATTTAAACAGCTTGCCGACGATTATCAAATAGCGCCAAATAGTCAAAATCAGGATGCGTTTATCGATCATTTATTGCATTTTTCACACTGGCAATACACCCTTGAAACGACGCCGAAATTAGTGGTATTAGATTGTCGCACCAGACGGTGGCGCTCAGAGCAAAATATAAACGAACCGTCTGGGCTGATGGACTGGGAAGCATTGTGCGAATTGCAGCAAGAACTTATCGGGCAAGACTCTATAATCTTGGTTTCTCCGGCACCAATTTTTGGGGTGAAAGTGATAGAAACTATACAGCGTATGGCGACCATCTGTGGTAAACCATTGGCGGTCGATGCCGAAAGTTGGATGGCGCATCGGGGCAGTGCTAGCACCATTTTGAATGTTTTCAAACACCCAAAAACGCCGCACCATTTTGTGATTTTGTCGGGTGATGTGCATTATTCATTTGTGTATGACATTCAATTGCGCTTTCGACAATCCTCACCAAAAATTTGGCAAATCACCTCCAGCGGCATCAAAAATCAATTTCCGCAACGACTTATTCGCTGTTTAGACAGCATTAATCGCTGGTTATACGGCGGTTATTCGCCACTAAACCTATTCACCAAACGCCGTGCAATGCGAATTAAAGGGCGCAATGTAGTGGGACAAGGACATCGACGTTTAATACCGCGTAGTGGTTTAGGTTATATTGAATTGGCAGATGATGGTTCGCCGACACATATATATGATTTACACAACGATGGTCATCGCACTGAGTTTATTGAAGGCAAAGAAGAGCTAATACCCTAACTTTACTGAAGAGCGATGTACTTAGCGTTGATGATGACTGCTTGCGGTGGTTCATATGGCAACGCACAGCCACCCAAGCCTAGAACCTGAAACACCTAGCCTGCCGCCTAGTAATGCATTTAGTATTTACGAGCACGGCGATGAAAATATTGTGGTTTCGTTAACAGAAATTGCCGACGGTGATGTCAAAAACTAGATCTTGAAGATTGTGGCATTGAAAATCATGATGACTCACAGCATGTCGTTCTGCCAGCCCTAGAGTCCGATGATAAAACATTTGTTATCATGAGCTTTGAAGATGATGAACAAAGCGAAGGAAATAATTCTTCAGAGCTACAAATTTAGTCTACAGTAAGTAATACAGACGGTGGCACTGCTACCAAATAACAAGTAACAAAATAAAGAGTCATCCCGCGAAATTAGAAGCGCTAGTGAAATTGATCACTGGCGTTTTTTTTGCTAATACCATTTGTATTAATCAAGACTAAAGGATTAGAGCAACTGGTATCTTATTGAGTGTTCATCTATATTGAGTCATATTAATAGTCATTGAAAGCATAATGGCCAACGCATGACTAAATATCAGCAGTTAACTGCCACCGAAATTACATTTATTAAGCAGCGTGATAGTTTTTATTACGCCAACATTGATACGTGCCTACAACCAAGTTTGCATTACTGCAGTGATGTACCAACAATCGTCAATGCAGGCCTGCTCGAAACCTCTTTGTTAGCTGATAATATACGTGAAGAGCAATCTGTCAGTTTGCTGTTCATTGATTATCGAAATCATCAAAACTTGTCGATATTAAGCGAAGTTTACCGCCGAGATAAAAGCAACATTCGTTTGCGAGTAGTGAGCTATTGCTGGCAACAAATAAAACAGGTTAAAACACGCTATAACGAGGCAGAGCTGAACCAACTAATCGCGCCGTTGCAAAAAGAGCATAAGAGGTTGAAGCAACAGCTTACTGATAATGACGCCTTGCAAACAGAGCAACACGTTGGCCAAGGTGAGTTAGCGCTGGTTATCAGCGGCATTCGCCAGCTGACACCTAATGTACGTGCCTATCAATTACGCCATATTCATGGTCACCCTTTACCTGTAGTAAGCGGCGGCAGTCATTTACGATGCAGTATTAAGCTGCCTAAAGGCGAGATAGTGATACGTCACTATTCGATATGCTCAGATCCAAATCAAACTAATCTTTATGAAATAGCGGTATTACATGAACCCGACGGGCAGGGTGGTTCAGATGCACTATTTGAGCTATATCAGTTAGGCACACGGATTACCTGCCCAGTGAGTGATAACTTCTTTGGCTTAGCAAATAATAGTAATCCGGTGGTATTAATTGCTGGTGGCATAGGCATAACCCCTATCAAATCAATGGCACATGAATTATTGGCTCGAGGTGTAGAGTTTGAATTACATTACGCCATCAGAAACCGGCAATACATGGCGTTTATCGATGACTTGCAACAAGCTTTTCCTAACCAATTACACAGTTATGATGCCAGTAAAGGGCAGCGTCTCAATTTAAAAAAACTGTTAATGAGCGCGCCGCCCAATGCTCATTTTTATTGCTGCGGCCCATTAAACATGTTGCAACAGATGCAGAAAATAGGCAGCGAGCAAGGAATATCACCGCAGCGATTACACGTAGAATCATTTACCCATGCGAGTCATGATGATTCGCAGCCCGTTGAGTTATTTTTGCAACGCTCGAATCAAACAATACAAATTAAGGCCAATGAAAGTTTGCTTGATGGCTTATTAAACGCGGGTATTGAATTAGATTATTGTTGTGAGACCGGCACCTGTAAGAGCTGCGTAGTGAGGGTGATTGACGGCGAGCCATTGCATCGTGATGTGGTATTAAGTGAGCAAGAAAAGAGACAACAAAAGCTATTTTGTCCCTGTGTTTCTCGCGCAACAACAAAAAAATTGACCTTAGATATTTAGCGAATACTTTTGTTTAAAACAATTTAGCTGGTATAAGTATCGTCTAAATTTAATTGCTGAGAATAGTTAACATGCTAAAAATAATAAAGATAACCGCTTTGTCTGGCCTGATGCTGCTATTGGGTGCTTGTTCTATGGCGCCTATTAATAACAGTGAAAAATTCGTTTTAAGTGTTGAAGTTAATCAGGTAATGGACAAATGGCATCGCGCCGCTGCCGCTGCCAATAGTCAGGACTATTTTGGTGCAATGGACACTCAATCAATTTTCATTGGCACCGACGCTAGTGAGAATTGGAAAAAATCAGCATTTAAAACGTGGAGCAAAGACTATTTCGCCAAGGGTTCAACGTGGGATTTTAAGGCGTTAGAGCGCAACGTCTATTTTTCAAATGATGGAAGCATTGCATGGTTTGACGAATTACTTGATACAACTAATTTAGGGGTATGCCGCGGTTCGGGCGTTCTTAAAAAGACCGCACAAGGCTGGAAGATTCAACATTATGTGTTGTCGGTAACCGTGCCAAATGAAACGGTTGGTCAGGTGACCGAGCTCAACAAAGCGCACGAAGCAAAAATTAAGGCGAGTTACCTAAAATAGCGGTATTACCAATGGTTTTTACGAATGATTTCTTTTGCTAATTCATGATATTTCGGCAATTGTAATACGGCATTTTTGTCGGCGAGCAACTTGCCCCACGACGTTAGTAATTGTCCTGGGGCCATGTCGCTACGAATAGGATATTCATGATTAAACTCAGCGTAATATTGTTGAGCTCTTTTTGTGGTGAGAAACTCGATAAATTTTATTGCGTTACTTTTGTTTTTTGCGGCGCTGGTCAATGCCACTCCACTAATATTAATGTGGGTGCCAATGCCATCATTGCTCGGAAAAATTATGCCAACTTGTGCGTAGACTTGGCGATCTTGCGCTTTATTACTGCTAGATAACATGCCGTAATAATAACTATTGGCAATAGCTACGTCACACTTGCCCATCACCAGCATACGAAGTTGATCTCGATCTCCGCCCAGAGGACGCATGGCCAAATTATTAACAAATAAATTGGTCCAGTTATTAGTCCATTTTTCGCCATAATTGTAAATGAAACTGGCGATCATCGAGCGATTATAAAAATGCTCACCTTTTCGACTGCATATCTTACCCTTCCATTTAGGCTCAATTAAGTTTTGGTAGCTAGATATATTAGCGGGATTAACGCGTGATTTTGCGTAAAAAATGGCACGCGCTCTAATCGATAAACCGACCCAGAAATGTTCAGGATCGCGTAATTGAGATGGTACATTGGACTGCAATAATTGGGATACAACAGGTTGAATCAGATTAAGTTTCTTTGCTTGCTCTAATCTCGCAACATCGGTAGTAAGTAAAATATCGACCCTACTATTCTTACCATCGTCAATGAGTCGTTGCATTAAAACATTGGCTTTGCCGCTCACCACATTCACCTTAATGCCTGTTTGCGCAGTAAACTCTTTGAGCAAAGGATTGATTAATTCAGCCTGACGAAATGAATACACATTAACCATTTGGTTATCTGCTTTTATATGTAACGGCACTAAACCGACGACAATGCCTAAAATAACGAATAATTTACCCATATTAAATACCTTAATGATAATCATTTTCATTAGAACATTGTTGATTTATGATGTACAGTATTCTTTATATTATACATTTATCTTTGGTTGATCAGTGCGATACGACAATAAGCTTGCCAAATTCATGATTAAGTATTACGCCATATTACTTGTTTGGCTGGTCGGTGGCCTTTTATCATATGCCACATTTTCAACTGTAAAATACTACGAATCGCAAAACTCAAAGCACATTTTTCAATCTACCTTCAATGACAAAGTCATGAGCCTAACTCAAGCTGTGTCAGCAATCGAAAAAGTATTTTTAGCTACAAAAAGCATTATCAAGATGAACCCAGGGTTGAGTGCATCCGATTTTTCTCAGCTTATCAATAAAGAGTTTTTGCTCAATACAGGCATGCAAGGTATGCAATGGGCACCCTTAATCACTCAAGATAAATTACCGAGTTTTGAGCAACAGGTGCGCGACAGTGGCATATTTGATTATAGGGTGCACAACTTTAATAAGCAGGCGGTAAATTGTTTCACCAACAATACCAAGAATTATTTCCCCGTATTATTCTCACAACCTCTTGATATGATTGGTCATGAGCTTGGATTGCAACTTAGCAGTGACTGTGAAATTGCAAATAGCATGCAACACGCCATCGATACCGGGCAAATAAGCAGTAGTCGTTTTAAGAGTGCCAGCGGCGAACTCGGCCTACGACTTATCCAGCCTATTTATCAAGAAAACGGCGAACTGTTCGGCTTTATCGCTGGTGTGGTGATGATAAACACGTTGGTTGATAGCTTATGGAATAATATTAATGGCTCAGACAATTATCAATTAGACATCTATCATAATCAACACCAAAAAGAGCAGCTTTATCATTCGCAATGGCGCGGTGATTGCACTTCGTCATGCGATAATAAACTGTTTTATCTGAAATTAGAAACTAGCATCCCGTTCGCCAATCAATTGTGGTACATCGAATATAGCCAACGGGCAGTGAGTTCTCGCGATCTGGTATTAGCCTATGTTGGCACCGGTTTAATTATATTATTGGTGTTTGGTTTAAGTGCTTATTTAATGATGAGCCTAAATCGTATTAACTGGGCTAATACCTTAGTGGAAGAGCGTACCCGTTCGTTAAAATATCAAGCAAGTCATGACAAACTAACATCGCTATATAACAAGCAAGCATTGACTGATGCGTTAACGTTCAAAACAAGTGATCGAGATAAAAGGCGTTTTAGTGTGTTATTTATTGACCTTGACCACTTTAAAAAAATAAACGATACCATGGGGCATTTGGTCGGTGACAAGCTATTGCAACAAGTAGCGAAACGACTGCGGCAAAGCGCCCGAGACAATGACGATATATTCCGCTTTGGTGGCGATGAGTTTGTGATTATCCTTAATGATAACTACCAAAAAGAACAAGTTGCCAGTATTTCGCAGCGCATATTGACTCAGCTTATTGAAGCGTATGTAATTGACGGCGGCGTATATCGTATTGGCGCGAGCATTGGTGTCTTAACCATTGATGATTTGGATACTACGTGTGATGAAATCATCCGCAATGCCGACATTGCAATGTATGAAGCTAAGAATAAAGGGCGTGGTCAGGTCGTCTTTTATCAAAGTCAGATGTATCAACAAATCTTGAATACCCAAAGCATTGAAACATCATTAATCAATGCTGTCTCGAACAAGCAAATGAGATTGCACCTGCAACCTATTTTTTCTGCACAGCGTCAATTGATAGGCTTTGAAGCGCTAAGCCGTTGGCAGCATCCTGATAAAGGGCTGATAATGCCAGATGAGTTTATTACCATTGCCGAAGAGAGCGGGGTAATTCATCAGCTTGGCGCGTGGGTCATTGATACGGTTTGTCTCAAATTGGCGCAATGGATCAAGCAATATGGCGTAGAAAGCTGTCCTTACGTAAGCATTAACGTTTCGCCATATCAGTTGGCAAAACCCAACGTGGTAGCACAAGTTAAAGCTGCGTTGCAGCGATACAATATTCCAGCGCATCTATTAGCGGTCGAATTAACTGAATCTGCGTTAATTGAAAATAAAATCATTGTAAAACAACATCTAATGGAGCTTCGCAAGTGCGGGGTTCGTATTTTTCTCGATGACTTTGGTACGGGCTATTCGTCACTTTCTTTGTTGCAAGATTTCCCTATTGATGTGCTTAAGATCGATCGCAGTTTTGTGATGGGTATTTCTAACGGTAATCTAGAGTCAAAGAATTTAGTACGAGCGATTATCAGCATGGCGACGGCGCTTAACATGAATACTATTGCCGAAGGGGTGGAAGACAACGAAACACTGCACTGGTTATCGAAAATAAATTGCCAGTCAATGCAGGGGTATTATTTCTCCCGTCCGTTAAATACAGCCGATCTCGAAGTGTTCTTAGCTAAACATGTTGCATTGTCATCAATCGACCTGACGTAAAATGAGAGGCGCAGGTGAGCATGTTGTTTTGTAGTCACTAATCACGTGTCTATTAATCTTTCATGTTAGATCCTAAGAAATGACTGATATCACGCTCAATACCCATCCTGTCGACATTGAAATTATTTTTGATTACTTCGCAATGTCTGCAAAAATAAAGCATATATTCATACATACCAAAATAATATTTATGTTATTGCCGCTTAACTTAATCGAATTTCAGGGCATCCATCAAGACGTTATAATGGTGGTAAATATCCCTGTCATTTAAGCTTTAGAGGCTTTCAGGCTCCACGATGAAGAATGGTTTATTCTAGATCTGAATATGGATAGCTATGTTGCTATGTGGTGGTGTTAGGATTTTTTTCTTTTCAAGTTTGAGTTTAGTAACCATATTAGTAACTGTTTGGTTGGGCGTAACTTAATAGTTTGCTGAACTGCACATTATTAAAAAGGTATACCTGTCCACTTTTAGTAAAGTGTCTTTAGATTGCGTGTAAATTATTACGTAGACTTTAATCGAACACTTTGGGGTAGTTAACTGTTGATAACTTATTGTGCAGTTAATATTAGCCAAACTAAGAACGGTGAATAACATGCACAAAAAAGCAAGTTTTATCTAAAGCTTCATTTAAGGTAAATGACATTGAATTGTGATTATAAATTTGTCCGTTAGAGCAACTCGGTGACATCGAAAGTAAAGCGGTTTTAAAGGCTACCGCTAAAGCACACCAAGCATTAGGTGAATTAAAGGGCCTTGCGGTTACCATGCCTAACCAATATCTTTTATTGGCAACTCTCTCTTTACAAGAAGCGAAAGAAAGCTCCGAAATTGAAAACATTATTACCACGCAAGACGACTTATACCGTAGTAACTATCAAACACAGAAATTCCTTTCTACTAGTGCTAAAGAAGTGCACAACTACGCAAAAGCGTTAGAAACAGGCTTGCTGACCAATAATACTATTATTGAAATTCAACGTATTATCGAAAGCAACAATGCTGGTTTTAGAACCCAAGGTAGCACGCAACTCATCAATCAGCAAAATTCAGAAGTAGTTTATACCCCGCCGCAAGCAGCGCAGCATATTGTTGACTTAATGGGTGATTTAGAAAAATTTGTTAATGACGATGAGCTAAATGATTATGATGATTTGGTCAAAATGGCCTTGATTCATCATCAGTTTGAAAGTATTCATCCTTTTTATGATGGTAATGGCCGAACTGGCCGTATTCTTAATATTTTGTTCTTAAGTAAACAAAAATTACTGGGTGCTCCTATTTTGTATTTGTCACGTTATCTCAACAGCAATAAATCCGAGTATTACCAACTATTACAACAAGTAAGAGACACCAATAACTGGGAACCTTGGTTGTTATTCATGCTTAAAGCATTACAAGTCACTAGCCAAGACACCTTAAAAACAATCAAAGGCTTAATCGCACTAATGCAAAGCTATAAGCAAACCATTAAAGCTAAGTTGCCTAAAATTTATAGCCATGAACTGATTAATAACTTGTTCACTCACCCGTACACTAAAGTAGAGTTTCTCACCCAAGATCTAAACGTACATCGTAATACCGCCAGTAAATATTTAAATCAACTGGTCGATATTGGCTTGTTAACTAAACCTAAACTAGGTAAAGACAATTATTACCTGAACAGTAAACTTTACGAACTTTTATCTAATTAACAAATAAATTTTGAAATGAAATTTACTATCTACAATTAGCGGATTGGAGTGGACGGGCAGTTCATCCTAAAAAACGTGGTTTTATCGGTGCGAAAGTGCCAAATATATTACAGACGCTGGGTATTACAGAAGATGATTGGATTGAAGTTGTTAAAAATTTCAGGCGGCAATATGGTAACTTTTCTGGTAGCAAGCAAAGCTTAAGACGCTGCGCCAATGATTACCATCATCGATGGTATAAAGGCGTCGGTTGAGTCTATTCGATATTTAGATCGGCTCCTAGATTAAATTGGTAGTTGATTGAGCAAGGCGGGTTAGACGCTTTGAGGTAAGTTTTTGTAAACTGTAAATCAGTTTTAGCTCGCGCATTGAAATGCCTAGGTGAGGGTGTAGGTTCTTCGTGTGACGAGCGTTTTTTTTCCTGCGCTTTGTCTATATTCTCGAAGCCGCTACTTCTTTTTTAATTTATCTATAGCGTCAGCTAAATCTCGATCCACTTGAGTTGGTTGCAGGTATATAACTCTTCGATATTCATCATACTCTTGCTTGGCTTTTTTTTTCGCTTGATCCGCAGATATTTTACCTGCATGCGTTAATACGTCGAAATCACTTAATTTAAGGAAGTCATTAAGTTTATTCGACCAGTCAGCGATTCTCATTAATCTACCATTTTTTGCTTGAAGATCAGAAAATTCAAGGTAAGAGGTGTCTAAGCGATTCGATATATCTAGCTTTTGTTCAGATAAGTAGTTTTTACCTGTAACCACTTCTTTTCTGATGGGATCCTTGCCACAGCATTTACCCGAATAATTAGTTAATCCAAGGTGGGGCTGGTTAGCGTCGATATGCTCATAAACTAATTCAGGAGCAGTATGGCCCATGGGCTGCCCAATGCATTTTTTTGCACCTGTGCAAATAACGCATACTTTGCTGAGCCTTGCCATCGTAATTGATACTGGTGGCGTAAATATCACACATATTAGTCCAAAACATTTTTTCGGATGAGCGAATATCACGAATACGATTGAGCAATTCGTCAAATTAGGGACTAGACTCCGGTTGTTTGAGACGTGCGTCGTCCATGACAAAGCCTTTGACTAAATATTCCTCAATGGCTGATGTGGCCCATTTTCTAAATTGAGTGCTTTGTACAGATCGTGCTCGATAACCCACAGCAATGATCATTGATAAGCTGTAATGTAATTTATTGCGAGTTACTTGCCGTGAACCTTCAAATTCAACTTACAAGTTGAATTTTGTACAAGCGCTTCTTTTTATTCTTCTTCATAAATTGTCTTCACATGCTGAGTAATAGCTTGTGGGGTGATGCTATACAACTTATCTTAAGCCGCAAAATGTCCGATTCAAAGCGGCACTCAGCCTTGGTGCTGCCATTTGCCATCTGCACTTTGAAACAGCACAAATTAGCCTAGAGGGGCTTGGAATTAAATACTTCATAACATCTCGCAAACTAATTAGTCTGATACAGTCATTTAAATCATTCGATGTTTTGGATCTGCTTATTGGTTAGTAGGTGTATTTCGCTATAAAACAGGCGATTACCATAAGTTTCGTTGGTTTTTATGAGTTTGCCCACCATTTTGCCCACCATTGTGTGGGCGTGTAGTATCTCACTGGTGGGCTGAGTAATATTAGATATAGACAAGTGTGAACGAAGCAAATAAATTAGCTACACTCGAATTTGTGTATCAACAACTAAGTCAGAGACTTCCCAGTTATGATTATTCATGAGCTGAGCCATCTCATTGTAAACAGGTTGTTCCTTATCAATGTCTCGAACGGTTAGAATAATAGAAAACGGAACTAAAACTCCTGTAGCTTCATAGCCATCTCTATCCAGTACACTAACTCGCAAGCGCCAATTTTCAATATCAACTCCCCTAGGAAATCGTTTTTGGTACACTTTAACTGGTGACCATTTATCTCCGCTTTTTACTAGGTCGGTCTCATATTGGTGAGCCCCTGTTTGTAGTGGCACTTTAGACCTAAATTTACCCTTCTCATCTATTTCACCAAAACCGACTTGCAAGTCCATTTGGCAGTATTCAAACGCTTTGTTCGGATCTAGTTCTGGCTTGTACACTAAAGTGATAAAAAATTCCGCACGAACCCTACCGTCTTCTGTCCGCAAACATTCAGGGATTGGAAATGGTAACTTTTCAATTTCAAAGCTTTTTTGCGCGAGCCCTTCAAATACCATTGTGCTCTCGTAATCTTGAACGGCAAGGATGTGCTCAGACTCTTGTGGAACTCCCCATCCGTAATATGGCTTGTGTTCATCTTCTATAACATGCCCTAGATTAGCGCTGTGGATAATCAAAGCCTTAACTAAACTTGGGGTTGCCCTAGAGCCAATCTGATGAAATAAATTAGCGGCAATGGATGAAACCATCGGTGTTGAAAAGCTGGTTCCACTATCATTGATAGCATTTCCATTTATATCAACGGAGTTTACACCAAGAGTTATTGGTTGCCCGCCAAGCATCATAATATTACCACCATAATGAACAACTTCCGGCTTTTGAACGTAATTAGACACTGGGCCTTTACGGCTAAAGTGAGAAGGCTCATCACGCATTACAAAACCATTAACATGAGCTAGCGACCCGACAGTTAATGAACGAACGGAATCTCCTGGACTCGAAATTCCATCATCCAAGCTAGCACTTGGTGGCCATTTTCGTAGGGAGGCTTCATAATTTCCTGCAGCCACCACACACAAGCACTGATATTTATCCTGAAACTCGTCAAGCATCAATGCCATCTGTGAGATTTCATTCATAGAAACGGGGTCGCTTGCTCCTAGAGATAAATTCCAAACTTTGATGTGAGGATTTATCAGCGCCACCTTATGCATTTCCGCAACAATTTCATATAAATCTCCAGCTTCATTCCCAAGAACTTCTACGCTGAATATTTTTGCTTGGCATGTTGGAAAGCGGATATCTTGATCATTGAGGTGGTGTCCGCCGCATATGAGTCCGCTAACAAAAGTGCCGTGGCCATCATTTTTAAATGGTGCCGCAATATTACTTGAACGGCCAACGACCCATGGGGATAAGGGGGCACAAGTTAGACTAACCCCACTGT
>JABSRV010000007.1:24219-57657 GCA_013214905.1 Psychrobium sp. | reverse complement strand
ATTATTGCGGCGGCTCGCTTGTCATTGGTATTACCACACTATCGTTTATTGAACGGTGTATTTGTGGCACCAGAGTATAGAAAGCAAGGTGTAGCGCGAGATTTACTGCAAAGCACATGTAATGAACCACAATTCATTTATACTTTTTCATTGCAACACCTGCAACCTTTTTATCAGCAATTAAACTTTGAGCTAATTGCCCTTGATAATTTACCCTGTGAGCTAGCGCAAATGTTTATCGCCTACCTTAAACAAGGACGTAAGATTGTTGCTATGATACGTAAAAATAACAATTAGACCAATTCTACTAAGTTTGTGTTCTTGTTGTGCGCAGGAAAAATTAATTAGAACAAGGCGCTCGATTAAGCAATAGCTGGCTATTGTGATTGAGAGCAACGTAGTTATCATTGATTTTAACTAGCACAAGTGACCAAATACTTGGTGGAATTGGTCATACATGGTGGGCGCTAACTATGATCAATAGAAATATTCCTCTAACCGATATCCATCGTCACCTCGACGGTAATATTCGTTTGCAAACTATATTAGATTTAGGCCGTCAGTTTAATTGTCCGTTGCCCAGTGACAATATCATAGGTTTAAAACCCTATGTACAGGTCGTGGAAAAAGAACCTTCACTAATGGCTTTCCTGTCTAAGTTAGATTGGATGGTTGGCGTGCTTGGTGATTTAGACAGCGTACGCCGCGTAGCCTTTGAAAATGTAGAAGACGCTTTTAACGCTGGCATTGATTATGCTGAATTACGTTTTAGCCCTGGTTATATGGCGATGAGTCATAAATTACCAGCGCAAGGTGTAGTAGAAGCCGTTATCGAAGGTATAAAGCAAGGACAGGCTAAATATGACGTTAAGGTTAATTTGATTGGTATTTTGTCGCGCACCTTTGGTGTTGACGCTTGCCAAGTAGAATTAGATGCATTGCTGAGTCAGCGCGATCAGTTAGTGGCCATTGACTTAGCCGGCGACGAATTAGGTTTTCCGAGCAATATGTTTTTAAAACAGTTTAAGCAAGCACGTGATAGCGACCTAAACATCACTGTACATGCCGGTGAAGCAGCGGGTAGTGAAGCGATATGGTACGCCATTGAAAAGCTAGGTGCGCGTCGCATAGGTCACGGTGTTAAGGCGATTGAAGATCCAAGATTAATGGACTTTTTAGCCAAAGAGCAAATAGGCATTGAGTCTTGCCCCACCAGCAACATTCACACCAGCACAGTAGCGAGTTATGCGACTCATCCCATTAAGGATTTCCTTGATCGCGATATTTTAGTCTCACTAAATACCGATGATCCAGGGGTCAGTGATATTGAGATTGCTTATGAATATAATGAAGCAGCTAAAGCGATTGGCCTGAGCGCGATGCAACTGCAAACGCTGCAAGTAAACGGCCTTAAGCAAGCCTATTTGTCTAATAGCGAAAAACAACAGCTAATCGATAAATGTAAAAACCGCTAATCGGTTATCGATTATGAATCAGGCCGCTAATCAGCGGCCTTTTTATTGCTTAAGTCTTGAGCGCACAGTAACAGGCTAAGTTCAATCTATTTACTATGGTGTAAAGAAGTACAAAGCGAGACCGAATTTATTGTGCCAATGTTGGTTTAGGCGTCTGTTTTAATGTAGGCAAGGCGCGTCAGATAAAAATCAAACTATGTGATGGTTATTTAATTTTTATCTGAAAAACAATTCGAGCATAAATTATGAATTAGGTAACTGCTGTCTTACTTTGGTAAACCTAATTCGGTAATTAACTCAGTAACTTTGGTGCGAAATAACGCTTCTCTCATAAACCCTATATCTACAGATTTTTTCAACGCTATTTTGTAATTTTTAAGAGCTGCTTGCTTATTACCATTCTTATCAAAGGCTGATGCCAACCATGCATAATTTTGGGGATGATCGTTATCAACCTTATAGGTTTGTACTAGGCGTTCAAACACATTAACCGCACTTTGGTATTTATGTTGTTTCATTAACCCTAATGCAAGTGGTATATATACTTTTAACTCCTGTCTTGCCAATTCTCCATATTTTTTGCTCATTCTAGTTTCATGAGAGAAGAATTTCTCATCACTATAATTTTCAATGATATCTTTTGGAAGTTTAAGATCTGAAAATATGAATTTCAATGCATGATAGTTAGCTAAAAAAGGGACGGACATGTGGCCCTCGTCCTCAAAAACATCATGTTTTATGCGACTTTTATTTTTCGATGAATTTTCTATTTCTGAAACAAACGTTTTAAGTTGCTGTTTTATCATACTACTCTCTTGCCCGCCAACAGCAAAATAGAGATCTTTTGGTAACGCCGTTGAGGATGCTAAAAATATTTTTAATTTTTTATTAATTTCATCCTTATTCCAGCCTAGTTCAGGACTGGTAATAATATATGCGTCAAAGAGTTCTGGCGAATTGATTAATGCATGCGCAGTAAAGAGGCCAGCCATTGAGTGTCCTTCTAGCACTTTAAACGCATTAGTTTTAAATTTAGAATTTATGAAAGGAATTAATTCTAACTTCATGAAATTAAGAAACTTGTCCGCTCCACCACTACTTTTAAAATGCTCAGTGTTTGATGGTGTAAAGTCCATCATCCTATCTTCGCTTTTTATTCCAACAATGATTGTCGGAGGTATGCTAGCGCTATGAACTAGAACATCTCTAGCACCAACCGCGTGGTTAATAGCTAGCAAGCCATCTAACATATATATCACTGGATAGCGTGCTTTGTTTGCTTCGTACCCTTTGGGAAGCGAAACTAAGATAGTCCTTGTTTGTTGTAATATTTTAGATTTTATCTCTATGCTTTGAGCGATATTTATATCGTCAGCTGCATAAACATTGCCTTGTACAAGTAAGGCTAAAAGTAATATTAATTTTATAATTTTCAATTTGTTAACCATTCCATTTGTTATATTAAAAATGACCATACCATGAGGTAATAGAAGTAGTAAATATGGGCGATTATGAAATCGGGTAAACTTTATTGTCCAATGCTCGCCAAGTGATACCAAAGGGATTATGTTAATTCCCGTAGGATATTTTTTTCAGCGACCGACGCTAGCATTGATATGATCGAAGCCACAGCCATTTTGAACAAAGCTGGCAGCGTTAGTGCATACTTTGTCCGTGCCTTTTTAAACAAGATTACTCGCTATGATAATTAGGGTAGATGTAAATTAAATATAGTGCAGCATGTTAATCTCGGTTTGAGGATGTTTGCGAGTTTGTTCTCTTATGCACAAAGGGTTTAATGTTTCAGGCATTAGCTATTAAACGCGGCGTCAAAATTAGCTAGGGAAACAACATCCCCAGCAAGCATGCTATCGATATGGATGTTGCCTATCCGAACTCTTACCAGTCTTAATGTGGCAAAGCCCACAGCAGCCGTCATCTTTCTTATCTGACGGTTTTTACCTTCACACAGAGTGATAGAGATCCATCTAGTAGGACCATGTCTTGGATCGCGTATTTTACGACCACGAGCGGGAAGTTGTGGCTCATATTCAAGCTTGAACGCTTTACAAGGCAGGGTTAAATATTTAGTTCCATTGATACCAATCTCAACACCATTTTGAAGCTGTGACATGGCTTCGTCAGTAATCGCTCCATCGACTTGTACGTAGTATTCTTTTTCTATCCCTTTACTTCTAACTTTGTGGCTCATCAACCCGTCAGTTGTCAGTAACAATAAGCCTTCGGAGTCGTGATCTAATCGACCTATTGCCATCGTTTTATCAGGAAAGTTAAATATCTCGCCTAATAGATGCTTCTTCTTTCGTGATTCTGGGACAAACTGACTTAAATAACCATGTGGCTTAAATATTTTGAAGTGCTGATGATTTTGGCTTGACGCAGCGAGCTCTTTTAAACTGTTTGAATTAGTGATTGGCATTAAAGAAAGCTTTGATTGTGATGTCTGAGTGGTATCGCATTATACAATTAGTCAAGGCTAGATGCACTGCGTCTATAAGTGTTATCAAGGATGGGACTCGCATAAAAATAGTATCGCGAATTGAATAATTAGCGCTGATTTTTATTGCTTTAGGCGGTGACATCGCTAATTTTGATCGGGTGACATTGTTTCTTTGATTTCATCACTGGTGAAGCCTTTTCGTGCCAAGTAAGCATAGGCCTTTGATTTCTCTTTATAGTCAGATAAGTCGTAGTTTTTTTTGGCGAATTGATCTTTGCAGCTCTGATAAAAGTCGATATCACCAGCAAGTTCGAGTTGATATAAGGTTTCTTCAAATTCACTCACGTCAATAAGCCGCTGCTTTAACTCATTGAGAATAAGCGTTTGACCTTTCCCTTTACGGTATAACTTAATGATTTCAGTGGCTAGCTCCGCTTTTTCAGCTTTGATGGCCAGTTTACTGCGTAGCGATTCTTGTGCTGGGTGTTGTGATAACGCCTGATCTATTTGTGGGCGAGAAAAGCCTCTAGTAGTCATTTGCGCGTACAGTTTTTCTTTACTAATGCCTTCGAATGTTATGTACCGAGACAGTAGTCGACTGCTCGCCATTTCATCGAAATCAATATCTTGTTGTTCAACGACTTGCTCAATTGCCGTTGCAATATCATTGGAGGATACTCCGCGCATTTTTAATTTTCGTTGGATGGCTCCTTTTCCTATTTCATTGCTAAATGCCGACTCGCAATAAAGTATCGTAAATTCAAGGTCACTCTTTAGATAACCCTGTTCGATAAGTTGTGCAATAACCTTATCTATCCACTCAACATTTTCTGTTTTACGTTCTAGCTTGCGACGGATCTCGCTAATCGTATAATTTTGTTGGCTTAAATGCCAATAAGCACTATTGAATACGTTATCGATTTTCTTGGCTTGTCGAAGTGGCGGGCGTTGCATAGGAAAAGTCTTCATTTAATGTGTGCTGCGTTAGTGTAGCAGACCCCTAGGAGCAGGCGCTAGCATTGGCATAACCTCAGTCGTAGCAATATTTACCCATAATCAATGGTCACGGGTATAGAACAAAGCATGCGGTTTTAGCGCATGCTTTGTCCATTCCTTTTAAAAGTTTACTCGCTATAAAAAATAGATTTCTCAGTCGTTAATAGCTGACCACCTTGCTCTAAGAACACATCTAAGGTAATTCGTGTTTTACTTTTATCTATCGTCGCTGGATCTGCGGTGATAGTTACTACCTTTGTGCTAAAGATACCTGGCAATACAGTCATTGTTAAAGGAGTTCCACCTCCAAGGTAATCTATACCGCCGATAAGGATGCTGTACGTTTGCACTTCATTAGATTTATTAAAAAGTTTAATACGATAAACGTTCTCGACCATGTCGTCATTAGTGACGCGATATAGCACATTACGATCACGTGTTACTGAAAACTCTAATGGCGCTCGGTTAAACCAATAAAGTGCCATTGCAAGCAATATCAGTATGCTAATCATGCCGTAGGCGATAACTTTGGCTCTAAATAGCTGTGTCACGCCACCAGCTAATGCCGCTTCGCTGGTCATGCTAATGAGCCCCTTTTTATAATTAAACTTGCTCATGGTTGCGTCACAAGCGTCTACGCAGGCGCCGCAGTTTATGCATTCATATTGCAAACCATCGCGAATATCAATGCCTACGGGACATACGTCAACACATAGATTGCAATCAACACAATCACCTAGGTTCATTGCTTTGGCGTCGTATTTGCGCTTACGAGGACCACGAGCTTCGCCGCGTTCGCTATTGTAAGCAATCAGTAATGTATCGTTATCAAACATCGCCGATTGAAACCTAGCGTAAGGGCACATATGCAAGCACATTTTTTCGCGTAACCAACCCGCATTGGCATAAGTACAGGCCATGAAAAAGAATACCCAGAATATGGTTAATATTCCCCAAGATAATTGCCACAAGTCGCTATAAAGCGTTTGCACTGGCACGAAATAGCTAACAAAGGTAGTCGCTGTAAAAAATGCCAAACTGAGCCAGATGATATGCTTGGCACCTTTTTTACTGACTTTATTTAGTGACCATGGTTTGCGATCAAGTAGCTTACGCTGATTTCTGGTGCCTTCTATTTTCTCTTCTACCCACAAGAACATAAATAACCAATGGGTCTGTGGACACAAGAAACCACACCAAACTCGTCCCAACCACGTGGTTATAAAAAATAGTAAGAATGCCGAGATCATTAATAAAGCCGCAAACACGGTTAAATCTTGCGGATATAAGGTAGTACCAAAGACGTGAAATTGTTGTTTGGCTAAGTCAAATAAGATGGCAGGTGCGCTACCTACATCAAACCATGGCAAAAAAACAAATAGGCTCATCAAAAAGATGCCGATATAGCGTCGGATCTTTTGATATTTACCCGGCTGTTGCCGAACATATATTTTGTTGCCTAAGGAGCTTTTAGGGGCGATTATTAAATCTTGGGGGTTAATCTGGACTGCCATTTAAATTACTTTATTACAAATTATCGTAATCTGTATTTAGCAAAGAGTGAGCCAGTTTTTTATCGCTGTATCTGTCTGATATTAATTGGTTTTATATTTATAACAATATAAAAAGCCACGGCATAACGCTTAATACACGATATATCGTGGCTTAATGTAATTACTCTACATCTATCGACGGTTTATCAACCGCAAAACCCGCCGCATGGAAATGACCACCACCGCCATATTGCTGAGCAACTTCAGCAACGTCAATGCCGTCTTTGGCTGAACGAAGTGAATAAATACGTTTGTCACTCTTGTCAAAATAAAGCGCCGCAAACGGGTGCCCTTGCGCTAATATTGCACCCATTTCGCTAATTAGATGCGTTGAATTCACACACGGCACTTTATAACCCGCAATGGTTGCCATTGGTACGGAATCGCCTTTTGGCGTTTTAGCGAGTTGTTGCTGTTGATAGTCAACAATGGCATTGCCCTTGCTAATTAGCTCACTAATATTGTGATCATCCAAATAAGGCTGCCAACATTCAAAACTCTTTTCCATTGTCAATAGTGCCGCGGATACGGCCTTTGAGTCTGGTAGTTGCCATTGCCATAAATCGCGATCTTGGATATAAGCCAGTAATAATGGCAAGGGCTTGTCGGCCATTAATGTTTGCCACGTCAACACAGCACCTGAACGAGTCATGTCAAATACACAATAATCTAATCCGGCTAATGCTTCCATCGCGCTCTTGTGATGATCGATGACCATTAATGAATTAGCTTGCTCTTTTAGCGCGATTAAACTGTCACGATCATAAGAGAAATCAACTATAAATACCTCTTTACCGCTAACGTCTGGTATTTCATCGCCATATTGTGCAGCTAAGTATTCGCAACTAATATTATGTTCTTTACAATACACTTCCACGGCTAATGCTGCGCCAAAACCGTCGGCACAATTTTTATGGTAAATACATAAATGACTCATTATTATAATATCTCCTTAACGCGGCCGACCGCACCATCGGTTAGCCTAACCTTGATCCCATGAGGATGGTTTGGTGAATTGGTCAGTAATTTCTGCACCGTGCCCTGGGTTAATTTACCACTGCGTTGATCTTGTTTTAAAACGATGGCAACCGTAAGACCTACCTTGATATCTGCGCGATTAGTACCGTTCATATTCCACTCTTTTTAAACATGTTTATTTCACTTTTTGGACGCTCTATTGCAAGCTTTTTCATTTTAGATCTTAGGGTGCTTTCAGGCAAGTCTAGCGCACTTGCCGCGCCATGTATGCCACCAATGCGCCAGTGGCACTGCGTTAGTACATTAATAATATGTTTCTTTTCTGCACTCGCTAGTGAATCATTAATAGGCGACTTAATACTATGTTGCTGTAATAGATTATGTTTAATCTCTAATATGTCACTAGCTGATAAAATAGCTTCGTGTTCTAACACATTTTGTAATTCACGAATATTACCAGGCCAGTGATATTGCTGCAGCTTAAGCAGGCTCTTATTGCTAATGGCAGTAATGTTCTTGCCCAGCTTATTGTTCAGCTTCTCGATGATCACCTGACACAAATTAGCCATGTCTTCTAAACGCTCTCGCAGCGGCGGTATGTGCAGTGGAAATACATTTAAACGATAGAACAAATCCATCCGGAATGTGCCGTCGCTGACCATTTTATGTAAATCACGATTGGTTGCGGCAATAATTCGAATGTCGACTTTAATGGTTTTATTGCTGCCCACCCGCTCGAACTCTTGCTCTTGCAATACGCGCAGCAGTTTACTTTGCGCGCTAAGCGATAATTCGCCAATTTCATCTAAAAATAAGGTGCCATTATCCGCAATTTCAAAACGTCCTTTACGATCGTTGATGGCGCCGGTAAATGCCCCTTTAGTATGACCGAACAATTCAGACTCGAGTAAATTATCGGCAAACGCTGCACAGTTCACTTTAACCAATGGCCGCTGCCTCCGCGCGCTTAATCGATGAATATTATGCGCAACTAACTCCTTACCAGTACCATTTTCACCAAAAATTAGCACCGTACTTTGCGTTTGAGCAACCAATTCCAGCTGTTGTAACATCTGAGAAAACTGCCGATTATGTCCAACCAACCCAGCGCTAGACCACTGTTGATCTAGTTCGCCAATAAGATAAGTATTTTCGGTTTGCAACTGCTGGGTTAGTCGCTGTACCTCTATTAATGCCTGTCTCAGTGCTTTGTTTGCGGCATGTTGCTCACTAACATCTCTAAAAATGGCAACCGCACCAATAATTTCGCCATTTTTAGTGACTGCTGTTGTGGTGTACTCCACCGGAAAGCTACTGCCATCTTTACGCCAAAATACCTCGCCACTTACTCGTCGAGAAATACCATCGTGTAAGGTGCCGTATATTTTGCACTCTTCAACCGGATAACAAGAGCCATCTTCATGACTATGGTGATGATATTGATGAATATTTTTACCCAACAATTCACTCGACTGCCAACCGGTCATTTTTTCAGCCGCGGGATTAATAAATACCGCATCACCCGTTTGATCAAAACCGTAAATACCCTCGCCAACCGCATTAAGCAACAGGTCTGAGTCGGCCAAAAATTTCTTTATATTGTCTGTCATAATCACCCCACGATATATCGAGGTATATTTTGCAGCATTCTGTCGCTAATAACAGTAAATATTTACACGCTAAAGATAAGTTGATTGCAGAGGCAATAAGATGCAGTATTTAATAATATAAAAATAGATGTTAAAAGGTCGTCAGAACATGACATTAGCTAGAGCTAACAGCAAAGAAGACAAATTGCAGAAACACCAAGCTATTATCGATGCTGCAGCGACATTATTTAAGCAGCAACAATGCTTGCCAACGGTCGCCACTATTGCCAAAAGCAGTGGCCAAGCCAAGGGCACCGTCTATTTGTATTTCTCTAGTAAAGAAGCTATCTATTTGAATTTGTTGCAACAGCATTACCGCTTTTGGTTCCAGCAAATATTGTCCACCTTAAAGTCCAGTCACAATTTGGCGGATATTATCAACTGCTTGTTGTTGTATCCAGAACAAGAAGAAGTCTTTTTTAATCTGGCGAGCTTGTCTTGTTCAATACTTGAACCCGCGACCGATGACGAATTCAACCTGCAATATCGACAATGGTTTAATCAGCAATTGCAGTTGATTGCTCAATCTATGCATCAGCAGTTTCCAACCTTGTCTGAACAACAAGCACTCAATCTTTTAACCGATAGCCACGCCTTGATACTCGGTTTATGGCAACACAAATCTAAACAACCTGAACTTACATTCACTTCTATTGCTAAAACGGCATTAGCTCGTTTATGGAAAGGCTATTTTGTTAAATAAATAGCCTGTCTTAAATCTATTTGACGATAATAGTGACTGATAATATCTCAGGTCAATTTTGTTTTACCGCCGTTTTATTATGTTGTGTTTATCGCTGACTATTGCTTCAACTAACGAACGCTTATCACAATAAACTTAGAGAACAAACAAATCCACACAAACCAGTTAGTAACCACTTACAACGCTCGACACACCCTATAATTAACAACCTTTAACATTTAACAACCAAAAACCCATTCCGAATATTTGTATCATTGGAATTGCAGTGCAGGTTTTCAGTTCCAGACAAAACCAGAGTACCTACGTCCATGTAGGCAAAGCCGTCAAGTTTTAAACCGCCTGGGCTTATATCTATAAGTGATAGTGGTTTACAGCGCAGACAATAAAACTGCGGTTTCAAGGATGACGGGTATATAAAGCGCAATCTTGCTCACAAACTCATGGAGTATTAGTGGTGTAACGCTAGCTATCATTTTTACAATTGGTTATAATTTGCGCTCATTTTTTATGCAGACCCTTTTTTATGTCTAGAGCAGTAATAAAACCCACCGCAAAACCAATCAATAAGTACCCAATGTATTGGGCTGAATGTTTTGGTACGGCACCCTTTTTACCAACAACTCGTCAAGAAATGGATGCCTTGGGTTGGGACAGTTGTGACATTATTATTGTATCGGGCGATGCTTATGTTGATCATCCAAGTTTTGGTATGGCGGTTATTGGTCGCGTATTAGAAGCTCAAGGATATAGAGTTGGCATTATTGCGCAGCCGGCTTGGGATAATAAAGATGCTTTTATGACTCTTGGTCAGCCTAATCTATTTTTCGGGGTAACCTCTGGCAATATGGACTCGATGATAAATCGTTATACTGCCGACCGAAAACTTCGCCACGACGACGCTTACACCCCAAATAACGAGGGTGGTAAACGCCCTGACCGTGCGGTATTAATCTACTCGCAGCGTTGTAAAGAAGCCTATAAAGACACGCCTATTATTATTGGCGGCATAGAAGCTAGTTTGCGCCGTTTAGCGCATTATGACTATTGGTCAGATAAGATTCGCCGTTCTGTATTGTTTGATGCAAAGGCCGATATACTGCTGTTTGGCAACGCCGAACGCGCATTAATAGAGTTTGCTTACCGTGTGGCTAATGGCGAACCTATTGAACAGATCACCGACATTGCTGGCACCGCAGTCATTATAAAAGAAATACCCGAGGGTTATACCGAAGTAGATTCTTCGCGCATTGAAAAACCCAATAAGGCCATGGTGCCTAAAATGCTTAACCCTTATCAAACAGACACCAGTTGTAAGAATGATACAGACAAAGTTAAAGAGAAAACCGCCGCAACAGCTCAGGTAATTACGGTTAGGCCTTCTCGCCATGATGCTAAAACCACCGTCGTACGCATTCCTTCTTATGAGAAGTTGAAAACCGACAAGGTATTGTACGCACACGCAGCACGAGTTATGCATTTGGAAACCAATCCATATTCTGGTCGCGCCTTGATTCAACAACATGGCGATAGGGAATTGTGGGTTAATAAGCCGCCAATTCCATTAACCACAGAAGAAATGGATTTTGTGTTTGATCTAACATACGCCCGTGTGCCGCATCCGGCTTATGGCAATGCAAAGATTCCCGCTTACGATATGATCAAAACCTCGGTTAATATTATGCGTGGCTGTTTCGGCGGTTGTTCATTCTGTTCTATCACCGAACATGAGGGTCGTATTATTCAAAGCCGCTCAAAAGAATCTATTTTGCGCGAATTAGGTGAAATCAGAGACAAGGTTCCTGGCTTTACTGGCACCATATCTGATTTAGGCGGCCCAACAGCCAACATGTATCGTCTAGGGTGTTCTGATCCTAAAGCCGAAATAAATTGTCGTCACCCTTCTTGTGTGTTTCCAAAAATATGTAGCAAGTTAAATACCGATCACAAACACACCATCGACTTATATAAAGAGGCACGTAAGGTGCCGGGTATCGACAAGATTTTAATCGCCTCGGGTGTTAGATATGACTTGGCCGTTACTTCTCCTGAATATGTCAAAGAATTAGTGACGCATCACGTGGGTGGTTATTTGAAAATAGCGCCTGAGCATATTGCTAAAGATACGTTAGACCTAATGATGAAACCCGAGATGACTTCTTATGATGAATTTAAAGATATGTTCTATAAATTCAGTGCAGAAGCCGGTAAAAAACAATACTTGATCCCGTACTTTATTGCCGCTCACCCAGGAAGCACCGATGAAGACATGCTTAAATTGGCGCTGTGGTTAAAAGGAAACGACTTTGAGTGTGATCAGGTACAAAACTTCTATCCTTCTCCAATGTCCAACGCAACGGCGATGTATCACTCGGAGACCAATCCGTTAAAACGCGTAAAATATAAGAAAAAAGGCGAAGAGCTATTTGTTGCTAAGGGTGAAAGACAACGCCGTTTGCATAAAGCATTTTTGCGTTATCACGATCCAGCAAACTGGCCGCTAATTCGCTCTGCATTAACCCGCATGGGCATGAAATATTTAATAGGTACCAAGAGCCATTGTTTAGTGCCAAGTGAGTTTGAAGAAGATCGTGTAGCAGCTAGTCTACGTACTCGTGAGTCAAGTCGTCACGGCAGCAAACGTTTTGCGACAAAAAACCCTAAGCAACCTGATATTCGTAATGACAAAGCTACATTTACAAAAAGCAAAGCCATCAACTATAAGGCTAAGGTGACTAGTGATGTAGATAATAAGGTTGTTGTCAAAACGAAAGCAACGAGTGCAAAGCCAAAACGAAAGCCTAATCGCTCTAGTGGCCCTGCGTTAGGTGCTCGCGTAGATCGTGTGTAACACCGCTTAGCATTGCAGTTATGAACATAAAAAAGGAACGTGAAAACGTTCCTTTTTTTTGTCTAGATGAACAACTTGCCGCAATACCATTTTTGGTAATAAACGGCAATGTTCTGTTTTTATTAACGCTTACATTTGACTAAACCAATCTTTACATTGCTGATCTGTTGTTGGCGCAGAGCCCTCAAATACAGTAAAACCGTTCACCGATGGCCAAATGGTCTCGTCGCCATCGTAATCAAATACAAAGTTATTATTTTCTTTGGTTTTGACTCTTAGTACTCGTTCAGAATTGGCGAATTCGGCCGTAATAAACAATTGATTACTAATCGTTTGCCATGTTCCTTCCAGCTGAGCACCTTCCGTATTTTCTGAATTTCCTGGATCATCAAGATCTTTATAACGCACACACATCACCAACTTGCCTTCTTGTTGCTCACCAGTATTACCGCTAAAAAACATGCTTATCTTAGCACTGGTATCTTTTGACTCATCAATCATTGTTAATTGCATTTGAGCCAATGATTCTGGTAATTTGGTTTTATTTGTGGCTTTTTCTAACGCAATTAATAGCTGACGAACATCATCAACATTGCTGGATGTGTTGATACTAGACACGTCAAAGTCGTCGATTTTTACTAGGTCAATAATATCTTTGACTGCATTTTTAACAACATTAATATATGCATCTTCTTTAATTTCGTCACCATCTTTAGCAACCTTAATTTTTTCAACAATTCTATTCGCTAATATTTGCCCTATTCTTGCCGCAGCTTTAAGCGCAAACTCCCGACGCTCTGTATCATCGCTGATACCTTCATCAATTTCGTCTACGGCCTCTGAAACGACGGCGGCACCAACAACTACCGCTCCGCCCACAATTTCTGCCGTAGTCATTCTTTTATGTTGGCCCCTATTTGACTTGATACTAGGGCTGATATCTGCAATTAAGTATGCGGCGCGAATCTCAACACTAATAACTTCTAGCATGGTCACAATTTGCTCTTCGGTGACATTTTCAATAAACGATTGCACTGACAAGTTTTGCTCTTTACCAAGTTTATTTAATGCATCATAAACAAAGCCTGACGCATCACTTGGCAATAATTCGTTGTCGCCAACCTCAGGAAACTTTTGAATAACAAACGAATTTATAATTTCAATAATCTTATGCAAGGTAAATGCTAATTTAAACGCCTGAGTATCTTCAGCGTTAACAAACGCTTTTTCTATAAAATTATTACCTGAGAGATAATCATATTCGTCGCTAACTTTCATATCACTAACGCTGGTCAACGGTGTTATAGCCTGAAATTCTCCACTGGTGAAATAACGGCTTAAACGAGTTTTAACTTTTTGATAAGTCGTTAAGTCGTAACCACCTACGGCGACTAATTTTACCGGACCATCTTTGGCCACTTGCGCCGAAATATTTAAACAATATTTAGGCTTGGTCGTACAATAATCTTCACCTTCTTTACTGCTACCATAAAAGCCGTAAGCATCGGTATAAGCCCAAGGTTCAAAGGTATCTAGTACGCCATCATTATCATAATCAGCAAACACGATAGCGCCGGTGATGAAGGGGTCGATCACCGCACCGCTTACTGCAATATTGGAGCTAGCTTCGTCTGTATTAGCAATGTCTTGATCTTCAGGCGAGCAACCCATGAGTGCACTGATAATACTTAGTGCTACGATATGTTTAGTAAATTTCATCATTGACTCCTTAAAATTGATTGCTAATAGACAAGTTAATAAAACCACCGCGCGGTATTTCATCACCATCTACGGTAGTCTTATCAAGCGCATAACCAGCGCCAAACCCTAACCAGCCCCAAGTTAGCTCACCCGATATGTAACTAAGTTTACTGCCAACCAAGTTATTAGAATATGTTAATCGTGCATTAGGAACAAAGATGGAGTCTGGTGAAGCAGAAACTGAAGCGGTCATCCACTGTTCTCTATCGCCTAGTGGCGTATTGTGTTCTGTTTCGTAACTCACATCTAAGCTAATGCCATATTCGTCATTAAAATAGTTAGCTTGCACAGTGGCGTAACTATTGGCTATATAGGTCTCTTCTAATGCTATACGGTCGCTAAAACCTAACGCAACGTAACAGTTATCTCGGGTAAATTGCTCGGTTTTATCGGCGCAATTCTGGCCTAGCTTGGTATATTCAAATTCTGGTTCGTTAATATTGGATAAGGTAAGGCCAATATTATAATTTTTTGCCGCCCAATATACCGACATATCGATAGCTAGTTGAGTACTAGTAACACGACCATCTTCATAATCATCTAAAAATATATCACCAATATCATCATCGCTATCAGCGTTTTCAAAGCTAATAACTTGTTTTGATAAGCCTAAACTTTGCAGATTGGCTCGTACACCGGCGTGAAGATCACCTTCAGAGTTATTCCAAACCAACCGGCTATAAGCCAGCGATACTTCTGTCATATCGGCAACTTTTATATAACCCGCGGCATTGGTGCCTATAGATTGTTGCACCGGGTTATAACGCAGTTTATCATCAAGTATTTTGATGCCTACATTGCCATAAGCACGGGTAGAAAAACTAATGGTATCGATCTCTCTTTTCCATAATATGGATAGAGGCAGTTCAAGCCCACCCTGTAAATTGACATAACCGTTCTCACCAGCGTCTGCTAATACTTTGTCAAAACGCTCTATTAAGCTATTTGCTTCATCTAGGGTTAAATCATCTCGATCTAAGTCATCAATGAGATCTTCCATATCGTCGGCAAAATCCGCCTCGCCCATTTCAATCCCGGCACGTATTGAGGTCATAAAAGCAAAGGAGATTGATTGTTTTAGGTGTGCATTAACGCTTGCAACATTGACACCGTTATATGCGTGAGCATTGAGGGTAGAAACACTGTAGCGAGAATTGCCCACTTGATCGCCTTGTCCAGCAAATGCGGTTGCACTGCATAGCAACGCTAAAGGGGCGAGTTTGAATAATTTCATAAGACAATAGTCCTTGTTAATAAACTGTCGAGAGATCGTTACAGGTAATATTCAAGGAGTATCTTTTTACAAAGAAGCTTGCATATACCAGCATTTATTTTAGTTAAGATGGCTGACATATAACAAAGGAAAGACTAATGCGTAATGCATTATTGGTAGCTCCGCTATCATTGGGAAATCCCATTAGACCGGTGGCTTTGCGTCTCAACCTTTCGGGTGGTTTGCCATTTTATAGAAGTAATTTTACGAAAACTATTATGTGACTATTAGTGGCCTTTTAGCAACGTTTTTGTTACAACTTACTTGCGATAAAACAATCTACCAAACATTAAACAATTTTTTTAATTGCTGTGCTTGGCGGCGGCTAACGTCAATGGTTTTTCCTGAATTCATAATCGCCAACAAACTGCCAGTAGCCATGCCATCTTCAATGCATTTAATGTTATCCACTCTAATTATTTCACTGCGGCTCGCTTTAAAGAACAACGCAGGATCAAGTCGTTGTTCGACCTTACTTAAAGACGAATGAATGTAAGATTTTCCAGCGGGGGTGTAAACAGCCACATGATTACCGATTGATTCAAAGCGCTCGACATCTTGCAGCCTGACTATTTTACTGCTGTCACCAAATTTAAGTAACAGGCCATGGTTGTCTGGTAAGTAACTGATGATCTCTTTGTTAGACTGCTCAGCCTTTTCTTCTATGGATTGTTGGACACGCGCTATTGTCCTCAACAAGCGATCAGGGTTGATAGGCTTCACAATATAATCGACCGCGTTTAGAGAAAATGCATCTACCGCATGTTCGTTAAATGCGGTGCAAAATACAAACTGGATTGACGGGTCAATTTTATCAGCCAATTGCAATCCATCCATTTCTGGCATTTGTATATCTAGAAAAACCAAATCAATATCATGTTCTTCTAACAATTCAAGTGCTTGTGCAGCGCCGTTAGCCTCGGCAACGACATTGACTTGCGGGATTTTCGCCAGCAGGCGTTTTAATTCAACGCGCGCTAAACGTTCATCGTCAACTATCAATACATTAAGCAAGGGGAAGCTCCATATTTACCGTAAATTGATTGTTTTCGCTGCTTTGCTGCCAGCAATAATTTTCACCGTACATCAGTTGCAAACGCTTTTTAATGTTAATGATGCCTGTATTAGTACCCGCTGCATTAGATTGCTGTCTGACGCTATTAACAATACATAAATTCCAACATTTATCGCTGGTTTTACTAGCGCTGACTTTGATAAAACCTGGTTGACTGCTTGGTGATATGCCATGTTTAATTGCATTTTCAATAAGGGTTAACAAGCTCAAGGTGGGTAATTTCTGCATGAGTAACGCATCGTCAATTTCAATCTCTAATTGCAGACGTTCTTCCAAGCGAATTTTTTCAATGGCTAAATAACGACTGCACACTTGCCACTCTTCTTCTAAGCTTGATTTAGCCTTAAGATGCGCCTGTAAATGCGTTCTAAACAGTTCTGCTAATTGAGTGACCGTATCAGCCGCTTTATCTTGATCTTCATAAATTAGCGCGCGAATGCTGTTAAACGCATTAAATAAAAAGTGAGGATTTAGTTGATTGGTTAATTGCTGTATTTGCGCGCGGTGCAGTTCTTGTTTCATTTTTTTACGCCCGGCTTGCATGTGCCAAAACATGTAAAAAATGCTCCAAACAAAGGCTAAAAGAATACTATTTACTATATCTATCAATAAGTAAGACAGTTTATCCATTTGCATTTTAACTTCGCCATCAGGCACGCTCATTTTGAATTCATGAAAATCCAATCCTTTAAAATACTCAAGCTGTAATATGCTGATATTAAGAGTTGTACTCACCACAGCCTCAATAAGAAAACAAACTAGCAACTGTAAGAGCAACAATTTGCTAAATCCAGCATTGAGCAGCTTTAATTTTAAAAACGGTCGCACGATAAAATGCATGCTAGTTAAGAAAATTAGCGGATCTAATAACGCTATCAACATTACCGAAGTCAGATTCAGCTCTTTATTTGCCACCACAATAGCCTGGAATACCGAGTAATTTATGCTGAACGCAACGAGCAATAAAACAAAGGTCGCGATCTTGTAACCTTTGCTCGTATGACGTGAAACAGCCAAGCTTTTCAACAAGCCATTTTTTACTAATTGTAATGAAAACATAGTTATTTTTTACTCATATCTTAAGGCGTCAACAGGATTTAACTTGGCGGCTTTGATGGCAGGCGCTAGTCCAAAAATAACACCGATGGCGGTGGTAAAACCAAACGATAAACCAATGGCCCATAATGGTACTAATACGCTACTAGAGCCGGGCATCATCATAGAGACCATTGAGGCTAAGCCGTAACCTAATAACAGCCCCATTACTCCGCCAAATAACGACAATATTAATGCCTCGATTAAAAATTGCAGCAAAATAAACTGCGGCGTAGCGCCTAATGCTTTGGCGATACCAATTTCTTTGGTACGCTCGGTAACCGACACCAACATAATATTCATGATGCCAATGCCACCGACCAATAAGCTGATACTGACCACACCAGAAGCCACCAAGGTCACCGAGGTGGTAATGCTGGCAAACTGTTTTTTGGTTTTTTCAGCACTGTGAAACTCAAAATGGTCGGGATCATCATCCAACAATTTATGCTTTTGACGTAATATTTGACGCATTTGAATTTTGATGTCCGTTAACGACGCATCACTTTGTGGTCGAAACATAATATCAATATTATCAGTGGCCTGACTACCGTTTAATGAACGAATAGTACTAAATGGCGCGATAATATAGTTGTCTTGATCGAAGCCAAACAAGCTGCCACGTGTTTCAGCAACACCTATGACTCGAAACCAATCGCCGCTTAGGTTAATAAACTGTCCCGTAGGATCTGGTGGCATTTTTAGTTTTTTAGCCACCGAACTACCAATGAATGCAACACGGCGTCGTTTTAAATCATCGCTTTCAGATAAGAACCGCCCTAACTCTGGATAAATATGCACCACGTTTTGATAACTGCTGTCGGTACCAATAATTTGTGTTTGGGTGGTTGAGCGACCATATTGCACACTAGACCCCAAAGAAAAGGCGCGCATGGTAGCGGTCATATCCGTCACATTGTCGGCTTTGCTTTTTAATAACAAGAAGTCTTCGTAACTGACCTTATTGCTAAAACCAAGCATTTCTTGCTCGGGGTCTGTATAAGCGCGTAACGTGACCATGTCGCTGCCTAAGTCATCGAGCTGGCTAGTAATATTGGCACTGAGTCCTTCCATGATAGCCACCACTGTAATAACTGCGCCGACACCAATCACAATACCCAAGGTGGTTAATGCGCTGCGCATACCATGTGCGGTTATCGCTTGCATCGCCGCTTTGCTTGCCTCAAAAAATATGTGCATTGTTTTAAGCATGACTCAACTCCCCTTGTTGCTTACGTATATCGCTTTCAATAACACCGTCGACTAACCTAATAATGCGTTGGCAATGATTAGCGATATCCGCTTCATGGGTTACTAAGATGATGGTATGCCCTTGTTGATGCAATTGATCGAATAACGCCATGATGTCGCGCGAAGTCTTGCTGTCTAAATTACCGGTGGGCTCATCACCTAGAATGATCGCGGGTTTGGTTACTAAAGCTCGTGCAATGGCGACACGTTGACGCTGACCACCAGAGAGTTGATTGGGTAGACTAGTTACTTTACTACTAAGCCCTACCCGTTCTAGCGCCTCTAATGCTAACTTTTTACGCTCAGCTGCGGGCATCATTCTATAAACCAATGGCTGCATCACATTTTGCAAGACACTGGCGCGTGGTAATAAGTTAAAACTCTGAAATATAAAACCAACGCCCTTATTACGAATTTCAGCCAATTGCGTTTCGGTTTTAGTGGCTACATTTTGTTTGTCTAACCAATATTCACCGTCGCTTGGTTGATCTAAACAACCCAGAATATTCATTAAGGTCGACTTACCAGATCCTGAGGGGCCAGTAATAGCGACGTAGTCATTTTTTTTGATGCTTAAATTGACGTCATTTAACGCCAGAAAGTCTTCGTCGGCCATCGGATAGTTTTTAGTGATATGTTTGAGTTCGATAACGTTAGTTGTTGAATCATTCATCTTAGCTTTCCTTTTTGCGTACTAGGTCACCGGCTTCCATTTTACTAACTACTCGACTAGGGCCAGTAACCACGGTATTTTCTAAGGTTAATCCTGACAATATTTGCTGCTTGGTATCGGTAGCCATGCCCACTGTTACTACTTGTTTTGATACTTTCTTATCTTTTATCAGCCATACAAAATAGGCTTTGTCTTTTTTATGCACTGCTGCAATAGGCACGCTCAGTGATTTTTCGGTTTGTGCGGTAATAATTTCTGCGCGGCAGCTCATGCCTGGGAATAACTGGGTGCCATCTTCTAACAAGACTTTAACCCGAAAGAATAAACCTAAACCTTGACGGTTAGAGCGAGCTGACGTGCCAATGCTAACCACTTTGCCTTTAAGAGAGTGCTTAGGATCTGCGGCGGCAAATACTTCGACCACTAACCCTGTTTTAACACTAGCAATATCGGCTTCATCAACACGCAGTTCAGCCAATATGGTGGCAGGATCTGCAAGGGTCATTAACGCTGAACCGATGATATTTGTCGTGCCGGCAATAACGGTTTCACCCGGCTTAACATCAACAGCGGCGATAAGCCCAGGCATAGATGCTCTAAAGGTGGTTTTCTTTAATCGGTCTTCGGCAAAAGCCAACGTCGCTAATTTTTGATTAAGACGCTCGTGAGCGGCTTTCATTTTAATTTTTGAAATTTTCAATAAACTTCTAAAACGCTCTAAGTCGTCTAAGCCAATGAGTTTCTGACGATATAATTTTTGTTTTAAACGAAATTGACGCTGCAAGTCAGAGCTTTGCTCGGTGACAAATTCGATTTCTATTTTTTGCGCGTTAACAGCCGCTTGATAATTGGCAACATCGGCAGAAAATGCAGTTTGATCCAATTGCATTAATATCTGATCTTTGGCGACGTACTCGCCCTCTTCCACTAACACCTTGGTCACAATGCCAGTGACCTCAGATCGAATTTGAATTTGAGTATTAAAAATTAAGTTACCCGAGGCCAAAATGCTGTCTGATAATATTTGCTCGCTTACTTGTTCGCTGTTTACTACAAGACTGGCGTGACTGCCCTGCTGTTTTTTCCAATAAACCAGCCCGCTAACGGTGCCAATAATTAGCAATAATATAAGTATTTTTTTCATGATTGGCTCTCGATTGAAACTAAGTAAGGGGCTTATACCCATAATCTATGGTCATGAGTATAAGCCCCTTATTTATAGGTAATGATGATTTAACAGTGGATTACTTAAGATGCAGCTATGCCAAACCAAACACCAAAGATAACTAGACTAGGTAGTACAGCGAAGAAAATCGATTTAGCCGCTGACATGTCACAACAACGGTTAAAACCAATCGCCGCTAATGCAATGCCCCAGATTAAAAATAGATTTAACGTTTCAGCCCAATTAAACAGTGCGTCACCAGGTACGTAAGACAGAAACAATTGATTAACCGATGCATAACTTCCTAAGGTTAGCGGTAAATCCGCCGTATTAGCGCCAGCGAATAACACAATAAATCCAATGGTATTAATAATGGTTGGCATTTGCGTCCAAACGGCAAAAGTAAACCAATTTCCAAAACTAAATTCAGGTGTCTTAGTGGCAGCAACGTTGCTTATTACCATGTAATAAGCCGCACTGAGAGCGGTCAGGATAACAAAAATGATAGAACCAGCTATAGAAGCGATGATGCCGGTATATTCGGCCATCATGGTCATGCCTTCTCGTGCTTGCGCAGCCTCTGAAGCCGTCATTTCTCCTGCTTGAGCTAATTGCTGCTCAACGATCCAGTCGCTTGACATGCCACTGAAAAATGCAATTTGGCTACCTACCAACACTGCAATAATTAGCAATAAACTCAACCATGCCCATTTTCCGTTGCCTAAAAGATTATCGAAAACTGATTTAGGAGCGACAAATATATCGACCATCGCCATTGGTGATGATGTGTTTTCAGTATTCATGTTTTATTCCTTGTTATTGTTCTTATTATTGTCTCGGTATTAAGACATTCACGATGAGACTATCTTAAAACGTGGCATGCAATCAAAGAGATTAATAATGAAAAGTGGTCTATAGGCGGGATAAACGGTTTTATTTTATGCTCAAATTGAAAGCAATCGCCGCTCCTTGCCATCCATAGCACCGCGGCATACAGTTCATCCTGAACATAAAAAACCGGTCATTTAAAATTTAAATGACCGGTTTTCAATGCGTTATTTATTGCGATTGATTAGCTAGCTTTTTTCAGCATGCCTTTCTTTTTCATGTACACCAATAATAGGGATACAGCGGCAGGCGTGATGCCTGAAATTCGACTAGCCATACCTAAAGTAGCAGGACGAGCATCTGTAAGCTTAGATACAACTTCGTTCGATAATCCAGATACTTGGCTATAATCAAGTTCGATTGGCAATAACGCGTTTTCGTTACGTTTTTGCTTTTCTACTTCTTCCACTTGGCGTTTGATATAACCCGCATATTTAATTTGTGTTTGTACCTGATAAGCGGCAACGCTATCTTCTAATCCAGGGCCAATGCCGTCAATGGTCATTAGTGTTTTATAAGTTAGTTCAGGACGACGTAATAATTCTTCTAGACTAGCTTCACGACTCATTGGTGATTTTAAAACTTTATTTAACTCGGTTGCTTGTTCACTCGCGGCTTGTATCCACTGACCAGATAAACGTTTCTTTTCTAATTCAACACTTTCCATTTTTTTGTTAAATAATTCCCAACGATGATCGTCAACCAAGCCCATTTCACGGCCTTTTTCGGTTAAACGAATATCAGCGTTGTCTTCGCGTAACAATAAACGATATTCAGCACGACTGGTAAACATACGATAAGGTTCGTCGGTGCCTAATGTTGACAGATCATCAATAAGTACGCCTATGTAAGCTTCATTACGTGCAGGAGACCAAGCATCCAATCCTTGAGATTGACGAGCGGCATTCATGCCAGCAATTAATCCTTGTGCACCGGCTTCTTCGTAACCCGTGGTGCCGTTAATTTGTCCTGCAAAGAATAATCCGTTGATGTATTTATTTTCTAAACTAGGTTTTAAATCACGGGGATCAAAATAATCATATTCAATGGCGTAACCAGGTCGAGTGATAAATGCATTTTCAAAACCTTTCATTGAATTAACCAAAGCAACCTGTACATCAAACGGCAAGCTGGTGGATATACCATTTGGATAAATTTCGTTGGTCGTTAATCCTTCTGGCTCAACAAATATTTGATGTGAAGTTTTATCAGCAAAACGCGTTATTTTATCTTCGATAGATGGACAATAACGTGGTCCTGTACCTTCGATAACGCCAGTAAACATTGGACTACGATCTAAACCGTTGCGAATAATGTCATGTGTCTTTTCATTGGTATGAGTGATATAACACGGTATTTGTCTCGGGTGATCACTTTGTTTACCGATGTATGAGAATACTGGTAATGGCGTATCACCTGGCTGAGGTTCTAATTTTGAAAAATCAATGGTGCGTGCATCAAGGCGTGGGGGGGTGCCAGTTTTTAAGCGGCCCACTCGTAACGGTAATTCACGTAATCGATCAGCCAATTTAATTGACGCCGGATCTCCTGCACGACCGCCGGTATGATTTTTTAAACCTATGTGAATACAACCACCGAGGAATGTACCTACGGTCAGTACCACGGTAGGGGCAAAAAACTTAATACCCATTTGAGTAACGACGCCAGAAACACGATCATTTTCAACAATGAGATCATCACAAGATTGTTGAAAAATAGTTAGGTTCGGTTGATTTTCAAGTTTGCTGCGTACCGCCGCTTTGTAAAGCGCTCGGTCGGTTTGAGCTCGTGTTGCTCGAACCGCTGGCCCCTTGCTTGAATTTAACGTTCGAAATTGAATACCTGCCAAATCGGTTGCTTGCGCCATGTAACCACC
Source organism: Psychrobium sp. (assembly GCA_013214905.1). GTDB lineage: Bacteria > Pseudomonadota > Gammaproteobacteria > Enterobacterales > Psychrobiaceae > Psychrobium. Next base: position 33,937 of record JABSRV010000007.1, on the reverse strand, counting down.
CAAGGCGTCAATCTCTTTGACCAAGTGGCCCTTGCCAATGCCGCCGATAGCGGGATTACATGACATTTGACCCAGAGTATCGATGTTGTGAGTGAGTAATAGCGTTTGCTGACCCATACGAGCGGCGGCTAACGCGGCTTCGGTTCCTGCGTGACCACCACCGATCACTATCACATCAAATTGTTTATTAAATAACATCTCACACCATATCGACTAACTTTTCAGAGGGTGGATATTCTACCAATTTTTTCACAGATCTAAAACGATCATTTTTAACGAGGGGTTGCTTAAATATATATAAGATTATTTAAAGATCTTTATTATCTCTTATTATTAATGATCGCAAGATCTGTTGATAACCGATCTAAGATCATGATGATCTTGATCTTAATAGTGATCATAACCTGTTAAATGATCATGATCCTTCTTGATGATAAGCTGTGTATAAAAAGGCTACTTATCCACAGGGTGTTTAGGTTTGATAGTTATTAAGATATAAGTAATTTAAATAGGGCTGATATACGGTAGTTATGCACAGGTTAAAATGATCTGATCGCTGTTTTTTTAATAACTTTTAGAGATGATCAAAGGTAAATGGAGGTGTACGATCCGTTTTTAGATCGGATCTATTGCGATTTTAGATCGCCATTTAGATCCAAAAGATGTGATGGCGATCGTAATTAGCTTGCTTATAGAGGAGGGATCAATCGTTGATTGGGGCTATTTTAGATCGTTTATCCACTGTTCTAACCATAATTGAGCGCTGTCTTCTGGTATTTCACCTGTATTAACGTCAATTAGGTTGATCGCTGTAAGGCGGGTAGCACCTAGAGTTTCGAGCAAATGATCAATGGATATACCAGCCTTGCAAAAGGTATCGTAGTTACGATCCCCTAAGGCACAAACGGCATATTTGATCGCCGATAAATCGGGTTTCTGCTGCGTTAATGCTTCTACAAAGGGTAATATATTGTCTGGAAAGTCACCCGCACCGTGGGTTGAGGTACAAATGATCCAAGTCTGTTGATCTGTTAATTGATAACGATCAAGTGCTGGTTCCATGTCTACATTTACCTCATGCTGTGGTGATAACAACGCCGCTAAATGATCGGCTACGTACTCACTCGCTCCTAACATAGTACCTATTAGGATAGAGATATTACTCATTGCATGTTCCTTTTAATTATTCGAAAAATACTGATTCATCATCAACGTAAGTTATGGCTTTTAAACAAAATTGCTGACTTTGTTGGATGAGTTTTATGCGCTAAAATGTAGGCATCTGCCTGTCTTGCCAATGCATATGGGTTAACAAAGACTCGATAAGCACACCTATAATAGCATTCGCCGCAAGGTTAGCATCTTGTTGTAAAAACTCTTTTTCACATATTACTAACTACATGATATTTATTAGTATATTTTTATAATCCGCCTTGTGTTTTTGACGAAGTAGGCTGACCTTTGGTGGTATATCTTCTGCAAACAACGCAAAGGCAAGCTTGTCTGCCATTAACGCCTTAGAAAATAACTGTTCTAAGGCGGTATTTAACTGCTCTTTTGCGGTTTTAGATATATGAATTTACGCTAGATCTAACAAAAGATCGTTATTGGTTAGATCACTATAAACTTGCAATAACAGCTGATCCTTGGACTTGAAATTCTTATAAACAGAGCTCACAGCCAAGCCAGATCGTCGCGCGATAGCAACGATCGTTAGTGCGCTAAAACCATTATTTGTAACGATCTCTCTAGCTGCACTGAGTAATTTTTCACGTTGTTGTGCCATATGAGCATGTGTTTTGTCGGTTGAACGATAGGCCACAAGCGTTATCCTTTAGATAATGTAACTACTGAGCATAATATGTAGCTGTTCATCGCGCAGCCATTTGGTGCAAGTTTTAGGAGAAAGCGCGGAGTTTATATGCATAAATAAGCACTTTCGACAACAAAATGGTTACAAATGTCAAGACGCTGAATAGTTACAAGAAAATTAGCCTATAACTTAACGTTTAAGCGGTTAAATATAAAGCGAATTGTTCCTAAGGAGAGTTTTTATCACCGTCTAATAATTGCTGATATTTGACGGGTAATATCATATCAGGCCACTCTTTGTTTACTAATTTTAGCTTGTCTATAGCGAGTGGGATCTTGCCCGAATTTATGAATTCTTCGACTGTTTTTAACGCAATTTTCTGCTCACTCGTATAGTCTATTTTATATTTATTAACGCTTACCGGCGTTTGTTCGGTTAACCCCATGGGCGCGCCACTATCATGTGCGATGTTAATGTCAGCCATCAGTTCAGCTGTTGGCATTACTGGTGATGCTTGAGGTTTGGCTAAGGATATTTTTTTATGTTGAGAGTAGCTATTCGCAATCGATTGATCAGTGCTTTTCTCCATCGTAATTATCACTGGGGTATTATCGTTATTTTCAGGTATTGATGATTGATAGAAATTGGGGGAATTTAATACCAACAAACCTAGCACTGCGATACTAGCTGCAATAGAGTAGGGGGCATAGTTGATATGGGGTTGGCTCTTTTTGTTTATTTTAGCTTGCTCTTTCGCCAGTGCTATTATTTGATCGTCAAGCTGTTCGCTAGGGTTCTCGTTAGCCTGCGATTGGTAAAGGTTTGATAAGGATTGCTGTTTTTCATTCATTATAATGACCTCCCAAGCATTTTTTTAGGCTGCTTATTGCATACCTTAATCTACTTTTAGTGGCTTCGACACTCGCATCTACAACTTTTGCAATATCGGCCATCGTTAAACCAGCCTCTTCTTTGATTAAGAAGACTTCAAGCTGCAGTGAAGGCAATTTATTCATGCATTTACGCAATTTCATCGCTTGCTGGTGTGCTCGCATCTTCTGTTCCGGCAACGAGTTTGTATCATGTTCGAATAGATCGTCGTTGCTTTGACTATTATCATCAGTGACTAATACCAATCGTTTATGGTGATCGACCAGCAAATTATGGGCTATGTGATAAAACCAAGTTGCGAAAAGGGCGCTTTGTTGGTAATTGTATTTCGCTTTGATCACTCGACTCCAAAGCTCTTGCATCAAATCTTCAGTTTCTTGTTGTGTGCGGCATTGGCGTTTGAAATAGCGATAACTAGCCCCTTTATATCGGCGATAAAGAATTTCAAACGCCTCGACATTGCCGCGGCTATATTTGCTCATGAGTTGTGCATCATTTAACTTGTCGATTTATCTGATCCTTGTTGTTTGATACCAATGGCGTTTGCAAACTAGCTGCCGTTCTTACTAATTGAATAAATTGAGCGCGATAACCGAAGTCATCTTTACCCTTATTGTTTTGCGCTAACTTAATAATATCTTGAAAATTGTAATTTTCCAGATATTTTCCGCCTTTTAACAATTGTGCGAAGGCGGCTACCGCACTGGCGAATTTAAAGTTTTCACTGCCTTTATTATTTAATAGACTTGGTCTAATAATACGCGTGATGAGCTGGCTCTTTTCTGATGTTGGTTGCTTGTAACGCAGTTTTACGATGGCTATTTCAGCCGATTTAATCACGGGTGCTGCAGGGGGGGTTTTATAGCGTAAATCATCAATGGTTTTATTGTTTGCATCAATCATGGTTAATTCATAAATTGCGGTTACGTCATGACCTGCGCCTATTTCCCCTGCATCGACTTTGTCATTGTTAAAATCCTCGCGCTTAAGCAGGCGATTTTCATAACCTAGTAAACGATATTGCGCCACTTGATCAGGATTAAATTCCACTTGAATTTTTACATCTTTTGCCACTATATGCAGGGTTGACGATATTTCATCGACTAATACTTTGCGCGCCTCATTAATATTGTCGATATAAGCATAATTACCATTGCCTATATCGGCTAACTGCTCCATTAAATGATCGTTGTAATTGCCTTGTCCAAAGCCCAACGTTGTTAGGTTAATGCCTTGGTTTCGTTTTTTTTCAATCAATTCTTTTAAGGTATCTATGTTTGTTGTGCCGACATTAAAGTCGCCGTCGGTGGCAAGAATAACCCGATTAATACCTCCCTTAATAAAAGATTTTTGAGCTAACTGATAAGCGAGTTCTATGCCTTGGCTGCCATGAGTTGAGCCACCAGCTTTAAGGCTGTTTAGTGCTTGAGTAATAGAAAATAGATCGTTGCCTTGACATGCTTCCAATACGATACCCGCGGCACCCGCGTAAACCACTATTGATACCCGATCATGTTTTTCAAGTTGCTTGCTCAGCATAATGAGAGATTTTTTCAGTAACGGCAGTTTATTGGCTGCATTCATTGAGCCTGATACATCAAGTAAAAATACCAAATTGGCGGCGCCTATATCGGCTTTAGGAATTTCATAGGCTTTTAACGCGATTTTTAACAGCATGCGATCAGCATTCCACGGAGAAACCATCATTTCAGTATTGATGGAAAATGGGATATCACTATTTTTTGGTGTGTCTATTTGATAATCAAAATAATTAATCAATTCTTCCGTTCTTAGGGCGTCGTTGGGCGGTAATACACCTTGGCTAAGCATTCTACGCATATTGCTATAACTGCCACTATCAACATCAACCGAAAATGTAGAAATTGGTTGTTCACTCGTGATTTGTAAAGGATTTTTAGTTGTCTGTTGATAGTTTTCTTTGTTGGATGCCGGAGCGATGAAAATTGGTTGTGAAGAGTAGTGCATTGGTTGGCTAAACTGGCGCATTACTTTGCTAGCAACCATTGCCTCTGCTGGCATGCCTACCGGATAAAAATCGGGAGACTTGATAATGCTTTTGTTGACGTTTTTATGTTCATTGGTGCTATCTTGTTGCTGTATATCGCTATTTTGACCGCTACAGGCGATGAGTGACAACATTAAGGTTAATGCAACTGGGTAAGTTAGCTTTTTCATTATTTAGTCCTTATTCAATTGGTGACTGGTTTCGTTATAGATATAAACGAGCGACAATGAATAAAGGGTTATTTAATGTGAAAATTATTGAAATTAGTGTGCATTATCGACATTATGACAATATGTAACTTACATATTGGTGGAATGTATGGCTGTAGTTTTTTATAGAGTTAAAGAAGGGGAGTTTTGTCGTTTGGTAGAAACACAGTCTATCACAAAATTTATTGCGCAGGAGAGCGAAAACTCGCCGTTGAAGTTTTCTTTGGTTGGCATTAACCCGCAACAACAAATTGCTTACGTGATCCGCCACGGCCGAGCTGATGAATTACGCACCTGGCGTTTAGATAATTTAATAGCTTATTTAAAGAAAATGTCGGTAACGCAATGTGAGGTTCAATTAAATAGTAATTTGAATGGCGTATGATAAGGTTATTTCTATTATTAACATAAAATTTACATATCAAGGGTATTGGATGAAGCGTTTATTATCATTTGTAACGGCAAGTTTGTGCTGTGTTATCAGTTGGCAAGCTATTGCCGAGCAACAAAGTCGTTTTAATGAATGGCAACAGGTATTGGCACCCATAGATAATAACAAGGCCGTTTTCTTACGCGCTAACGCGGGCTTTAAGATCCGAGCTAATATCGCTTCATTAAATGAAACCTTGGTTAATACCGATCAGTCTGTCGTCATTAGTTTGCCACTGCCCAACGGCTCTTACGCCGACTTTAGATTAGTGCCATCGCTTATCATGGCCGATGAGTTAGCGCAGCGTTACCCAATGATTAAAACATTTACGGGTTATCAAATTGACAAGGAGAGCAATCGTGGGCGATTTGATATCACGCCACAAGGTTTTCATGGGGTATTTAATTTAGCTGGCGATACTGTGTTTATAGATCCCATTTATCGAGAAAAAACAGATTATTACATCAGTTATTATAAACGTGATGCTGTTGCGCTAGCAGGAAGTAAAGGCTCCTTACGACTAGCGCCAAAATTGCGTTTGCAACAACCACTATTGAAAAAATATGCGCGCGGTGCAACAAAACAGCTGAGTGCCCAGCGAATCACTTATCGCATCGCCATAGCCGCTAATGCTGAATTTACGCAGTATCACGGCGGCAGCAAGGAAAATGGCCTAGCAGCAATCACTAGCATGCTTAATCGTATTAACGACGTTTATGAACGTGATTTAAACATTAGCCTGCAATTGGTGGCTAACAACGATGCGATTATTTATACCAATATTGTAAGCGACCCCTACGATAATAGTGATAATGACGGGGAAATTAATACCGGTATTATCGATGGTGTTATAGGCAGTCAAAATTATGATATAGGTCATATAGTGGGTACCGGTGGTGGTGGTTTGGCTAGTCTCGGAGTCGTTTGTGATGCTCAATTAAAAGGCGATGGTGTTACTGGCGATCCAAACCCTAGCAACGACAGTTTTTATATCGATTATGTAGCACATGAAATTGGCCATCAATTTGGTGCAGAACATACATTTAATGGCACCGAAGGTGCTTGTAGCGGCAATCGAGAAGCGCCAAGTAGCTTTGAGCCAGGCAGTGCATCAACCATCATGGGGTATGCGGGTATTTGTGGTCAACAGAATTTGCAGATGAATTCTCAGCCGTTTTTTCACAGTCATTCAATGGATCAAATATCTGCCTTTGTTTCTTCAGAGCTAGGTAGTAGTTGTGGTGTTGTTTCAGCAAGTGACAATGCGATACCAACCGTTAATGCTGGCGCTGATTATATCATTCCTGCTAATACTCCCTTTATATTAACGGGCAGTGCGACCGATGCCAATGGTGATGAGTTAAGTTATGACTGGCAACAAATGGATCTTGGTCCATCGTCTAGCGCTAGCACTATGGTCGATGATGGTAAGCGCCCGCTATTTAGGGCATGGCAACCAACTAAAACGCCGACTCGTATCTTGCCTAAGTTACAAGACGTATTAGCCGCAAAGATAAGCATCGGTGAGGTTTATGCTAATACGACGCGGGAATTAAATTTCAGATTGATTGCTCGTGACAACAAAGGCGGCGTAAGTTACGACGCCATGAAAGTTAACGTGGTTAAAACCGAGTTGGCATTTTCGGTGCTTGAACCGACAAATCAGAACGATTGGGGCGATAAAACAGCGATTATACGCTGGCAAGTAGCAGGCACCGATCAGGCGCCTATTTCCTGTCAATCTGTTGATATAACGTTATCGACCGACTCAGGTAATAGTTTCCCTGTCACCTTAGCCAGTCAAGTCGCAAACACAGGTAGTTTTACGGTGACGGTGCCTTCATCAATTACCGCAACGGCAAGAGTTAAAGTCAGTTGTTTTGGGAACATATTCTTTGCGATTAACAACGGTGACTTTTCTATCGCTCAAGGCGGTAAACCTGTTATTACCAGTTTAGTTAATAACCTATTGATGGACGAAGATATTAGTTTGAAAATCACCCCTGAAATGTTTACTTATCTCGATGTTGCGGCTAAATCAATGAAAGTATTAGAGGGGGCAAACTATCAAATACAAGGTGACTCTACCATAGTGCCAGACGCTAATTTTCACGGTCTTATACGTGCGCGAGTTATTGGTGTAAACAATGGCATTGAAAGTGACGTATTCACGGTTAAAATTACCGTGTTGTCGGTCAATGATTTACCGTTAGCGGCGCCAGACAGTATTTCGATAAACCAAGGAAGTGCAGCGGTGACCATTGATGTGTTAAGTAATGATAGTGACGTGGATGAGGCTGGAAGTTTAACCCTTCAAGCATTTAATTATCTTGGTGCTGGCAGTGTGAAAATAGCAAATAATCAATTGGTATATCAAGCACACGCTGATTTTTCAGGGGTAGAAACCATTGAGTATACGGTGTCCGATAGTCTTGACGGTCAAAGTAAAGGCATTGTTAGCATTACGGTGATTGCAAAAAAGCAAACTAAAAAATCGTCATCGGCTGGTGCATCGCTTTGGTTATTACTGTTAGGCAGCATATATACCCAAGCTACCTGGAAATGCAGAATTCAGCAAGTCGAGAAGCGTGCCAAATACAAGGCATAAGACCGCCGTTCTAGTCACTCTACATCAAGGTTTTATAACGCCGTAGTTGGTCGCTTATCGCCTTGCCCTGCGGGAGTTCGGGTAGAAAGCCAGCACGGCGTTATGACTCTGAGTAAGGGAATAACCATTGCTTACAAGTCATGCCTTGTTCTGGCATCCTACCCGAACTCTGAAACTCGCATTTTCAAGTAACTTGGGTATATTACACGCTATCGCGTATTAATAGAGGGAAATTTCGTCATGAAGCATAAATTATTAGTGTTAGCGGTCATCTTATTAGGAGGGTGTAATACCACCGAACAGACATCGCAGCAGCTTTTCGATAATACATTAGATAACGAGTTAACTAAGGCTGTCGCCGCTCAGGATTATCGTTTGTATGCGACGTCTGGGCGCAGGGTGTTGATCCCTGGTTTAAATAATGAAGAAATGGCGGTGGGCAAACAACGTTGTGGTATCAAATTTATGAAAGATGTTGGCGATGTGATTAAGTCAGCGTCACAACGAGAGTTACGCAAAGAAACTGTACGTTATATGACGTCTTACAATTTACGTATGGTCAAGCTCTGTAAATCTAAGTAGTTGAAAAATTAATATTAAAAAGGCCGCAACATGTTGCGGCCTTTTTTCATACCAATCTAGGTAAGTAAGCTACTTTTTTACGAGAATAAATTGATTAGGATAAGGCATTTATTTACGTATATAGCTATTCTACATAGAAAATAAATAACGCAGTCATCATCTATTTAGGCCGTAAAAAATGATTAGTTACTTTGCTAGGTTGGTATTATTTACCAATACAAAACGAGGTAAATATACGCGTTAACAAGTCATCGGAGCTAAAAGCACCGGTGATTTCGCTAAGATGATTCTGCGCTATTCTCAATTCTTCCGCTAACAGCTCTCCAGCGTTATATTCAACTAACTGCACCTTGCCTATGTCGATATGCTCACTGGCTTGTTCTAGGGCCTCTATGTGACGACGACGTGCCATAAAACTGCCTTCTGTAACACTTTTATAACCCATGCATTGCTTTAAGTGTGACCGAAGCTCGTCGATGCCTTCACCTGTTTTGGCAGAGATCTTGAAAATAGGGTAGTTATTCTCAGACGATTCACCAATGATGTCACCACTAATATCCGCCTTATTACGAATAACGGTCAAACCTATTCCCGGTGGTAGCTTATCGACAAACTCTGGCCAAATTTTATGAGGATCGCTATGGCCAGTTTCAGTACCGTCGACCATAAACAACACACGGTCTGCTTGTTTTATCTCTTCCCACGCGCGTTCAATACCAATTTGTTCTATTTTGTCAGGGCTTTCACGCAAACCTGCGGTATCAATAATATGCAGTGGCATGCCGTCGATATGAATGTGTTCACGTAAAACATCACGGGTGGTGCCTGCAATGTCGGTAACAATGGCGGTGTTTTGCCCTGACAGGGCATTTAACAATGATGACTTGCCAGCATTAGGACGACCAGCGATGACCACGCGCATGCCTTCACGCAATAAACAGCCTTGGCGCGCTTGATGGCGTACACTGTCTAGATGCTTGATTATTTGCTCTAAATCGCCCAGTACTTTACCGTCAGACAGAAAATCAATTTCTTCTTCTGGAAAATCAATCGCTGCTTCGACATAAATTCGAAGATGTATGGTGCTCTCTACCAGTTGATTGATTAATTTAGAAAAGTCCCCTTGCAGTGAGTGTAATGCACAACGTGCGGCTTGTTC
>JABSRV010000007.1:0-23963 GCA_013214905.1 Psychrobium sp. | reverse complement strand
TGCAATTCTAAAACGTCTTCACCGGTAAATGAATTTGGGTTATTAAAGAATAGGGCGATGCCCTGATCTAATTCACTGCCGTCGCTCTGATAAAAAGGACAATAATCGGCCATTCTTGGCTTAGGTAATTTACCTAATATTTGTTGTGCAGCGTGTTGCACTAACGGACCTGAGATGCGGACAATGCCTACGCCACCCCGACCAGGAGGTGTTGCTTGGGCAACGATGGTATCGGTTTCAAAGCTCATATTAGATTCTTGATGATAATTAATAACGGAAATTGGCGAGATTTTAACACAAAAAAGCCGCTCAACAATGTGAGCGGCTTTTTAGTTTATCAGTTGTGATACGTTACTGATTATTTTTTAGCGTCTTCATTTTCAATTTGCTTGAAAATAATGGTTTGCTGGATCAACGTTACCACGTTGCTCACTACCCAATATAGAACCAGGCCAGAAGGGAACCATAGGAAGAATACGGTAAAGATAACGGGCATAAACTGCATCATCTTCTGTTGCATTGGATCCGTAGACATTGACGGTTGCATCTTACTCATTAGGAACATTGACGCGCCCATTAACAACGGCAATACATAATATGGGTCTAACGCTGACAAATCGTCAATCCATAACATAAATGGCGCGTGGCGCAGCTCAACAGACTCTTGCAGCATCCAGAACAAGCCTAGGAATATTGGCATTTGCAGCAATAAAGGTAAACAACCACCTAACGGATTAACTTTTTCTTTCTTGTATAGCTCCATGGTGGCTTGACCCATCTTCTGACGGTCATCACCGAAACGCTCTTTAAGCGCGGCCATTTTAGGCTGTAACTTACGCATTTTAGCCATTGAGGTATATTGCTTTTTAGTCAGTGGGAACATAGCTCCACGAACCGCAAAGGTAAGCAACATAATAGCCACACCCCAGTTGCCTACTAAGCCGTAGAAAAAGCTTATTAACCAATGCAGAGGAGTTGCTAACCACCACAAGAAACCGTAATCTACTGTACGCTTTAAGGTAGGTGATAGGGCTTCTAAACGATCTTGTAATTTAGGGCCGGTAAATAAGATTGCGCTTAATTCGCCGGTACTGTTAGCAGCAATAGTTAGCGATTCGCCTTTAAAGCCAATCACCCCAATGTCTTTGTCATCGCCAAACATGCGAGAGTATAAAACGTTTTCATGTTCACTATTAGGCACCCACGCAGTCACAAAATAATGCTGGATCATTGATACCCAACCACCATTAGTGATTTGCTTTAGGTTGTCATCTTCCATGTCACCAAAATCGTATTTTTTATAAACTTCGTTTTCGGTTGAATAAGCACCGCCGCGATACAATTGCATCATCATGCTGCTTTCTTCGGTAGGCTTGTCGACACTTTGCTTAAGCTGACCATACATTTGCACTTGAATGTTTTGGGCAGATGCATTGTTAATGCGATAGCCTACTTTGACGTTGTATGTATTACGAGCAAAGCTAAACACCTTATCGAAAATAACACCATTAGCATCGGTATAGGTTAATACCACTTCTAAGGTGTTTTCACCGGCGCCAAGTACATAATTAGTTTGGCTAACCTGATAAGTAGGGCGTTTGATTGCATCAGGACCATTTGCACCCACTAGGCCACTTTGCGCGACAAAGGTGAAATTTTGCTGTTGCTCTAACAAGCGAAGGTTTTCAACACCATTGAGCTCAACCGGATATTCTAATAATTCCGACTCAACGATATCGCCACCTAAGGTATCGATAGTAAGTTTGATTAAATCGGTGCTTACCGTAACAAGCTGACTATTTTGCTGTGCAGTTACGATACCTTGACCTTGCACAGTAGCATTGCTGCTCGCTGGCACATCGGTATTGGCGATAGCGTTCTTTGTTAGGTTTTGTTCAATTTGCTGCGGTACTGGATTTTGCGCAGTTTGCCATTCGGTATAAAGCAAAAATGACACAAAAAGCAAACCGACAATCAATAAATTACGTTGTGATTCCATAAGGCGTTAATTTCTTCTCTGGTTGTGTGAATGTTTTTTTTCTGGCACAGGGTCGCAGCCGCCAAGATTAAAAGGATGACATTTTAATAGACGTTTGCTCGTTAACCAAGCACCTTTTGCAAATCCGTGACTATTTATTGCCTCAATAGCGTATTGAGAGCAAGTTGGAATGAAGCGACAACGAGGACCAATCAGTGGGCTAATGACAATTTGATAGCCACGAACTAGCGTGATTGCTGCTCTTTGCTGCGCCGTGAGATTTTTTTCCATAACTTATCTATAAGTTTATTTAACTCATCGTTATCTAACTTACCAATACCGCCTTTCGCAATGACAACGTAGTCTAATGGTAATAAGTCGTGTTGTTTAAGTCGAAAATTCTCACGAATAATACGCTTAACCCTATTACGGTCTACGGCTAACTTTAATTGTTTTTTTGGAATTGCTAAGCCTAAGCGTGCATGATCAAAATCATTTGGACAGGCTAAAATGGTCAGTTGTGGTGAACCGGCTCGAAGGGGGTTTTGGAAGACTGTTTTGAAATTCGCGGGAGTTAAGAGTCTTAACTCCCGAGAAAAAGAATAATTAACCATAGGTCAATTATTACGCGCTTAACTTAGCACGGCCTTTTGCGCGACGGCGAGCAAGAACGGCACGACCGCCCTTAGTTGCCGAGCGTGCACGGAATCCGTGGTTGCGCTTGCGTTTTAATACGCTAGGTTGAAAAGTACGTTTCATAGTATTAACTCGATCGAAATTAACTGTACAGTTTTTGCACTTGCCGCATTATTACAACAAATACAAGCCTAATTAAAGGACGCGAGATTTTAGAAAATGATGAGCCATTTGTCAATGTAAATCGTGTCTAATGGTATAAATATTATGCGTTGGTCACAAAAAAGATGTTTTAAAGCTTTTTAAGTTGTTAATAACTTTACCTTAAATGCTTATCTTGTTGAAAATAAAGAAAATTCACTTTTGATAAAGAGAGGGTTCTGCACTCGTATTGACTGTTTTACGATCTATATTTAAGCAAAATGTTGATAAGATTAAAAAATCACGAATTTATTCACAATTTTACCTTTAAACACTGGTGATTTGAAGTATCAAACGCTAGAATGTTTGACCTTTATACAACGGTTTTGGAGTATGCAGTGGCTGCTTGGATTTGGCAACAGTGCTTAGATAGATTGCAGGAAGATTTACCCGCAACGCAATACAGCATGTGGATTAGGCCTTTGCAGGCGGTACTTGAAGACGATACCCTCACCTTGTATGCGCCCAATAGATTTGTATTAGATTGGGTGCGTGATAAATATCAAGACAACATTAATAGTTTCTTGGTGGCTGCAATGGGCAACGACGTACCTACGTTACGTTTTGACATTGGCAGCAAACCAGCGCCTAAAGTTGTTAAAGATCACGTGAAACCGCAAAATAGACAGCCACAACAGCCAGTCATTGTTCGTCCTAGTTGGGAAAAAGAACCTGACGAGCCTCAAGCGCGACTCGCCTCAAATATTAATCGTAACTATACCTTTGATAATTTTGTTGAGGGTAAGTCTAATCAGTTAGGACGAGCCGCAGCTATACAAGTATCGCAAAACCCTGGCGGCGCTTATAATCCATTGTTTCTTTATGGTGGCACCGGTTTAGGTAAAACCCACTTATTGCATGCGGTAGGTAACGGCATTTTAGCCAATAACCCCAATGCAAAAGTTGTTTACATGCATTCTGAGCGTTTTGTGCAAGACATGGTGAAGGCGCTTCGCAATAATGCGATTGAAGAGTTCAAGCGCTATTATCGCAGTGTTGATGCGTTGCTGATCGATGATATACAATTTTTTGCCAATAAAGACCGCTCTCAAGAAGAATTTTTCCATACCTTTAATGCGCTGTTAGAAGGTAACCATCAGGTTATTCTGACCAGTGACAAATACCCAAAAGAAATTGTCGGTGTTGAAGATCGTTTAAAGTCTCGTTTTGGCTGGGGTTTGACCGTGGCGATAGATCCTCCCGAGTTAGAAACTCGTGTGGCTATTTTGCAGCGTAAGGCTTTTGAGAGCAATGTGCATTTACCTGATGAAGTGGCGTTTTTTATTGCGCAACGTTTACGTTCTAATGTTCGTGAATTAGAAGGCGCATTAAATCGTGTTACGGCCAACGCTAATTTTACCGGACGACCAATTACCATTGATTTTGTAAAAGAAGCCTTGCGAGACTTGCTAGCACTGCAAGCTAAATTAGTGACCATCGACAATATCCAAAAAACGGTAGCCGAATATTACAAGATCAAGGTGTCAGATTTATTGTCTAAACGTCGCACGCGTTCTGTTGCCCGACCTCGTCAAATGGCGATGGCGTTATCAAAAGAATTAACTAACCACAGCTTGCCAGAAATTGGTGATGCCTATGGTGGTCGCGACCATACAACTGTATTGCATGCTTGTCGTAAAATTGTCCAGCTAAAAGAAGAAAATCACGATATTAAAGAAGATTACTCTAATTTAATTAGAACGCTTTCAACTTAAATTTTTAGTTGAATAGATAACCGTCTTTAATTTTCGTCGCTAAATCAGGAACCGCATAAACCATGAAATTTACTATTTCTAGAGAGAATCTACTTCGGCCATTAACGTTAGTATCAGGTGCGGTAGAGCGCCGTCATACGATTGCGGTCTTGTCTAATATTTTGTTAGAGGTTTCTGAAAACGCATTAAAGATGACCGGAACCGATTTAGAAGTAGAATTGGTTGGTTTAGCGCCGCTTGAAGGTGAGGTTATTGGTGGGCGTACCACGGTTCCCGCTAAGAAATTTCTTGATATTTGCAAGGGATTGCCAGATGGCGCTAACATCTCGGTTGATGTTGACGGCGAACGAATGATTATTCGTTCTGGGCGAAGTCGTTTTTCACTCAGTATTTTGTCGGCGGATGATTTTCCTAATATCGACAACTGGCAAAGTGAAATTGAATTCGTGATACCACAGCACCTATTAAGATCGGTCATCGAAAGTACTCAATTCTCAATGGCCAATCAAGACGTGCGTTATTATCTTAACGGTATGTTGTTTGAAACGGGTAACGATGAGCTCAAAACTGTTGCGACAGACGGTCATCGCCTAGCGGTAAGCAGTCGAAAAATTAATGCTGAGCTAACCAGTCGTCAGGTTATTGTACCGCGCAAAGGGGTCGTTGAGTTGTTGCGTATTATAGAAGCAACAGACGATCCTGTTACCGTGCAAATAGGCGAAAGCTTGTTACGTGCCAACATTAATAATGCGATATTCACTACAAAATTGGTTGATGGTCGTTTTCCCGATTATCAGCGAGTATTACCACGAGGTGGCGATAAAGTGATCATTACCTCGCGTATTGATCTAAAGCAGGCATTGGCCCGTGCGTCCATTTTATCCAACGAAAAATTCCGTGGTGTTCGTTTCAATTTCACCAAAAACGAATTAAAAATTACCGCCAATAACCCAGAGCAAGAAGAGTCTCAAGAAATTGTTGATCTGGATTATCAATATGACGATTTAGAAATTGGTTTTAACGTGAGTTATGTTTTAGACGCACTCAACGCGTTAAAGAGCGATGAAATTAAGATCACCTTAGGTGATGCTAACTCTAGTGGTTTAATTGAAGCATCTGACTCGTCAGAGTCGATGTATGTAGTCATGCCGATGCGATTGTAAACATGAGCATTAAGCTCTTGGTTACAACTTCGTTGTCGAAAGAGCTTATTGACTAGCGTCAACTCCGCGCTATCTCCTATAATTTGAACCAAACGACGGCGAGGGTGCAAACTCCTAGGTTTTAGGGGGTAAGCTAAAACATGCTACTACAACAATTATCGATACAACGATTACGTAACCTAAGTGATGTTAAGTTGGAGTTTTCTCAACTTAACATTATTTACGGTGACAATGGCAGTGGCAAAACCAGTGTCTTAGAAGCTATTCATTATTTGGCCTTGGGCCGTTCATTTCGTACCCATCTTGCTAGTCGTGTTATTCATTATGATCACGATGAATTTCTTTTGTGGGGCAAGGTCAATGATCATTCAATTGGCCTACAGCGTTTTCGTAATGGTGACGTCACCATTAAAATCGACGGTGTTAAAGCTAAAAAACTCACCGAATTGCTCGACTTCTTACCTTTGCAACTCATTACCCCTGAAAGCTTTAGTTTATTGACCGGCGGGCCACAACAACGTCGGCAGTTTGTTGATTGGGGTGTGTTCCATCATGACGCTAATTTCTTTGCTATTTGGAATAAATGCAAGCGCTTACTTAAACAGCGAAATTCGTTGTTAAAACGCAAAGCGAGCTATAAAGAAATTTCTTATTGGGACCGCGAGTTAGTGACCTATGCAGAGCAACTTAGTGAGCTTAGAAACCGCTATATAAATTCGTTTAATCCTGTATTAAAGGGTATAATAGAGCGTTTTTTACCTGACACTGATGTAACTGTAGGTTATAGTCAGGGCTGGGATAAAAAAAGCGATTTAACACAATTGCTTGAGAAAAACTATCCACGAGATTTAGCCTTAGGTTATACCACCGCCGGACCGCATAAAGCCGACTTAAAGTTGCGCTGCGGTACTGTTCCGGTAGCAGACGCTCTATCACGTGGACAATTAAAGCTTTTAGTTTGTGCACTACGTATCGCACAAGGAGTTCACTTGCACAGCCAAGTGGGCAAACAAACCATTTATCTGGTTGATGATTTATCATCTGAGCTCGATGGACAAAAACGTGAAGTATTGATCGATCAGTTGGTTGAAACCGGAGCACAACTATTTTTGTCGGTTATCGATGCCAGCCAAATTAAACACCAAACCAGTAAATATCAATGCCGATTGTTCCACGTGAAACAAGGCGTGATAACCCGGGATATAACAGAACGAGAATAATATATGTCAGAGAATAGTTACGATTCGTCGAGTATTAAAGTTCTAAAAGGACTAGACGCGGTGCGAAAACGCCCTTGAATGTACATCGGTGATACCGATGATGGTTCCGGTTTACACCATATGGTTTTTGAAGTAGTCGATAACTCTATCGATGAAGCTTTGGCGGGCCACTGTAGTGAAATCACCATTACCATTCACCTAGACGGTTCTGTCTCAGTAAAAGATGACGGTCGTGGCATTCCTGTCGATATTCATAAAGAAGAAGGCATATCAGCTGCTGAAGTTATCATGACGGTATTGCATGCCGGTGGTAAGTTCGATGATAACTCTTATAAAGTATCTGGTGGTTTGCACGGTGTTGGTGTTTCTGTTGTTAACGCGTTGTCTGCGAAATTAGAATTAACCATTAAACGTCATGGTAAAACTCATTACCAACAATATATTCACGGAGTTCCTGTCGAGCCAATCAAAGCGATTGGCGATTGCGAAGGCACCGGAACCATGATGCGTTTTTGGCCAAGTACTGATACTTTCAGTGACATTTTATTTCATTATGAAATTTTGGCCAAACGTGTACGCGAATTATCATTCTTAAACTCTGGTGTTTCAATTACCTTAACCGACGAGCGCGGTGAAGGGAAAAGTAAAAATTACTGTTACCAAGGCGGCATTAGGGCCTTTGTTGATTATTTAAATCAAAATAAAACCGTGGTTCATAAAGATGTATTCCATTTTACAGACGAACGTGCCGATGGCACTACCGTTGAAGTGGCGATGCAGTGGAACGATGGTTATCAGGAAAGCATTTTATGTTTTACCAATAACATTCCACAGCGCGATGGTGGAGCTCACCTTGCTGGTTTCCGTGGCGCGTTGACTCGTACCTTAAATACCTTTATGGAAAAGGAAGGGTACAATAAGAAACATAAAACGTCTGCCACTGGTGACGATGCTCGTGAAGGTCTGACCGCGGTTATTTCGGTGAAAGTTCCTGACCCTAAATTTAGCTCACAAACCAAAGACAAGTTAGTTTCAAGTGAAGTTAAAGCGGCGGTTGAGCAAAGCATGGGTCAGCATCTTAATGACTTCTTGTTAGAGAACCCATCGATTGCCAAAGACGTTATTGGCAAAATTATTGATGCGTCTCGTGCGCGTGAAGCGGCGCGTAAAGCCCGTGAAATGACTCGTCGTAAAGGCGCGTTAGACCTTGGTGGATTACCGGGTAAATTAGCCGATTGTCAGGAAAAAGATCCTGCGTTGTCTGAACTATACATTGTGGAAGGAGACTCTGCTGGCGGTAGTGCTAAGCAGGGCCGAAATCGTAAAAACCAGGCAATTTTACCGCTTAAAGGTAAAATATTAAACGTAGAAAAAGCGCGTTTTGATAAGATGCTCGCTTCACAAGAAGTCGCCACGTTAATTATCGCATTAGGTTGTGGTATTGGCCGTGAAGAATATTTCCCTGAAAAAATTCGTTATCACAAAATCATCATCATGACCGATGCTGATGTTGATGGATCCCACATCCGTACTCTGTTGTTGACTTTCTTCTATCGTCAGATGAACGAGTTGGTTGAGAACGGCTATATTTATATTGCCCAGCCACCGTTGTATAAAGTGAAAAAAGGTAAGCAAGAGCGTTATATCAAAGATGACGAGATATTAACTGAGTACCTAACAACTATTGCCCTTGACCATTCAACCTTGCATGTGAATGCTGAGGCACCTGGCATTGGCGGTGTAGCACTAGAAACTTTAGTTAAAGATTACCGCGCTGTAGAATCAAATATTGAACGTTTGTCGCGTCGTTATCCTAGTATTATCTTGCACCAGTTTATTTATAGCGCACAACTTACCGTTGATGCTCTAAGCGATAAAGAGCAAGTCGTGACATGGTTAACTAATCTTGTTACTACGTTAAACGAACAAGATGACAAAGGTACTATCTATTCTGGACAAGTTGTTTTAGATGAAGATAGTCAATTGCACTTGCCGAAACTCACCGTGCGCATGCATGGTATCGATACGGATTATACGTTTAGCAAAGACTATTTTGGCTCTGCGGATTACGCAAAAATTGTCAAACTTGGCGCTGAGATCAATGATTTATTGGAAGAAGGTGCCTTTGTTAAGCGTGGCGACCGTACTAAACACGTAACAAGCTTCGCAGAAGCACTTGAATGGTTCATGCATGAGTCTAAACGAGGTCTTTACATCCAACGTTATAAAGGGCTAGGCGAAATGAACCCTGATCAATTGTGGGAAACCACCATGGATCCAGATAATCGTCGCATGTTGCAAGTAACGGTTGAAGATGCCATTGCTGCTGATCAACTGTTCACTACATTAATGGGTGACCAAGTTGAACCGCGCCGTGCCTTCATCGAAGAAAACTGTTTAAAAGTAGTTAATTTAGACGTATAGATAATTAATTATTTATTGGTAGAAAGGAGCCTATGAGGCTCCTTTTTTTTTGTTATCCTTATAGGATACAATCGCTTTAGAATAAAAGACGAGGTCAATATGTGTTGGTTTTCAGATCTACTATATAGAAGAGAGGCAAAAACATCGGTGCCTATAAAAGTAGAAAAATCGATAAGGAAAATGACAAAAATAAAGGTCGACCTTGTTAATTCAGAGCATCTATTTTATGACTTGTTATTTGGTGATAGAGCGCAGGAATCATCGGAAAATAATGAAATCGAAAAGCTGATCATTGATCGCGTATCTGAAGTGCTAATTAACCCAAACGGCGTTCGATTTGAATCATTCCCTAAAGCACTACAGGAAACATTGGACAAGATAGATGCTGATTGTAGTGTCGATGAAATTCAATGTTCTTTAGAGCGAGATCCCGTACTTTCTGCTGACGTTGTACGCTTGGCAAATACCGCACAATTCAATCGCAATATCATACGAATAACCAACCTGAAATTAGCAATAAATATGGTTGGATTATCCTCACTAAAACAAATAGTCACCGCCGCATCAGTAGCCAAAATGATGCAAGTTAGTCCTTTATATTTTAAATTGTTTGGCGAAAAAATCTGGTTGCATAGTATTAATACTGCACAAATTTCAGAGAAAATGGCTCGCCACCGAGGTGATGTTGATCCATATACCGCTTTTTTCGTCGGTATTATTCATGACATTGGAAAAATTGCGATATTTGGTCAGTTAGTTGGAGCAATTCAAGAAGGAAAGCCTGATAGCGAACCTGGCTCATTACATTTTAGAAAGGTCATGACTTCGCTCTCTAAGCAACTTACTTTTAATATTGTTCGTAGCTGGCAACTACCAAGTGAAATAGTCGAGCCTATCAAACAACATATCGTTTATAAGACGGTAGCGCCAAGCAATCCGTTGACCAGTATTTTAATTGAAGCAAAACTTATCAGTGAATTATCCCTGTTGTATAAAGAGATGATGCTGGATGATGACCAAGTGAAGGCGATTTTTGAAAAAAATGGAATTGAAGATAAATGGTTGGAATTGGTATTTTAAAAAGACTAAAAGGCCTCACTAATGAGGCCTTTAACTAGTTAGATATTACCCTTGTAACAGTGATATATCCGCTACATTGAGGAATTGATTACGTAAGTTGTTCAACAAGGCCAAACGATTCAATTTAACCGCTTGGTCGTCACACATCACCATGACGTTATCAAAAAACACATCAACCGGCTCTTTCAATTGTGCCAATTGAGTGAGTGCTTGATTGTAATCGCTAACGGCAAATATAGGCGCAAGATCTACTGTTAGCTGCTTAACGACTTTGGCTAATTCAATCTCAGCTGTTTCTGTTAATAAACTTTCATCAACAATATCACTAATGCTTTCGGTAGTTTTAGCTAGGATATTACCAACACGCTTATTTGCCGCTGCAAGTGGCTTTGCAGCGTCTAATGCTCTAAATGCATCAACTGCTGCAATGCGCTTGTTAAAGTCACTAGGGCGCGTTGGGCGTCGAGCCATGACGGCCTTTACAACGTCCGTAGATACATTTTTATCTTGATACCATGCATTGAAACGACCTAATACGAAATCAACAACATTGTTCTGTACTTCGTGAGTCAATTTGTCGCCGTATAGTTCACTTGCCGCTTTGACTAATTCAACTAAATCTAAGTCGAGATCTTTTTCAATGACTATACGTAATACACCAATAGCAGCACGGCGTAATGCGAACGGATCCTTGTCACCTTTAGGAATTTGACCAATGCCAAATATGCCAACTAACGTATCTAGTTTGTCGGCTAGCGCTACCGCGCAACTTACCAAAGAACCCGGTAATTGGTCGCCAGCAAAGCGTGGCATATATTGCTCGTTTAATGCTAGTGCTACCTGCTCGGTCTCACCATCAAAACGTGCGTAATACATGCCCATGACACCTTGTACGTCTGGGAACTCTAATACCATGTCGGTCATTAAATCTGTTTTACACAACAGACCAGCACGCTTTGCATCGACAGCGTTGGTATCAATTTTGGTTGCGATAATTTCGGCAAGCGCCGAAATTCGGGCAGACTTTTCTCTTAAGGTACCTAACTGCTTTTGGAACAGTATATTTTCAAGGCTAGGTAAACGGCTTTCCAATGTTTTTTTCTGATCTTGTTTAAAGAAGAACTCAGCATCAGCAAGACGCGGGCGAATGACTTTCTCATTGCCCTCAATAACCGTCGTTGGCTCTTTGCTTTCAATATTAGCCACGAAAATAAAACGAGCCATTAATTTACCGTTATTATCTAACAACGGGAAATATTTTTGGTTGTCTTTCATGGTGTAGATAAGTGCTTCAGACGGTACGTTCAAAAACTTTTCTTCAAAGCTACCCACTAAGGTAACTGGCCACTCAACGATTGACGCTACTTCTTCAAGCAAGTCTTCGTCGATTTCTGCCACGCCATTTTCTTTAGCTGCTGCTGCCTGTACTTGCTGCTTCACTAGCGCTTTACGCTCATCGTGATCGGCAATAACATAACCTTGCTCGCGTAACAAACTAACGTAGTTGTCCGCATGATCTAGCACTAATTCTTTTTGGCAATGGAAACGATGGCCACGAATAATACGCGCAGACTTACAACCTAAGATAGTGGCATCAACGAGTTGATCACCAAATAAAATTGTTAAGGTTTTTGTCGGGCGAATAAATTGCATGGTGTTGCTACCCCAACGCATAGGCTTGGCGATAGGCAATTTAAGCAGTGCTTGTTCAGCCATAGCAGCGATCAGTTCAACGGTTTTTTTACCTTTGACCTGAGCCTTAAATAGTAGCCATTCGCCCTTATCTGTCTTTAGACGTTCTGCTTGTTCAACGGTAATACCGTTCGAACGTGCCCAACCTTGAGCCGCTTTTGTCGGATTACCTTCATCATCAAATGCTGATGAAATAGCAGGACCACGTTTTTCGACAATTTTATCCGACTGACCAGCAGACAATTGCTTAACAGATACCGCCAAACGACGCGGTGTAGCAAAAAAGCTAACTGACTCAAAGGCTATATCAGCTTTTATCAGTTGTGCTTCAATTCCATCACTAAATGCTTTAGCCAAGGTACGTAATGACTTTGGTGGTAACTCTTCAGTACCGAGTTCTATTAATAAATTTTGGTTACTCATTTACTTTGCTTCCTCGGTTTTACTTGGCTTTTTGTCGTTTTTACACAGTGGGAAGCCTAATGCTTCACGCGCTGCATAATAACTCTCTGCTACTGCTTTTGATAACGCACGCACGCGTAATATATAACGCTGACGTTCGGTCACTGAAATAGCATGACGGGCATCAAGTAAGTTAAATGCGTGAGAAGCTTTCATTACTTGCTCGTAAGCTGGTAAAGGTAGGTTAGCTTCAATCAGCTTTTTACTGTCTTTTTCACATTGATCAAACTGGGCAAATAGTGCAGGTACATCGGCGTGTTCAAAATTGTAAGTAGATTGTTCTACTTCATTCTGATGGAAAACATCACCGTAGGTAATACGCCCTAGTGGACCATCGGTCCAAACCAGATCGTAAATACTATCAACGCCTTGGATATACATCGCCAAACGTTCTAGGCCATAGGTAATCTCACCGGTCACTGGCGTACATTCCAATCCACCAACTTGTTGGAAATAGGTGAATTGCGATATTTCCATTCCATTGAGCCAGATTTCCCAACCAAGACCCCAAGCGCCAAGTGTCGGTGATTCCCAGTTATCTTCGACAAAACGTATGTCATGTACTAAAGGGTCAACACCAAGCTCTTTTAAAGACTCTAAGTAAAGCTCTTGGATGTTATCAGGGTTTGGCTTTAGCACTACCTGAAATTGATAATATTGCTGTAAACGGTTTGGGTTTTCACCATAGCGCCCGTCAGTAGGTCGACGACATGGTTGTACGTATGCACTGCTCATAGGTTCAGGACCTAAAGAGCGTAGAAAAGTTTGTGGGTGGAAGGTGCCAGCACCAACCTCCATATCTAACGGCTGAACAATAACGCAGCCTTGGCGTGACCAATAATCTTGCAACGCAAGAATAAGACCTTGGAATGTATTTGTATCGTAATTAGGCATAATTTGGATTATTACTCTTGCCGATGATTAAAAAATGGCGTTGATTATAGCATCCTCAGGACGCAACGTAGTAGGGTATTTTTACTACATTATGAGGTGGCTTTACAAATGTTTTTTGAACAAATTTATTCGCAATGGGGGATAGCTCGAGCAATGGCTAGGTATTGAGGATAGATCGCACGTCGTTATCAGTTTTATAGCGGGGTATAAATGAGAAGACCGCGCAAGTTAACCAGCGGTCCATTTTTATAGGTTAATGAAAATCTTATTTCTCAAAGTAAAAAGGCTTACGCGGCTTCTTACGATTACCGACTTCATTCATCGTATTAGCATCGTACAAGCGACCATTAATCATTGTGTAAATAACATTATCAGACTGGCGTATGTCTTTCAGTGGATTGCCATCGATAACGATTATGTCCGCTAATTTCCCCACCTCGAGTGAACCAATGGCGTGGTCCATACCTATGTAATGTGCTGGATCAATAGTGGCTGTTCGCAATGCCTCAAGCGGTGTCATGCCTCCTTGTTCAAACATCCATATTTCCCAATGGGCGCCTAGTCCTTCACGTTGTCCGTGTGCACCGATGTTAGTTTTCACTCCTAGATCACGCAACTGCTTGGCCACTTTTGCATTGCTTACATGGTTGTAATGATGATCGGGCGCTTTAGGTCGACGCATTGAGCGTGGTTTAAAGTTTGCAGCAGGAACAAAGGCATTGAGTTTTCTATTGGTCCAGACGTCGGTCTTATCGTACCAATAGTTTTCTCCCCAAATACCACCGTATGCGACCACTAAGGTTGGAGTATATCCAACGTCTGTTTGGCTCCAGAATTGCTTGATATCATCGTAAATTGCAGCGGTAGGAATAGAGTGCTCTATGCCGGTATGTCCGTCTGCAATCATTGACAGGTTATGTTGTAATAGTGAACCGCCTTCAGGCACAACTATCATTTCTAATTCCCGGGCTGCTGCAACAATTTGTTGTCGTTGATCTCTGCGTGGTTGGTTGTAGCTTTTAACACTAAATGCACCAACTTTCTTTAGGCGTTGTAAGTGAAATTTTGCATCTTCTAAGCTATCAACATGTGATGTATAACCCGCACCGTGCGCTCCATACAAAATGGTTCCGGTTGAAAATATTCGCGGTGCTACAATTTTACCGGCTTTTTGCAATTCGCTCGCTGTGAATATCTCAGTGGTATCGTTTGATGGATCGTGCACCGTTGTTACGCCAAACGCTAGTTCCGCATAGTTGGCCCAGTTTTGCTGGGGAATAATTTCGCCGCTGCCTTGGCTGCTGTGAGCGTGCACATTTATCAATCCTGGCATGATTGTTTTACCAGTGATATCAACGATTAAAGCGTCTTTTGGTATGGTTGCGTTTGCTCTCGTCGTTACCTGTTTGATAATGTTTCGTTCAACAATGACCACGCCATCTGTAATAACCTTATCGCCATTCATTGTAATGATTTGGCCACCTACAAAATCAATTGTTCCACGTGGAACATCTGACTTTTTTGTGAAACCAATATTCATTCCATCTTCTGTTGGCTTATATTCTGTTGGTTTAGCAGGATCTTTAGCTAGTTCGAAAATATTACTAACGTCATAATTATAAAGCTCAGGGCCAAGAGACCAATACAATTTATTGTTGTCATTGCTCCAGCTAATATTCTCTCCCGCGCGTTTTGAAAGCTCGCGAACTGGTAAGTTTTTTGCTGCGGGCGCTATAGTTATCGCTTGGCTTGTTTTGGGCTAAATGGTGTGATGTAAACTTTAAATCGTTCTGAAAACGCGACAAACTTACCATCGGGACTAATCTTAAATTCACTGGCCAGTTTGCTAGAGTAGTGTTTAATCTCTTTACTGCCATCTAACTTGATGCTATTAAAAAGCTGTTTTTCACCACTTTGCATGTAAAAAACTCGATCGTTAGCTGCGCCGAATTGTGGCATATAACCAGACTCAGTGATTAAATGTTCTTTACCACCCTTAGCTGGGATCTGAAAAATACCATTATTAAGCGACCATTTATTAGGTAAAATGCTGCCGCCTCTTATTTTACGATAAACGATGGTACGTCCGTCGGGCGAGAATGTTGCTTCAACATATTTTCCAGGACCGTTACTTATTGTTTTACCTTTGCCAGTTCTGGCCGATACTACTTTAATAGACCCTTGGTTCTGATCATTCCAAGTGGTAAAAACAATGTACTTTCCATTTCTGGACCACTGTGGGAATAATTAAAATTGTTCCTTTGCATTCGTTAGTCGCTTAGGCTTGCCATTAGGTAATGACTTTATCCAAAGTTTTCCTAAGGCTTCATAAATGACTCGCTTGCCGTCGGGTGATACTTGTACATTACGCAACATTTTTACATCAAAGGTGCTTTTTTCAATATTTTGTTTAAAACGTAATGCCGGTTGTATTTGTTTGGTAGTTTTAATTTTAAAAGGAATAACAGAGGCTTGGTTGTTTTTAATCTCTATTCTATTTATTTTTCCTCCGGCCCAAAATACAATAGCTTTGTTGTCTGGCGTCCAGTCCATTGTTGGATATACACCATGGATAGCCCATGTTTCCTGCATGTCTCGATCTAACTTTGCATATATTTTCTTATGTTCACCACTTGTCAGATCATAAATATATAAAGATGACTGAAAGTCATCTCGGGCAATATAGGCTAGTTTCTTGCCATCTGGACTTGGGGTTGGTCGGATGGCACCGCCCATGCCACTAACGATGACTTTGACTTCACCAGTTGCTCTGTCTAGTCGTTTTATCTTGTAAATGCCTTTGACGGAATCTTTGCTGTAGTGGAATGTTTTACCCGGTGTGGCATCTTGGCTGAAATATATATATTTTCCGTCGGGTGAAAAAGCAGGTTCACCGAGATCTTTTTGCTCATTAGGACGCTTGGTCAGTTGCACACCACTGCCACCCGTTTTGTGATACATCCAAACTTCACCAGCGCCTAACGAGCGGCCTGAAGTAAAATGTTTTCTAGCGACAAGATAATTACCGTCTGAGCTCCAGGCTGCACTATTTAATAAACGAAACGTTTCTTTGGTTACCGCACGTTGGTTACTGCCATCACTGTCCATAATCCAAATGTTGTCACCACCACCTTGATCGGACGTAAAAGCGATGTACTTACCATCGGGGCTAAAAGAAGGCTGCATATGCCAGCTAATGGCATTAGCTAATGCCTTTAGCTAAGGCAACGGCTTTGCCACCATCAATTGGCATCTTATAAATGTCGCCTAATAAGTCGAAAACAATTTCCTTGCCGTTCGGACTTACATCAACGTTCATCCAGGTACCTTGTGTTACATCAATGTTAATTGATTCAAAGGTGCCTTTTGGTGCATCTACTTGCCATTTTGGCGCATCATCTTTTTTTTCAGCATTGGCAGTTATGCTGCAAAGAGATAAAGTAATAGGTAATTATATCAATAGCTTGTTTGTTTTTAAGTGCATTGTGAGTGCTCCATTTTTATTATTATCTTCTTAATGTCTCTCATCATAGCAGTGATGTAATTCGCTTAAGCTAAAAAATTTGTAACGCTAGATTTTTAATCTATATTCCTTATTTATCAGATGAATAGCACAAGATGTAAATGAAATGTTATTCTTAGGTAAGAGATAGTTAGATGGAGTTGCTTAGACCTAAAAGGTATTAAAAATATAAATATTCATATCTAATGACATAAGGTTATTTAGTAATACGCTCAAATTAAGATAATATTTAAAAATCCATTTAGCAGTGGGTCAATAATCAACTAAAAGCAAGGGTGTCGTAGTGATCAATGCAATCAATAAAATAGAAGCCAAAGGATTGCTGCAAGCTGGTGAAGTTGCAATCGTGGGTGCTGGACCAGGCGATCCGGAACTATTAACCATCAAAGCGCTGCGCTTTATTGAGCAAGCTGACATCGCTGTTTACGATAGATTAGTTAGCGAAGAGATTATGGCATTACTGCCTGACGGCTGTGAACAGTTCTATGTCGGGAAAAAGCAGGCAAAACATTGCGTGCCGCAAGAAAATATCAATGAAGTGTTAGCGCAACAAGCCAAACTAGGTAAGCGGGTATTACGTCTTAAGGGCGGTGATCCTTTTGTCTTTGGTCGCGGCAGTGAAGAGGCCGAATATTTGTTACAACAAGGCGTTAGTTGCCATATTGCCCCTGGTATCACGGCCGCATCGGCGTGTACTGCTTACGCTGGCATTCCGTTAACTCATCGCGGATTAGCCCAGGGTTGCACATTTATTACCGGTCATCTTGAGAATGATGGTCAGTTGAATCTACCTTGGCAAAGTCTGGCCAATGACAAGCAAACAGTGGTTTTTTACATGGGGCTGGGCACACTTGACATTATTGCTCGTGAATTAGTAGCTCATGGCCGAGCCGGCACTACTCCAGCGGCGATAATTCGCAATGGTACTCGCAGTGATCAACAAGCTTATCGTGCGACATTAGAAACATTGCCCGCACTAGTGGCTAAACACAATATAACACCGCCGGCGCTAATTGTGATTGGAGATGTGGTCGATAAGATTGACCAACGCTATGTTGCCAGCCTTGGCTATTTAAAAGCGTTGGACTAAATAATATGCAATATTTTCCAATATTTGTAGATGCAAAACAGCTCAATGTTTTAGTTGTTGGTGGTGGTGAGGTAGCGAGTCGCAAGGTCGATTTACTGTTAAAAACACCTGCCTTAGTGACCGTGGTTTCACCAGAGCTTACTGATTCACTACGAGCTTTATTGCAACAAGAAAAGATTATGCATATCGATGGCTGTTACCAGAGTAATCTCTTACAAGGGCGGCAACTTGTCTTTGTGGCTACTGCTAATAAGTCGTTAAATCAGGAGGTTAGCGAAGATGCTCGCCAGGCTGGTGTATTGGCTAATGTGGTTGATAGCCCTGCATTATGTCACTTTATTACGCCCTCTATCATTGAGCGTGCACCAATGACATTTGCGATTAGCAGCGAAGGGCAATCGCCGGTATTAGTTCGTTATTGGCGAGAAAGATTAGAGGCATTAATACCACAAAATTTGGGGCAGATAGCAGCCTTTGCCGGAAACAAAAGAGCGAAAATTAAAGCGCTGTTAAATAATGTCACCAAACGGCGGAAATTCTGGGAATCATTTTTCTCTTCATCTCGTTCACAACAGCCAGATCAATTAGAAGCGCTATACCAGCAACGCCTTGACACTGCTATTAATGAGCAAAGTCAACAAGGTGAATTGTATGTGATTGAGACGCCCGCCCATAGCGACTATTTATCGTTAGCCGCACTACGTCATATGCAGCAATCAGACATCGCCTTTTTTGAGCCTGGGGTACAGCCTGTTATTATTGATCTTATTAGGCGTGATGCTGACCGAGAGTCAATAAGCGAAAACCCAATAATACAAATACTTAGCCGAATAAACAACGGTCAACGAGTCAGTTACCTGAGCAACACGGCATTGACAGCTCATAGTGAAATGTGGAAAACGCTACGACAAAAGGGCGTTGTCATAAGCTATTTCTCTAGTGCCAAAGAGTTTTCAAGCGACTAATGCCACTAAGAGGAAAACGCTTAGCCTTTTTGGATTAGGTATTGAAAAGGAGAGTTTTCAGTTTGAGTTTGCACTAATTGATGATCCATAAAACGGCAAAAACTAGGAATGTCACGTGTCGTCGATGGGTCGTCGGCGATAACTAACAAGGTTTCACCACTGCTTAGGCCGCGCATGGTTTTACGCAGCATCATCACCGGTTCTGGGCAACGCAATCCGATAGCGTCGAGTTGATGTTGAGCTTGAAAATTATTCACAAAAAGTTACCACGATGAAAAGAGTAATTCTACCCGTTCAATAAATATTTACAATCTTGTGTTTGGGAAAATCGATCCTAGTTCAAAAAATAATACTGACCTACCCACAAGGATAGGGTTAGCTGTATATTATTTTGTATTACCCGGCGTTTGCTTTGTCTTGCTCAACGGTCACGTATTAGCATGAGCTTACATTTATAACGCTGGAGCTAAAATGACTACTAAAAAAACAACAGTTCGCTGGCTTAATCCGCTTGGCTTATCCCATTATGATGAACCCATGGCCCAAGCACTGGGGGCTATCAAACGTGACAATACTAGATTAGAGGTGGTGTCACTTAACAATGATTTGTCGATAGATAATTTAGAATACCGCTATTACGAAGCATTAGTAATGGGTGATACGGTAAGGGTTGCTAAAGATGCCGATGATAATGGTGTGGACGCGATGGTGATTGGTTGCTTTTATGATCTTGCGTTAGAAGATTGTCGCGAAATTTGTCAAAATACCATCGTGGTCGCGCCCTGTCAGGCAAGCATGCAGATGGCTGCTAACTTGGCCAATAAATTTTCGGTTATCGTTGGCCAAGTTAAATGGATCGAACAGATGAAAGAACGGGCATATCGTTACGGCTTTAAAGAACATTTAGCGTCGATGCGCTCGATTGATATCAGCGCCAATGCATTGCAATGCGATCCTGACTATACCGTGGCCAAAATTATCGAACAAGGCCGTTTAGCGATGACGGAAGACCATGCCGAAGCGCTCATTTTGGGCTGCACTTGTAATTTTGGACTATACGAAAAAGTACAAGATGTACTAGGAATACCAGTGATTGATCCTCTTATCGCTGCATTTAAAACCGCTGAGCATCTTGCCGAACTCAAGGTGAATTTAGGACTGAAAACCAGTAATGTGTGGAGTAGTGAGCCACCTCCAGCACTAGAAATGGCAAAGTTTAATCTAGATAAGCTACCCAGTCCTATCGGTAATATGATTATTTGTGAATAGGGTTGGTTGATAATAAGGCGACTAGCACCGCCATTGCTTCATTACGATTAGATACGGTTAGTTTTGTAAACATATTTTTCAGATGAAACTTAACCGTATTATCAGTAATACCAAGTTGGGCACTAATTTGTTTGTTGGTCATGCCCGTAAGCAAATGAGGGGCAATTTCTTGTTCACGTTGTGATAGACCTAGCTTGTCGAACTCGCTACGCGCTTGAAGTTGTGATTTCTGTAATATAAAGTCTATTAACTCAATATGTTGATTACTTAGTTTAAGTACACTACTTTGTTGCTTTAGGTGTTTTAATGGTTGCATGATACAGCTAGGCAGCTCGAAAAATACCGTTATTATGCCATGTGAAACGGCAATGTTAGTTGCTGAGATAAGGTAATGCATTGCCTTATCGTGCTTTTTCTCCTGCCAAAAAATCAATGCTCTTACACCAAATACACGGACTAAATAGGTGTTTTGTTGCGTCTTATCAGCAAGTTCAAATAATTTATTGCAATAATTTTGACACTGATTACCCATGTTTCTTTTTAAATAATGCAGTGACATCACCCAATAATACTCGGAAATAACTTGCCACATAGCCAATGTATCTTGCCAATAGGATTCCCGTATAATGATACTGTTGCTTTGATTGAACTGTTCTATATCATCGAAAGCGACGCTTATTTTTAGCTTAAGAACATCTAAATGTTTATTTAAACGAGATAAATTACGACTGTGTGCGACTTGATAACCACGCAGCAGATATTGCTGTGCCAGCACATGATTGTCCTCGATAATGGCGAGGTTAATGGCTAATTTAAAGCAAACGGCATAAATGTCATGCCAGCAATCCTTTTGTTCCAAAATGGCAATTTCCTGATCCAATAACTGCTTAGCCTGATCGTGTTGATGTTGCTGATAGTAGAGTTCGGCCATCAGGCATGTTGTCATCGACTTTAACCCATTGTCTAAACCTAGGTGTTTTTCTGCCAAGGTACTTGCTTGTTTGAATTGCTCTAGTGCTGGTTGCAATAGTCCCCGGTAAGCCAATGCCTGACCATGATGAATAAGACTGTAATTCAAACCTATCCAGCAGTTTGCTAATTGCATTTCTTGCTCGCTTAGCTGAGCGGCAGATTGAGCCTGCTCAAACTGTGCTAATTGATTATGCATTAGCGCAAGGCAAGCGGAAAAAATCCCACGCCCAAGATGATCAGTTGGTGCTAATTTGTGCAAGTTTTTATGCAAAGTATCGATGGTGCTTGGGCTTATTGCGTGATCAAGGTAAATCTCATTTAATGTTTCCATCAATAAGAAATCTCTGTCCTGTGCATCACTTTTCCCATATTTCTTCTTTAATTCAATGTGTATTGCCTTGGCTATAGTCAATTGCTGTTCTGCTTGCTCCATATTGCCGAGCTTTATAGATAGGTAGCACTGCATTAATCCCAATAACGGCGAATTGGTTATTTGCGCTTGTTCAAATTGTGCCAAAATTGATTCAGCATAGCCAATACCACGGTTTAGGATTATTTCCCAGCCGTGGGCTTGGCTGACTAATTCAATCGCTAAATCTGGCGATTTTGCGCGCAAGCATTGGCTGATAGCCTGATGCAAGTGTTTCTTTTCTGAAAAATATAGTGCCGCACGACAACGTAATTCATTACAGCGTTGTTCACCAATTTTTTCCAATAATGTGAGTTGCAAGAAATCAGAAAACAGATGATGGTATCTAAAACTTCCATGCGTTTGATCTAATGGAATAATTAACGAATGATGCCCGCGTAATTGCTGCAATATTTGATGGCTGTTGTCGATGTCGCAAACATAGTTCGCCAACTCAATATTAAAACGATCGAGAAAGGAGGTACGCAGTAAAAATGACTGCGTTTCGTCGGACAGGGCGGCAAAAATCTGCTGTGCCATATAGCTATTGAGTGTCTCTGTATTGTTGTAAATTAATTGTGCCAAGTTACCATCGGGGTTTTGTTGGTGCCATAACAAAATTAATTGCAACGCCACCGGCCAGCCTTCTGTGCGTACATAAAGTTCTTCAATTTGTTGTTTACTGCAAATATCTTGTAATAGAGCTGTACACTCAGCCATTGAGAACTTCAGTTGCTGCGCGTCAATGCTTAATAGCTGTCCACTGACTAGTAAATGGCTAGTGGCTAAATCAGGATGCAGACGACTGCTAATGACTATGTGCAAGTTAACAATGTTGTAACGCAGTAACGTGTTGATAAGATTAATAACAATAGGGTCAGAGATGAAGTGAAAGTCATCAAAAAACAAGTAAACCCTTTGCTTATTTTTGATGATGGCACTGAGCAGTTTCTGACTCCAGGTATCGTCATCACGGCTGGCTGACAAACTATTTATTTGAGTAATAAAACTTTGGTCTACCAACCCAGCGTAAAAAAAAGCATGACTCAACAAATTGATAAATTGATTGGCTTGGTTGTCCGATGGATCCAATGATATCCATATCACTTTAGTCGCCGCTTGTTGCTCCAGTAAACTTAAATATTGCGCCAGTAATGTTGATTTACCAAAACCAGCAGGGCTAACAAGTGTAGTCAATCTGGCATGCTGTCGCTCATGTAGCATCGTTAATAACGATTGGCGTTGTGTTAGTTTCACCCATTGCTGTGGCGGTTTAAATTTTTGTTCCAAAATGGCTAAAGGTTGTGTCATTAGGCCTCCTGCAAACCTGTCAATCAATAAAAACTACCCGTATGGGTAGGCCGTTCTCAAACCCTCATTAAGCCTAGCTATTGTTCATATTGCTGAACCCCTTAACTAACCACTAGTATTAATTTGAAACATTAATCAGCGGTTATTTAACTGGTAGCCACTACTATTAAACAATAACAAGGGACATCGTCATGTCAACATATCTGTCATTCAATACCCTATTAACTAAGTTTAGTCCTATAGCTCTGGCGGTGTGTTCCGTGTTGGCTATAACAAGTAGTAATAACGCAGTAGCAGCAGAAAAAAACAACAAAAAAGTAAAAAAATATATCGAAGTCATTGAAGTTATCTCTCGCCATCGCAAAGAAAACATTCAAAATGTGCCTATTGCCATTACCACGTTTGGTGAGCAAGAAATTGAAGATTTAGGCATTGAACGAGCGGCCGACTTTATCGCGCTTACCCCAAATATGACTATGGTTGAATCGCAAAATGCAGGCACTTCATTTATTACCATACGTGGGTTGTCGCAAGTCAGAAATGGTGAATCGCCGGTGGCCATCGCGGTTGATGGGGTCTTGCAAATTAGCCCGAATCAATTTAATCAAGAGTTGTTTGATATCGCGCAAATTGAAGTGCTGAAGGGGCCACAAGGCGCATTATATGGACGAAATTCCATTGGTGGTGCGATTAACATTACCACTAAAAAACCAACGGATGAACTCACTGGCTATGCCGAGTTCGATCTAGGTAATGGCGGTCTTAAATCCGTGACTGGTGCGTTAAGCGGCCCAATGAGCGAAACATTAAGTTACCGTGTTACCGCGTCTTATAAAGATTACGACGGCTTGATTGATAATGTATATTTAAAACAGAAGGTTGATTTCCAAAAAGATCAGAGTGTTAGGGGGCGATTTTTATGGCAACCTAACGATGACTTTACCGCTGATCTTCGTTTG
>JABSRV010000069.1:14168-15695 GCA_013214905.1 Psychrobium sp. | reverse complement strand
CTGGTGAATTAACAAAAGAATAAGCCCGAGCCAGTCGTTTACCGTCAACCACCAGGCCAAGCTTAGTAAACTGGCCCGCACTAAATGGTGATAACTCTGCGTTGACCCGCAGGCTAAACAAACGTTCATGCCAGCGTACATTTTCAACTACCTTGCCATTAATCCAATTGCTCATGCTATTTCTCCGATCTAAGGCACCTATAATGATTAACTATAGCTAATAATTACAGTGATTAAACATTGGTTTGCTTTGATTTAATGGAAAAATTCGGACACTTTAAATAACGAATCACAACAAATTGCCCAATAACATCACTCAAACGATTGGCTGCAAACGCTTAATCCGAGTTAACGAAATGACACTTTCCATTCACGCCCCTGCCATAACAGAGTCATTACTGTATCTTAAAGTGAATTTTTGTAGCTTACATATCGTTTTTCTAAACAAGCATGTTTTGTTTCATTTTCTCAATCGCATAAGCAACGCAATGGGTTAAGATAGGATAATAAATAAACGTTTAATCGAGACATTACTATACCAATATGACTACAGCGACAAATTATCAAATAGGATGTTTTGAATTCATTCCACAGCGCAGGCTATTAATAAGCGAAAATTCACAAAGCAGCTTAGACGGTAAGCAAGCCGCTATATTGCTTTATTTCGCCCAGCACCCACAAACGTTAATCACTAGAGAGCAATTTACAGATGAAGTCTGGGATGGGCGCTATGTGGCCGATCACGTATTAAACACAAAAATTTCTGAACTGAGAAAGTTGTTCAAAGACGACTATAAGAACCCTCAATTCTTTAAAACACATCACCAACGTGGTTATGAATTAATTGCTACTTGTCACGTTATAAGTAAAAACGAAGTTAAACAAAAAACTGTGAATGATTCGTTGGCTGCTCATTCGCGAATAGAAGAAAACCTAGCGCTACCACCAAACAGATCGCAACGAAGCAGGGTGTTATGGGGGGCTTTAATGGGTACTTTGATTTTCGTAGCATTGTTAACGTTGTTTTTATTTGCGCCGCCAAAACTCTATCAAGCCACGCATACGCCATCAAATTCGCCGTTCCAATTAAAGCCAATCACTAGTGAACGTGGCCAAGAGTGGGCACCCAATATCACCGACAATGGACGATTTTTGGCTTACGCCCAGTTAAAAAATAATGAGGCGACATGGCAAATAAAGATAAAAGATTTAACCAATAGTGAAATATTCTCACTAACCGATGATAACTTTGCTAATCAGTCACCTACGTGGTCAAGGTCAGGTGATAAGCTGTTTTTTATAAAGGGTGATGTTGGTCTTTGTCAAATCATGGAAGCCGATGTATCTGCTGGCTTTGACACCGTAACTGTTAAAAAATTAACCTACTGTGGCGATCAGCAAAGTTTAAGCCCGATGGCGGTTGGCAATAATGATGAATGGCTCTACTTTTCTAGCCTTATCAATGGGGCGAGATTTGTGCTGATGCGAATTAATTTGCTCAATGGTATTGAAGAAACATTATCTATA
>JABSRV010000069.1:0-14158 GCA_013214905.1 Psychrobium sp. | reverse complement strand
TTGGAGATTATAGCTTAGCGCTGTCACCAGACGGTGAACAATTGGCGTTTTTAAGGGCTGCGGGTAACAATAAGTCGACCTTAATGTTGCTTGGTATTAATAGCAGAGAACTAAAATCGCTGCGTCAATTCGATCATATGATCACCCGGATCTCATGGGATGTATCAAATCAACATATTAATTTTATTGATGAAAGTAGCAATCTTATACAATTGGAATTAAGCAGTAATAGCTCAAAATTGCTGGTCGCATTTCACAATAAGATGTTGTATCCGTATTACGGTGCAGGAAAAACATTTGTGGTGGACGGTGGTTTTTATGCAAAAGAAATCATTTCGACCGAGCTTAATGAACAGTTAGACCTTAAAAATAAACGTATTGAGGTATCTTCAAGTTACGATGACTCATTGCCCGCCATTAATTCGATCAATCAGGTGATGGCTTTTTCATCTAATCGTAGTGGCATTGCGCAAATATGGCTTAAGAGCAACAAAAGAGAACGCAAGCTGACCGATTTTACCGAATTTGGGGTTATTGATGATCTTCATTTCTCTCCTGATGGTTTGTCGTTATTGTTTATACGAAACCAAAAGCTTCATCTGTTAGAAATAGCCACACATCATATTGCAAACCTTTTACCAACCCACGCAAGTGTTCGAAGCCCAATTTGGAGTTGCAATGGCAAGCGTATATTAGTGCCATCGCAACAGAATGGCACTTGGAATCTTTACGCACTAGAATTAGCAGAAAACATCACCAGTAAATTACTAACCGATGTGTTGAGCATCAAAAGTGATTGTGGGGGAAATGACTATTATGTTATGCGGACGGCTGAGCATAATATATCAAAATTGGCAGATGACTTACGGTCAGTAACGTTGAAGAAAATGGAGTATTTCACTGCTTATGGCAATCAATGGGATATTGTCGGGGGGCGACTTTATAAGATAATTGACGGTAAATTTCAGCGAATAGAGATAAGTAGTGGCTTAAGTACTATCACGCCATTACCCAAAAGCAAAATATTTAGTTTCCGAATTGATCATGACATGGTCTTTTTTTCGCGAAGGTTATTTAAAGAAAACGATATTAAACAACTGATTAGTTTGTAATATGAAAAACGTAGATTTTTCATAGGAAAATAACAGAACCCACTTCGCGTTATACCTTAATTTGCCACTAAATATAATTCATTTAGTGGTGTGCTTATGCGCAATGTCCTTTCTGCAATGGCGAAACTATCTTTAGTTGCGGTATTGTTATTGCCAAGTTTATATAGTGACGCTAAACAAGCACCAATAACTGGTGCCATCAATATCAGTCAATTTCAGTTTATAGATAGCGATGACACTGATGATAATGGCCGTCCCTGTCCCTATTACCCACTGTGTAATATTGGTGGCTGGTAATGATAAACATTAGTCATGCTAAGGCGTTATTATGCCGTTAATGACTCACACTCAAACGCTATCGATACCAGCGATGAGCGAGAAAAGTGTTCTAACAACGCTCGGTCATATGTTTGATGGCGTTAAGTTAGACCTGCTTAAGTTGATTGCTGTTTCTTTACTGATACAGTCGACTGTAATCATGACGACATTGTATATGGAGTATTTGGTTGATGTGGTGAGCGCTTATTCTAAAAGTAGCATGATCATTGTTCTAATGTTTGCTTATACCTTGTTATGCATTGCATTTTTATTTGTCTCTTTAATTCGTGCCAAACTTTTAACAAAATTCTCTCTGCTGTTGAACCATCTGGCTAAAGGCTCAGCAGATAAAACTCTGCAAAAGAGCCAACGCACAAATGTCTGTGTCGGACAGTTGGCGTTGCGGTTTGAGTCGATGAAACATGTGCTGCATCGATTAACGCATTGCTCCGTCGAGTTTGCGGTAGACGTTATTATCTCAATCGTATTGTTAGTGTTGATGTTTAGTTACAGTGTGAATTTGTCGATGATTTTTGTCATTTTAGTGCTGTGTTCATTACTGACGAAAAACGTTGTAAGCCGGGTAGTACCTGCAACCAGTACTTGCAGTGGGCAAGCTCTCGGCGCATTGCAAGTATCGTCGTTGGAGGATGCAAAAACGGCGCGTTCATCAACATTTAATCGCTTATTGTTTATCATAGAAGGCATTGCTGTATTGTATATTGCCTCGATGATGATTTTAAACAGTGAGATTTCGTTGGGCATGGCATTAGCCTTTATCGCGTTTAAGGGGCAATTAATGCTGAGTCTATGTAATGTTATGGATCAGATTACCGAGTTAAATTTATGCAACAGAGGTTAAATAGGCTAAGCTTGTAAGCACCTTTAGATTAATGTTGGTGTTTTTTTATCATGTGGAAACAGTTGGTTACTATAGCCTTTTTGCTCTTTTTTATCGTTAGCTGTGGTGAGAAAACAAATGTTGAACAAAACATCAATCAACAGAAACAGATTACGTCGGTGCAAAAAACAAAGCCATCTGAGCACAAGGAGGTGGTCGTAAGCAAACCAGCGCTGGTTGCAGAAAAAAGAGATTGGCCGCGCATCAAGCAATTGGGTGTCATTCGTGCGTTGAAACTTAATTGGGAGCAACATAATAGCCTACCTCGTTCCGGCGTTACTAGCCGTCTTCATATCGAACTCTTTAACCAATTTGCGCAGCAACATCAGCTAACGGTGCAATGGGTTAATGTTGATGATTTAGAGCAAATGTTCGATATGTTAGCCCAATTCAAAGCCGATATTATTCCGCGTCATTTAAGCATTACTAAAGCACGTTTGAAAACGATGAGCTTTAGCCAACCCTTAATGCTCGATGTTGAATTACTCATTGGCGCCTCAACAGCGCCAATACCAGCCAAAGATCAAGCGATCACTGTTCATCTACCAAGCGGTAGTGCTTACATTGAGTCGGTGGCCAAACATTACCCAAACTGGCAGGTTAAATTAATCAGCGAAAATATGAGTCATGAAGAACTCGTTGATGCTTTGATTGATAAACGTTTTTCTTATAGCGTGTTGGATAAATTAGCCTATCAAACACTGCAAAACTATCGTCAAGATTTACAATCGTTAATTACTTTGCCAGGTAGAAGAAAGTTGGCCTGGGCTATCAATCAAGATAATGGAGCATTGCTAGACAAACTAAATGATTTCATTGCAGTGCACCATATTGCCAATAGCATGACTGAATCTCGTCATATCGATCTAAAAATCATGCAAAAGGAAAAGTTAGCGCTGCGAGTGATTACTCGAAACAGTCCAGAAACCTATTTCATGTGGCGTGGTGAGCTTGTTGGTTTCGAATATGAACTGATGCAAGAGTTTGCCAAGCGCCACCAGTTGCGTTTAGAAGTGATTGTCGCGCAATCTTACCAAGAAATGGTGCAACTATTAGCAGACGGTAAGGGTGACGTTATTGCCGCCGCGTTATCAAAGACCGATAGTAGAGCGCAACAACTGACCATGAGTAATAAATACAACGTGGTAGCAGAAAAATTAGTGAGCCATAAAGACAGTAAAGCGATTACCCAATTATCCGACTTAGCGGGGCGGCGCATCACGATTCGAAAATCTAGTGCTTTTTGGAAAACCGCACAGCAATTAGCACAACAGTATGGCGCCGTGGTTGTTGCCGCCGATGAGTCACTGCCCACTGAATTACTGATAGCCCAAGTCGCTAAACAAGAAATTGACCTGACCATTGCCGACAGCAACTTACTTGATATTGAGCAAAAATTTAGGCCAGAAATTATCAGCCCTTTGACTTTACGAGAAGGCATTGAATATGGTTATGCGGTTCGAAAGGCTAATCCACAATTGCTGACGGCGTTAAATGCATATGTTAAAAAAGAATATCGACAGTTATTTTTTAACATTGTGAAAAATAAGTATTTTAGCAACAGCAAACGGCAGAATAAATATCGCGCCAAACGTATTAAAGCTGACTCTGAATTATCACCGTATGACGATATGGTGCAAGTGAAAGCACGTGAATATCAATTTGATTGGCGACTAATAACCGCCCAAATGTATCAAGAAAGTCGCTTCAATCCCAAAGCTAAATCGTCAGCTGGTGCACAAGGCTTAATGCAGGTTTTGCCAAGAACAGGTAAGGAAATGGGATTTACCGATCTCACTAATCCGAAGCAATCGATTGCGGCAGGCATTCAATACCTTGATTGGAGCAGGGCGCGTTTTAGCAAAAACCTGCCTTTGCAAGAACAAGTCTATTTCTCATTAGCAGCATATAACGCAGGTTTTGGCCATGTCAGAGATGCGCAGCGCTTGGCTGTGCAAATGAATTTACGCAGTGATAAGTGGTTTAACAATGTTGAAAATGCGATGTTGCTATTGCAACAACCTAAATATTATAAGAAAACCCGTTTTGGTTATTGCCGTGGCAGTGAACCAGTTAATTACGTAAGACAAATTCAACAACGTTATTTAAGTTACGTTGATATTGTGCAATAAATCCAAAGGAACACAAATGTTTGAACTCGATCCACGCCTCAATAACGATACGTTAGTGCTAGGTGAATTCCCCCTTTCACAGCTGTTATTGGTTAAAGACAAACGCTACCCTTGGTGTATTTTGGTGCCTAAGGTTGCTGGCATTACTGAAATTTATCAACTGAGCATGCAACAACAGCAACAATTAACCCTCGAGTCGGCCTTGGTGGCGCAAACACTAATGCAGTTGTTTAAAGGCGATAGCATGAATATTGCGGCGCTTGGTAATGTGGTGTCTCAGCTGCATCTGCACCATGTGGTACGTTATCAAACTGATGCGTGTTGGCCGGGGCCTATATGGGGCATTGGCACCGCGCAATCTTACCAAGCAGTAGAGCTCAATGATCTAGCCATGAAAATGAGAGATGGCATAGGTAATCAGTTGAACTTTAGCCAATAGAGTCTATTTATCACGAATTTCTAACAGTGATATCATATTAATAACACATCGATGAAGTCTTATTGACGCGATGACAAATGATGACTAAATTTAACGCTGAGTCATGCAAGACGTTTGGTCTGGCATGTAATGTCAGGAGTTAGTGTCATGAATTTTGTAAAGAATATTGACGGTGTTAAAACAAACGAAACGTCTTTAAATATGCTTTTGGTTAGTGCAAGTTGTTTACTTGCTGCCATGCTCTTTTCAAGTACATCTATTGCTGGCGCGTGGGTGGCTAAAAAAGGAAGTGGATACGGAAAATTGGCTTACGCTGACTATCAGGCCAAAGAGTTCTTGGGTACGCAGCAAACTAATCCCGATTTTTCCGCAAAAAACACCTCATTTTATGGCGAATATGGTCTTGGTGGTAATTTTGCCATTTATGGTCAATTGTTGTATCAAGATATGCAACAAACTGACAGTCAGGGTATCACCTTCAATACTAAAGGTTTTGGCGATACAGAAATTGGTGTGCGCTATCAATGGCAGGCTCAGCCTTTTGTACTTTCAACGTCTTTACTCTTAAAATTACCCTACCTATATGACGAGAAAGAGGCATTTGCGCGAGGCAATGGTCAAGAAGATATTGAACTTCGTGTACTGCTCGGAAAGAGCCTCAATGAATATGGCTACATGGGCTTTGAACTGGGTTATCGATTACGCACCGGTGCGCCGTCAGATGAATATAGATATTTGCTCGAATATGGATTTAATATAAATGAAAACATCTACTTACGCACTAAATTAGACGGCGTATTAAGTGCTAACAATGGTGATGATTTTGATCAAACGAACGCCGTTAGTAATTTGTCTATCTTATCGGAATACGATTCTGGGAAATTAGAGTTTAGCGCAGGATATAGTTTTGAAAAAGACAGTACAAATGGCCAATGGGGCCTGGAATTTACCTATACGCGAGAAGTATACGGTGACAATATTTTGCAGGGTAATAGCTACCAATTTGCATTAACGAGAGTATTTTAATAATGTCTAATCTTGCGCTCATTATTTTAACGATTCACTTTTCTTTAGTCGCCATATTGTGCTTGTTCGGCTTGCACAGATTATCGATGGTATGGCGTTGGTTCTTTTATAGAAACGTTAAAACGCCAACCCCACAATCGTTTGATTCGTTACCAAAAATTACCGTGCAAATCCCGTTATACAATGAACTATTTGTGGCTAAACGGGTAGTTGACGTGATGGCGGCCTTAGATTACCCCGCAGATAAGCTGCAAATTCAAATCGTCGATGACTCAACGGATCAAACGAGTGCAATCATTAGTGAGCGTGTTGCCTATTATGCGCAGCGTGGCATTAATATAGAACATGTTCGGAGGGTGCAACGTCAGGGCTATAAAGCGGGCGCATTACGCGATGCAATGGACAGTGCTACTGGCGAGTTTATCGCGATCTTTGATGCTGATTTTATGCCTGATCCCGATCTTTTATTACGTAATATTGATCACTTCACCGATGTTAAAGTCGGCATGCTGCAGTTGAGATGGCAACACCTCAACCGAAACTCTAGCCGCTTAACACAAAGCCAAGCGATGATGTTAGATGCGCATTTTGGTTTGGAGCAACAAGTTCGCTGTGCGAGCAATCTATTATTTAACTTCAATGGTACTGGCGGTATATGGCGTGTTGAGGCAATCATCGATGCTGGACATTGGAGCGCCGATACACTAACCGAAGATTTAGACTTAAGTTACCGCGCCCAATTACGTGGCTGGAAGATGCATTATCTTAATGATGTTACCTGCCCAGGCGAGTTACCCGCCGATATGAATGCTTTTAAGAGTCAGCAACACCGCTGGGCGAAAGGTGGCATTGAAGTAATGAAGAAAATGCTGCCTGCTGTATGGCGTGCCAACATAAAACTGCGCTGTAAAATTGAAGCAACCTTTCATTTATCGAATAACTTGGCCTATTTTTTCATGTTAATCGACACCGTACTGTTTTTGCTGCCTAGTTTATGGGTGAGGCAGCATTATGATATGGAGAATATGCTTTGGTTTGATATTCCCTTATTGATTATGGCGTCTGGTGGTCACCTTATTTATTTGTTTTTTGGTCAAGTGGCCTTAGGGCGTTCGCTAAGTAAGGCATTCTTTATGCTTCCTAGTTTGATGCTATTAGGGATTGAGCTATCTATTAATAATAGCCGTGCCGGTGTTGAGGCACTTTTGGGGCAAAGAAGCGAATTTGTTCGTACCCCAAAAAGTGGTGACTCAAAGAAAACGACACCGAAGTCTTCAAGCACGAGTAGTATTGGTTTGGCTTTTTATCAGGCTGTAAATCCAAAAAACATCGTATTTGAATGCTTGTTGGCCGTTATATATGGACTAGTCCTATTATGGGCAGTCACTAATCAGCAATGGTTTATGTTGCCTTTTGTGATGTTGCTAACACTAGGCTTTATGCTGACAGCTATCGCGAGCTTTCGATCGCAATACTCGGCTAAATCATGAGCTCCCTAGCACCGGTCGTCAAAAGTAACGCCTTTGAGTCATCGCAATATGCACTGGGTTTGATGCTTGTACTCTTTGGCGCGGGTGTTAGCCACTTATTTAGTGATGTTAAACAATCAAGCAGCGATCTATTAGGCACACTGACGGTATTACAGTTTAGCGGTATGGCACTTGGCATGTTACTGGTGTGGTCGGTGCAAAAACCTATCCATAAATTAAGCGAGGTAAAGTGGTTATTGCTCGTTGCCATTTTAGCGCGCTTACTTTTGTTAGGCGTAGATCCCTATACCTCGAATGACGTTGGCCGTTATTTATTTGATGGCAAAATCGCGCTGACGGGATTAGATCCCTACGTGGTTAATCACCAACATCCATTACTCGTTGAGCTGCGCCAAATATGGCAACCACCTGCAGAACATGCGGCTTATAGCACCTTATATCCGCCACTTTCACTGGCATTATTTGCGCTGACTGCTACGGCTGGGCCGGAATATGCGCAATTAACCTGGCAACTAGTGTTAACGCTAGTCAGCATAGCGACATTGTTCGCGAGTATTTGGGTGTTACGTCATGCCAATAAATTACAACATTTACCGCTAGTCGCATTATCACCAATCTTAATCTTAGAAAGTGGTTTGGGATTACATGTTGATGCCGTGACAGCATTACTGGTAATGCTAGCAATTGGTGCATGGCAAAGGCAACGCATCGGCATTTGTGGCGTGCTTATTGGCCTAGGCGTATTGGTAAAGATATTACCGTTGATGTTATTACTGCCTTTATTATTCGTATCACGCAGTGTTAGAGCCGCTGTCTTATTATTGCTAAGCGCCATACTCACTGTCGTTGTCGGTTACATGCTGACCTTTGCCTTGGGGTTTGAGCCAATCGGCAGTATTGGTGTTTTCTTTGAAAAATGGCGCTTTGCTTCACCAATATTTAGTGGCTTATCACTGATACTCTCAAGCGATGAAATATTTCTGTTGTGTATATCCCTAGTCGGCATTACGGCAGCGAGCATCGCCTATGTCAGTTTTCAAAAAAGAGATGAACACAGTTCATTATTCACCTTGTTACAGTTGTCAGTCGCATTGCCATTAATAGTAAGTCCGGTGCTTTTCCCATGGTATCTGATGGCGCTGGTTTTATTGCTGGCCTTGCAACCCAACGTTTATTTGATTCTTTGGCTGTGCTTGATGCCATTAACTTATGAAGTATTAGGCGCCTTTAACCATGAACAACTTTGGTTGCCTGCCGATTGGCCAGTCGTATTTTTAGGCATGTTGTATGCCATGACTGCCTTGAAGCTATTAGCCGAATTATGGAAAGTTAAACCACTCTTTGTCGCTATAGAAAAATAATTTATTGCGGGGTAATGATATGTTTAAGCAAATTAAGCAATACACACATTGGCTTCATGGCCAATGGCCTGCAGGCCAGGTAGAGCAATACCCCCTAATCGATGAAAATGGTCTAACCAATATTGACGGCTGTTACGTAGTGGGAGATTTAACGGGAATTCCCTTGTTAAAGTTCGCTTCACAAAGCGGTGCAAAAGCCGTGACACACATGCATGCTGACTCGGCGTTTAAACAGCGGAAAGTATCAAGAGAAGTGTTTGATCTGATCATCATTGGCGGCGGGATCAGTGGTTACGCAG
This sequence comes from Psychrobium sp., assembly GCA_013214905.1. Taxonomy (GTDB): domain Bacteria; phylum Pseudomonadota; class Gammaproteobacteria; order Enterobacterales; family Psychrobiaceae; genus Psychrobium. The sequence goes on along the minus strand of JABSRV010000069.1, from coordinate 5,080 downwards.
CGGCGCTTGAGGCAAAAAAACAACAGCTAAATTTTGTGTTAATCGAGGCAAACGAGCCATTCTCAACCATCGCTAATTTTCCCAAAGAAAAAGCAATATTTACCTATCCTAATGAGTTTACACCGCTTAGTGAGTTGCAATTCTCAGACAAAGCCGTGAGTAAAGAAGCGCTGTTAACTGAGTTACATCAGCGTTTGGCGACGGACAATATCGAATGGCGGCATGAAAAGGTCAATGAAGTAAAAAAAATCGGTAACCTGTTTAATATTGATATCGCCCAAGATGAGCCGCTACAAGCACACCGAGTAGTCATTGCCATTGGTCGTTCTGGTAATTATCGTCAGCTAAATGTTGCCGGAGAAAACTTAGATAAAGTAAACAACCGTCTCATTGACGCCAAAGATTACCAGCACAAAAATCTGCTTATTGTCGGTGGTGGTGATAGCGCACTAGAAGCCGCTATTGCCACCTTAAATGCTGGTGCGTCGGTGACTATTTCTTATCGACGCAGTGACTTTTCCCGTGCCAAACAAGCAAATGTAGAACGCGTTCAGCAACTAGTGGCTGATGGTCAGATTACATTACAGATGAACAGTAGTGTGAGCCAAATTAACCAAGATAATGTGGAGTTAAACATAGCTTCAGGATCTTGCACTTTGGCCAATGACTCTGTGTTATTAATGTTAGGCCGTGAAGCGCCATTAGATTTTTTTCGTCGCAGCAAAATTAAACTCAGTGGTGAAAGTTCAAATCTAGGTTGGTTCTATTTCTTTTCTTTCATGGTATTAGTCGCGGCAATCTATGATTGGAAAAATTTTGGTTGGTTAAATAATCTGTGGAGTCAAAGCTCATTTCCCGACCAAATTCCTGCGCTTATTGGTGGCTTAGGCGAGTGGTGGCAAGGGCAGGTGAATGACCGAAGCACCTTTATTGGCACCGTTGTTGTATCTATGAAGTCACGTTCATTTTATTACACATTGGTGTATACCAGCCTTATTGGCTATTTTGGTTGGCAACGCATTAAGCGGCGAAAAACACCCTATGTCACCGTGCAAACAGTGACTTTGTTCTTGGTGCAATTTTTGCCGTTGTTTATTATTCCTGAAATCCTCTTACCCTGGTTAGGTTATGTTGGTGCTTTCAACAGTGGTTTAGGCTTAAGCATTGCCGACAGTCTGTTTCCTAGTTATATATCAGCGGCGGATCTAGCCGCTAAAAATTGGCCATCATGGGGACACCCCCGTGCATACTGGCATGCCTATGGCTTTATATTGGCGTGGCCACTCAATGTGTATAACGTATTTACCCCGACACCTATGATGGGTTGGTTAGTGATTAGTTTTGTTCAGACATTTATCATCATTCCTGCACTGATCTATAAATATGGTAAGGGCGCTTATTGTGGCTGGATTTGCTCGTGTGGTGCTTTAGCTGAAACATTAGGGGATCAACAGCGCCATAAAATGCCACGAGGCAAAGGCTGGAATAATTTCAACATGGTTGGACAGGTCGTTTTATTGGTGGCGTTTATACTATTGTTTATTCGCATTGGTGGTTGGTTGATGCCTGAGAGTTGGATGCACCAATCATTTGATTTATTATTAAAAGGAGATAACGATAAATACCAGTTAGTTAATGCGTTGAGTTGGAAGTGGACTGTAGATATATTATTCGGTGGCATTTTCGGCGTAGGTTTATATTTCAAATATTCCGGACGTGTTTGGTGCAGATTCTTTTGCCCTTTAGCGGCCTTAATGCACATTTATGCTCGATTTAGCCGTTACGCTATTGTCGCTGATAAGGACAAATGCATTAGCTGTAACCAATGCACCAGCGTATGCCATCAAGGCATTGATGTGATGAGTTTTGCGAATAAAGGGAAACCAATGACCGACCCTCAATGCGTGCGGTGTTCGGCGTGTGTATCGACTTGTCCTACTGGAACCTTAAGTTTTGCCGAAATTGACCGACAGTCAGCGAAGGTCATTCGCCTAGGTACGTTGGCGGCTAGTCCGGTACAAATTGTTGAACAACAGGAAAAGAAATAGTTATGTATAAAAATCATCGTGTCAGCGTCATTATTCCGGCGCTCAATGAAGAAGGCGCTATCGGAAAGGTGGTCACGCATTTAGCGACACTTGAGCATGATGGCCTAGCCGTTATTGACAATATTATCGTTTGCGACAACGGTTCTACCGATAATACTTGCGCGGTAGCACAACAGGCGGGAGCGACGGTGGTCGTGCAAAAGATAGCTGGCTATGGCATCGCTTGTTTAACGGGCATAGCGCAGTTGCCTAAGTGTGACATCGTATTGTTTGTTGACGGTGATGATTCGTGTTTTATCGAGCAAGCGCTATTGTTATTAGATGGCATTGTTAGTGGTGATGATTTAGCCATAGGATCTCGCACCATGGGCAAGATTGAATCTGGTGCGTTAACCAAACCGCAAATGGCCGGCAATCGATTAGCCAGTTTTCTCATTGGGTTATTTTGGCGGGTTAAGGTGACAGATCTTGGTCCATTTAGAGCCATACGTTTTGGCGCGTTGCAACAATTGGCGATGCGAGATAAAGCCTTTGGTTGGACAGTCGAAATGCAAGTTAAGGCGATAATTAATCAATTGCAGATCTCGGAATACGCAGTAGATTCGAAAGTACGAATAGGGCAATCTAAAATTAGTGGCACAATTATTGGATCAATAAAAGCCGGTGTGGGAATTTTGACGATGATCGCTAAACTACGGTTATTTTATCCTTCCACATCACGATGCGAGCAGAAAAAATAAGCGAAAAATCCACTGTAGTCTTGTTTTATGGGTGGGGGTCGTAGTAAAAAGGCCTTTATTAGACTATTATTCATAATGTATAGAGAAAGATATCAGGGACTGATTTTGCGCTGTCGCGTCGGCTACTAAATGTGAATTATAGAAAGGCTCTCCATGTTAATAAAAAATAAATTAATTTTAAGTACCGTTTTGCTCGTCCTAAGCATGACTGTTTTAGTGCTGGTTCGCCAATATACAGCAAGCTCAACCAATCAGTTAACGACTGGGGCTCAATTAACCGCTGGCATTGAAAATAAAATATTAAGTCTCAGGCGTGCCGAGAAAGACTTTTTGGCTCGTAAAGATACTAAGTATTTAGAACAATTTTCGGTGAGCAGCGAAAAATTAGCAAACAAAAGCAAACAGCTGGAAGTTATATTTTTAGATTTTGATATCGACACCCAATCATTACAGCAACTATCTCGTGTTATCACCAGTTACCAAGAACACTTCTTTCGTCTTGCCGAGCAACAAAAAATCATCGGATTACATGCCAACGATGGACTCTATGGTGAATTACGCAAAGCGGCCCATGAGATTGAAGCTGAAATAAAGCAATTACCACCACACTTAATGACTGGGCTATTACAGTTACGTCGAGACGAAAAAGACTTTATGTTGCGTCTAAAGCCTAAATATATAGAGCGTTTTTCAGTGCATTATCAACAGTTAAATACACAACTAGCATCACAGAATCCCCGAGCCCAATCGCTGCTTGAAGATTACAATCGTTTGTTCCTTACATTTACCAGAGCCTATCAAGAGATGGGACTTGCCCCTGATTTAGGGTTGTCTGGAACAATGCGTTCAGAAATAAAACGCGCCGAATCGTTGCTTGTAGATCTGTTGGCAAGCAGTACACAGCAATTGGCACAAATTAAAAATAATATGTCGATACTTTTTTACGTCTTATTTGCGTTGGTATTAGCGATAACGGTAGGCTCCTCGGTCGCTGTAGGGCGTAGTATCATCAAGCCTATTGGCGCATTAGCGAATTTAATCCAACGAATTAGTCAACATCGTGATCTAACTCTGCGAGCCGATGAAACAGGTGATGATGAAGTAGCAGACATGGCAAAGCAGTTTAATGTCATGGTGGCAAGGTTCGATCATATTATTCAAGATGTTAACGCGTCAGTCTTAACGTTAAATGAAACTACCGCTCAACTTTCTGCAAATATTGAGAGTAGTCATCAAGGTGTCGAAGCGCAATTAATCGAAACAGACATGGTAGCAACTGCGGTTACCGAAATGGTCGCAACTATTGATGAAATTGCCCGCAATACCTCTGACGCTGCTGACAAGGCCGATGAAACCAACAAACATGCGTTAATGGGTCAGTCAGGTGTGGTAGAGACTATTGATCAAATAAACTTGTTATCAGAGAACCTAACAAAGTCTGAACAGCAAGTTGGCCAGTTAGTGCAAGACAGCCAAAACATTGGTTCGGTGATTGATGTCATCCGCGGCATTGCTGATCAAACCAACTTACTTGCGCTTAATGCAGCCATAGAGGCGGCAAGAGCTGGTGAGCAAGGGCGTGGTTTTGCGGTGGTTGCCGATGAAGTAAGAACGCTGGCTAGCCGCACGCAAGATTCGACCAAAGAAATTGAAAATATCATTACTCACTTGCAAAGTCGCACCCAAAATATGGTTGGCATTATTGCCCAGTGTCGTGAGCAAGGTGAAGAAAGCTCGGTTAAAGCACGAGCGGCTGGCGAGATGTTAGGGGAGATTACCCATAACGTTGCATTAATCATGGATACAACTACTTCCGTTGCCGCAGCTATTGAAGAACAAAGTACAGTGGCTTCTGAAGTTAATAAGCACGTGGTATCGATTCGCGATGTGGCCGATCAAACGGCAAGCATTTCAGATATGAACGCTAAAATGAGCGACAAGTTGGCGCAACAAGCACAAAAACTGCATGAAGCGGTTAAGCAGTTTAAAGTAAACTAAGCGGAACTTACGAAAAAATGCAGCAGCATGAAAGCCATGTCTGCTGCATTTTTATACCCGTTATCCTTGAAACCGCAGTTTTATTAAGAAATACGTCCTGTATTTCTCAAAGGCCGCCGCAAGCGGCGTTCAAAACATTTCCTGAATATGTTGTGTCGGCGGATTCGAATCACAATTACTTAGCTTTTCGCTGACTAAGGGCTCAATAAGCTCAGGCGATTCGAACCTTGACGGCTTTGCCTAGAGCGAAAGCAGAACCCTTATGCCAGTGGCATAAGGAAGTCAGCTAAAGCA